>CAYQLP010000096.1:0-1575 GCA_964418505.1 uncultured Geobacteraceae bacterium | reverse complement strand
GGCGGCGCTGCACAAGGCGGTTGACTTCCGACGTCTCTCGGCGCCGTCGCTCGCGCGCCTGCTGACGGCCTGGCAGATTTTGGCGCCGACCAACGCCTTCCAGGCGCAGATTCCGTTCGACGCCCTGGCGGCAACGCTCATAGACCAGCGCGCCGGCACGGCCAGCACGCGGCTGCACCTGCTGGCGTTGCACGCGCGCGCCGGCAAGTCCGAGGCCACCCTCGGGCGCTGGCTGGAGGCGACGCGCAAGCTCGATCCGGTCTCGCGCGTCAACGAGCTGATGGCGCTGCTGAACGCCGACCTTCCCGGCTGCGGTGCGCTGGTGGCGGCCGAGGCCGAGGGCGCCTCGCCCACCAAGCTGCAGTTTGGCGCACTGCTGCGCGACGAGCTGCTGCCGGCGTTGAAGGCCGTGCCGCCGCAGCGCAGCCTGTCGCTCGCGCCGGTCCAGGGCGGGCGCTTCCTGGAGATCCGCGCCGCGCTGGCCGGGCGCCAGAAGCAGGACAAGGACGTGCTCGGGGCAGCGCAGGCCTGCGGCCGCGAGCTGGCGCTGCGCCTGTCCGACGGCCTGCCCTGGCCCACCGAGCCCTGGCGCATCCATCCGATGGTCGGCGAGGCCTTCATGGCGGCGCTCGCGGTTCCGGCGCGCGCCGAGATGGCGCGCCTGGCACGCCTGCTGGGCGCGACGCATACCGGCGACGGCGGCGCGCTGCTGCAGAGCCTCGAGGCGGCCAAGACGGCGGAGATCTGGGAGCCGTTGCACGTCGTTGCGAGCTCCGTCACCGGCGCTGGCGGGGCCTTCGCGGCCGGGCTGACGCGCATGCGTGCCGAGGCCGCGACACACATGCCCGGCATCTATCCCGTGCCCGAGAACCATCCGACCTATCCGCTCTTCGTGGCGGCCGACGAGCTCGAGCGCAACAACCCCGAGCGCGCCTGGGCGCTGCTGCGCAACGCGCTGGTGCCCTTCGAGCGCGAGGCGCTCAAGCTGCCGCCCGACTTCGTGATCTGGGGCGTCGAGCAGCTGCGCCGCGCGCGCGGCCCCAAGGACGCCATGCTGCTGAAGGCGCGCGCAATCGCCGACCAGCTGCTGACGCGCGAGTCTTCGTTGACGCCCGAGCTGGCGGCTTCGATGCTTCTGGCGCGCGCCGAGTGCTTCCGCGATCAGCGCAACTTCGAGGCCGCGCGCCTCGAGTACCAGACGCTGCGCAACAACACCGCCTACCGCAAGACGCTCGCCGCGCGCCGCGCCATGTTCCGCGACGTGGACCTGCTGATCGAGATCGGCAACGCCACGGCCGCCGAGGCGATCATCGAGTACTGGCTCTCGCAGCCCGACGTCGAGGTGCAGGCCCAAGCACACTACTTCCTGGCGCGCATCTCCTTCGCGCGCAAGGACTACAGCGAGACGCGTAAGCACCTTGACAACGTCTTCACACTCGACTTCACGCACACCGAGGCGCGCCTGCTGCACGGCGCCTGGAAGTTGGCTACGAACTACGAGGTGGACGACACCGCGGTGCTCGTCGGCGACCTCTCCGACCGCACCATCATCCGTCCCGGCCAGCAGCTCACGAT
>CAYQLP010000095.1:0-1980 GCA_964418505.1 uncultured Geobacteraceae bacterium | reverse complement strand
GTCAAAGTAGCCTTCCCATAAACTATACAAATACACCCAGATAGGAAGCATTCATGTTCTCAGGCAAGGTATTGATGATTACCGGGGGTACCGGGTCTTTCGGAAATGCTGTAATCAAAAGGTTTCTGGCAACCGGAATTCGTGAAATCAGGATCTTCAGCCGCGATGAAAAGAAGCAGGATGACATGCGGCTGCAGTATAAGGATCCGAAGCTGACTTTTTACTTGGGGGACGTGCGCAATTCGAAAAGCATCGAGTCCGCGATGGTGGGGGTGGATTATGTGTTCCATGCTGCGGCACTCAAGCAGGTACCGTCCTGCGAATTTTTCCCCATTGAAGCCACCCAGACCAATGTCCTCGGCACCAATAACGTTATTCGCGCCGGCATAGCCAACAAGGTTAAGAGGATCATCTGCCTTAGCACGGACAAGGCCGCCTACCCTATCAACGCTATGGGAATGACCAAGGCGTTGATGGAAAAGGTGGCGGTAGCGGCCTCAAGAAACCTTAATGGGGGGAGCACCACGGTTTGTCTTACCCGGTACGGCAACGTCATGGCTTCCAGGGGCTCGGTGATACCACGCTTTGTCGAACAGATACGGGAAGGAAAGCCCATCACGGTTACCGACCCCAGCATGACCCGGTTTATGATGTCCTTGGAGGAGGCGGTTGAACTGGTGCTCTACGCCTTCAAAAACGGTAACCAGGGGGATCTTTTCGTTCACAAGGCACCGGCAACCACCATCAACGACCTTGCCATCGCCATAAAGCGGATCTTCAATGCCGACAATGAGATAGTGGTAATCGGCACACGTCATGGCGAGAAGCTGTACGAAAACCTCTGCACCCGGGAAGAAATGGTCAGAGCCAGGGACCTTGGCGAATTCTACTGCATCCCGGCCGACGGCAGAGACCTTAACTACGGCAAATACTTTGAGATAGGGGATGTGACAACCTCCATATCCGAGGACTATAACTCGCACAACACACGACGCATGAGCATCGACGAGATCGAGCAAAAGCTGCTGGAAACCGATTACATCAAGGAAGAGCTGGCATCATGGCAAAAAAGATAAGGGTACTGACCCTGGTCGGCACCAGGCCCGAGATTATCAAGCTGAGCAGGGTCATTGCCGAACTCGATCAACACACCGACCATGTCCTGGTCCATACCGGACAAAATTTTGATTACGAACTCAACGAAATTTTCTTCGAAGGAATGGGCATACGCAAGCCCGACCACTTCCTTGCCGTGGCCGGAGGAAATACGGCGGAAACCATAGGTAACGTCATCGTGGGATCAGACCGAATCCTGGAACAGGTGAAGCCCGATGCCTTCCTCATATACGGCGATACCAACAGCTGCCTGGCGGTCATTTCGGCCAAACGCCGTAAGATACCGGTTTTCCATATGGAGGCGGGCAACCGCTGTTTCGATGAAAGGGTCCCGGAGGAAATTAACCGCAGGGTCATCGACCATCTGAGCGATATCAACCTTACCCTTTCCGAACATGCGCGCCGCTACCTGTTACGGGAGGGGATCGCCCCGGAAACGGTGATCAAAATCGGTTCACCCATGAAAGAGGTGCTTCATTTCAACCAGGAGAAGATAGAACAGTCGGATGTTCTGCAGAAGGAGGGGTTGAAGAAGGGCCAATATTTCATCCTGAGCGCCCACAGGGAAGAAAACGTCGACAGCGAGGAGAACTTTGCCAACCTGCTTTCATCCCTGGATGCCATTACGGCAAAGTATGCCCGAAAGGTCATCATCTCCACCCATCCAAGAACCAGAAATAGACTCGAAAGCCTGGGCTATTCCAACAAAAATCCGCTCGTTGAGTTCATGAAGCCTTTCGCTTTTGCGGACTATATCAAGCTCCAGATGAACGCCTTCTGCGTCATTTCCGATAGTGGGACGATTACGGAGGAGGCTTCTCTTCTGAACCTGCCGGCTATCACCATACGCCAGGCTCACGAAAG
>CAYQLP010000094.1:0-2008 GCA_964418505.1 uncultured Geobacteraceae bacterium | reverse complement strand
TGATGCGGATGGCCGATTCCGTCTTGTTGACGTGCTGGCCGCCGGCCCCCGAGGCCCGGTAGACGTCGATGCGCAGCTCGGTGGGGTCGATCTGCAGCTCGACGTCCTCGGCTTCGGGGAGGACCGCCACGGTGCAGGCCGAAGTGTGGATGCGTCCCTGGGACTCGGTCTCCGGCACGCGCTGGACGCGATGGGTGCCGCTCTCGTACTTAAAGCGCGAGTAGGCCCCCTGGCCGCTGATCAGGGCGATGACCTCCTTGAAGCCGCCGATCTCGGCCTCGGCGGCGGAGAGCAGCTCGACCCGCCAGCCCTGGCGCTCGGCGTAGCGGCTGTACATGCGGAAGAGGTCCCCGGCGAAGAGCGCCGCCTCGTTGCCGCCGGTGCCGGCGCGGACTTCGAGGATGACGTTGCGGTCATCGTTGGGATCTTTGGGCAGGAGCATGAACTTGAGCTGCTGCTCGAGGGCGGCCTGCTCCTCCTCCAACTCCTCGAGCTCGGCACGCGCCATCTCACGGACCTCGAGGTCGCCGTCTTTGAGCAGCTCGCGGCTCCCCTCGGCATCCCCGCGGGCCTTGCACAGTCGCTCATAAACACGGACCAGTTCGTTGAGCTCGGCGTGCTCGCGGGAGAGTGCGCGGAAGCGCCCCTGATCGGCCAGGGTCTTGGGGTCGGCGAGCAGCCCCTCGACCTCGCGGAAGCGGTCGGCGACTTCTTCGAGTTTGTGCAGCATCGGCATGATGGATCTACAATTCCCGGTATTCTTCGATGACGTCAGCCGCTTCGCCGCAGGTCATGGTCCCCTCCGGACAGGGGCCGCGCAGACATCCGGGACCGGCGTCGGCGAAGAGCAGCGGGGCGGCGGTGCGTACCAGGCGCAGCATCTCGCGGGCCAGGTCGCGGATCTCCCACTGGGCCCGCCGGCAGCAGCGCAGGGTAAAGAAGTGGTGCAACTCGCGGGCATTCATGGTCATGACCAGCTTGGTTGCCGCGGCGTTAGGCAGCACGAAGCGGGCGTCCTCCGCCGGCACCCCGGCGGCGAGCAGATCGCGATAGAGCTCATGGGTCGCCGCCAGGTGCGCCGCAACGCGCTCCGCCAGAGCCGGGCGGGCGGCAAAACTCCCCGGCACCACCGCCTCGAAGGGGGCGTCATGGGCGACGTAGCGCTGACTCTGCTGGGAGTAGGAGGCGATGCGGTGGCGAACCAACTGGTGGGAGCAGGCCCGGCTGATCCCCTCGATGCCGAAGGTAAAGCTGGCATGCTCGAGGACCGAGAGGTGGCCGAGGTCGAGGATCTTGCGCAGCAGCCGGGGGGCCTGTTCAGGCGCCTGCTCGAGGAGCTGGGCAATGCCGGCATCAGAATAGCAGAGGCGTGCCGCGGCGGCGACGACCTGCTCGGGAAAGGGAGAATGGCTGAGGAGTTGGACACGCATGGCGCTTCGCGGGCGAACCGGACCGCGCCTTCCACCGGGCGGGACGGGACGCGGGGGGAATGGGCGCTGCCGCGCCGGTAAAAAAAGGACGGCCCCGCAGGGCCGCCCCCGGAGCGGAATCAGCCCTTCTGTTCGTACTTCTTGCGGAAACGCTCGATGCGCCCGGCGGTATCGAGCAGCTTCTGCTTGCCGGTGAAGAACGGGTGGCAGTTCGAGCAGATCTCGGTGACGATTTCGTTCTTCTTGGTCGAGCGGGTCTCAAAGCTGTTGCCGCAGTGGCACTTGACCATGACCGGCTCGTATTTGGGGTGCAGACCTTCTTTCATGGCGAAACTCCCGATGGCCTGGCTTGGTACAGGCCTGGTGAAATGCGGCGCCCTGGCGCCAAATTGGAATTTTTAGCATCAAGCGCCGCAGAATGCAAGTGAATCACGAACGCGGGCAGCCGGCCTCCGCAGCCGTTCGACCCTCTGCCATGGAGAACGAGCGAGGAGATCCGGATGCCAGGCGCACGGAGCGCAGTCCCCGAGACATACCTGGAAGGTAGGCGAGGGGGTGAGCACCGCGCAACGCCGCAG
>CAYQLP010000093.1:0-2154 GCA_964418505.1 uncultured Geobacteraceae bacterium | reverse complement strand
GCACCAGTTCAGGCCATCGGGACACCGCCCTGCGGCTTTGGTCGGGCAGCCGTCTGATCACTGGTACTCTCGCGCAAGCCTACCTCCAGTCCCGAGGTCTTGTGGCGGTTGCCGACCTCACGGCGCTGCGGTTCCTGGCCGGCTGTCATTACCGACCGTCCCGTGACGACCCACCGGGCACGCCGACGCGCTGGCCCGCCCTGATTGCTGCGGTCACCGACAATGCGGGCGCGACCACCGGTGTGCATCGCACCTGGCTCGACCCGTCCGGAAAGGACAAGGCACCCGTCGCTCATCCCAGAAAGACCATGGGGGCCATTCTCGGCCATGCCGTCCGCTTCGGCGTGCCAACGGATCGCATGATCATCGGCGAAGGCATCGAGACCATGCTTTCCCTGCGCGCATGTCTGCCGGCCATGCCTCTCGCGGCCTGTACGTCGTCCGCGCACCTGGCAGCCTTCCTGTTCCCGGCAGGCATGAACCGCCTCTATGTCGCCCGCGATCGCGACACGGCCGGCGAGGCAGCTTTTGCCGCCATCGTCGACCGCTGCGCCACGTCGGGCATCGAGGTGATCCCACTCATGCCGATCTTGGGCGACTTCAACGACGACCTGCGACAATGCTCCCGCGAGGCTATGGCGGCCAACCTTGCCCGGCAGCTCGGTAGCGGGGACGAAGCCTTGCTGCGCAAGGCGTGAGACCGGGAAGAGAAGCAAGCGGTCCGGGTGATCGGGCTCTCCTGTTGGTGCTTCTGCCTGTCATCTGCCGCCGGATCGTTCGGCCTTCCTTCCTGTGATGCGCGTCTGTGCCGGCCTGTCCGGCGGAGCAACGGCGCCGCCCGGCCTATTTTCCGTCGGCGGGCCGGGGGCCCGCCTTTACATCGCGAAGCAAAATAGCCCGGGCTTTGCCGTCCTGCGCTGATCGCTGCGGCCGTCCGCTTCGCTCCCGGTGCGCCGCCGGTCTGACCGGCACCAGAGGACGCGCGAAGGAAGGCCGGGAGAACGCCCGGCTCCGCTATCAGGAGCGCACCCCATGCAAGACTATGACGATCACGAACCCGAACACGCATCTTCCCCCACCGCGCACTTGCTCGAAGAACTCAGCCTCTATGGCTACCGCCCCTTCTCGGACGAGGCCGACCCGAGGCCTCTGCCCGAAGAGCGGATCGCCTCCGGTGCGATCGCCGACATGTTCGACGCCCTGATCGCCACGATGCTCGACACCCGCCTCGAGCCTGACCTTGAGGAACTGTGCTGGTCGACCGTCAACACCTTCCACCGCGCCAGCGGCCGTGTGCAGCGCGAGCTTGATGACAACGAGGATGCCCAGCGCCGCAGCCAGGGTGAACAGGACGGTTCGGAGGTCCGCTCGGTCGAACTCGAACGCCTCCTGCGCGAAGGCCTGTCGCTGATCGAACGCCGCAATGCCCTGGAATTCATGCGCGAAGCCGCCGGTGACCAGTACGAACGCCACTTCCGCAAGCCCTGGACGCCGCGCACCGGATCACTCGTCCACCACAAGACCCTGACGGCCGCGATGATCGACAGCCGCGACTTCCTCGCCGCCAAGCGCAAGGCCGAGATCGAACCACTGCTGCCAACCGGAACCCGCGTCGCTTTCACGGCCGGGCCCGACTACACCGACCACAAGCGGATCTGGGACGTGCTCGACCGGGTTCACGCCAAATATCCCGACATGGTCCTGTTTCATGGCGGCAACCCGACCGGCGGCGAACACATCGCGATGCTCTGGGCGCGCAACCGCAAGGTCCCGCATGTTGCCTTCCGGCCCGAGTGGGAACGCTACAAGAAGGCCGCCCCGTTCCGGCGCAACGACACCATGCTCGAGGCTCTGCCGAAAGCGGTGATTGCCTGCCCCGGTAACGGGATCAACGCCAACCTCGTCGACAAGGCCCGTAAGCTGGGGCTCAAGGTCTGGAGGGTGGGCGCAGGCGGCAGCTGAGCGCGACAACGTTGATCAATCGAAACCCGGTCGACGGGCTTACTGCTCGAACGGCCGGATTTCGGATGATCGGATCAGGCCGCTTGGGAGCGGAGATCAGACTGAAACTGCGATGCCTTTATCAAGGCGAATCCGAGACTGGAATGCGCGCCCCGCTGTGATGGCAACCGTTTGCCACCTTCGTGGCAAAGC
>CAYQLP010000092.1:0-2340 GCA_964418505.1 uncultured Geobacteraceae bacterium | reverse complement strand
CCTGGCACCCGCAGCTGGAATTCATCGCCCGCGCCCTGACCAGCCACCGCGACGGCGCGGCCTGGGTGATGCGCAGGCGCTCCCAGGCCGAGATGGACCAGCTGGTGGCGGCAGCCGGATTTCGCAAGCTCGAACAGCGGATCGACCGCTGGGGGATCTTCACCGTCTCACTGGCGCAGCGGGCCGACGCCTGAGCGATGACCGCCTCCCCGCAACCCCGCCCCTGGAAGCGCGCGCTCGCCTGCGATCCGTGCCTGCTCCTCCTTGACGAGCCGGCCGCCGGCATGAATCCCCAGGAGACCCGCGAGCTCGACGAACTGATCGCGGCCATCCGTGATCAGTTCCAGCTGACGATTCTGCTCATCGAGCACGACATGCGGCTGGTCATGAATATTTCCGACCGCATTCATGTCCTCGAGCACGGTCGGCTGATCGCCAGCGGCACCCCACAGGAGGTGCGCAGCGACCCGCGGGTGATCAAGGCCTACCTCGGCGAGGAGGATGACGATGCTTGAGCTGCGCGGCGTCTGGGCGGGCTACGGGCGCATCGAAGCGCTGCGCGATGTCACCCTGCGCGTCGACGCGGGGGAAATCGTCACCCTGATCGGCGCCAACGGGGCGGGGAAGAGCACCACCCTCATGGCGATCTGCGGCCTGCTCTCCCTGCGCGGCGGGGAGATCCATTTCCAGGGAGAATCGCTGCGCGGGGTGCCGGCTCACCGCCTGGTCGAGCGCGGCATCGTCCAGGTCCCCGAGGGGCGGCGGATTTTCCCCCAGCTGAGTGTCCTCGAGAATCTCAGGCTGGGGGCGCAGCTGCGCCGCGACGCGGCCGGCGTCCGCAGCGACCTCGACCACGTCCTGCAGCTCTTCCCGGTGCTCGCCGAGCGCCTCCGCCAGGCCGGCGGGACCCTCTCCGGCGGCGAGCAGCAGATGCTGGCCATCTCCCGCGCCCTGATGGCCCGGCCGCGGCTGCTCCTTCTCGATGAACCGTCGCTGGGGCTGGCTCCTCTGGTCATCCGCCAGATCTTTGCCATCATCCGGGAGATCAACGCGGCCGGGACCACGGTCTTCCTGGTCGAGCAGAACGCCAACCAGGCCCTCAGGCTGGCGCATCGCGGCTACGTGCTGGAGACCGGACGGGTGGTCCTGGAAGACAGCGGCCCCGGACTGCTCGGCAACGATGCGGTGCGCCGCGCCTACCTCGGCATGTAGCTGCAGCCCGGAAGGCGGGAAAAGCGCATTGACACACGGCCCTCAGGCCCCTATATTCTCGTAAATTTGCGGATTCTCACGCTGTCCGCGTCTAATCAGGAGGATGCTTAAAATCATGTCCAAAACGTTCAAGATCGCGGTGCTCCCCGGTGACGGCATCGGTCCCGAAGTCATGGCCGAGGCCCTCAAGGTTCTTGCCGCCATCGAAAAGAAGTACGGCGTCTCCTTTGCCCTGACTCACGCCAACGTCGGCGGTGCCGGCATCGATCTGGAAGGCAAGGCCCTGCCGCAGACCACGATCGACATCTGCAAAGCCAGCGACGCCATCCTCTTCGGCTCGGTGGGCGGTCCCAAGTGGGAGAGCCTCCCCCCCGACGAGCAGCCCGAGCGCGGCGCTCTCCTGCCCCTGCGCAAGATCTTCGGCCTGTATGCCAACCTGCGTCCGGCGATCATCTTCCCGTCGCTGACCGGCGCCTCCTCCCTCAAAGAGGAGGTTATCGCCGGCGGCTTCAACGTCCTGGTGGTGCGCGAACTGACCGGCGGCATCTACTTCGCCCAGCCTAAAGGGATCGAAGGGGAAGGGCGCGACCGGGTCGGCTTCGACACCATGCGCTACAGCGTCCCGGAAATCGAGCGCATCACCCACGTCGCCTTCCAGGCCGCCCGCAAGCGCGACAAGAAGGTCTGCTCGATCGACAAGGCCAACGTCCTCTCCTCCTCGGTGCTGTGGCGCGAGGTGGTCAACACCATCGCCAAAGAGTACCCGGACGTGGCCCTGTCGCACATGTACGTCGACAACGCCGCCATGCAGCTGGTCAAGTGGCCCAAGCAGTTCGACGTCATGCTCTGCGAGAACATGTTCGGCGACATCCTCAGCGACGCCGCAGCGATGCTCACCGGCTCCCTGGGGATGCTGCCGTCAGCCTCGCTGGCCGAGGGGAGCTTCGGCATGTACGAGCCCTCCGGCGGCAGCGCCCCGGACATCGCCGGGCAGGGGATCGCCAACCCGATCGCCCAGATCCTCTCCGCGGGGATGATGCTCAAGTTCTCCTGCGGCATGCCCGAGGCCGCCGACGCCATCGACCAGGCCGTGGCCAGGGTCCTCGACCAGGGCTTCCGCACCCGCGA
>CAYQLP010000091.1:0-2707 GCA_964418505.1 uncultured Geobacteraceae bacterium | reverse complement strand
GCGCACCACCCGCTATCCGCTGAAGATCCACGCCATCTACCGCCCCGCCGCCGGCGGCTGGGAACGCCTGGGGGAGCTCCCCGGCGACCTGGCCCTGGCCGGCCACGACTTCCAGGCGGCCCGCCAGCGCGACGCCGCCGCACCGACCACCGGAGATGAGGAGAACCATGACTGAAAAACTCTGGGGAGGACGCTTCTCCCAGCCCACCGACAAGTTCGTCGAGGAGTTCACCGCCTCGATCCAGTTCGACCAGCGCCTCTATCGCTACGACATCCAGGGCTCCGTGGCTCACTGCCGGATGCTGGCCCGCCAGGGGATCATCGCGGCGGAGGAGGCGGCGGCGATCGTCGCCGGGCTGGAGGAGATCCTCGCCGAGATCGAGGGCGGCGAGTTCCGCTTCTCGATCGCCCGCGAGGACATCCACATGAACATCGAGGCGCGGCTGATCGAAAAGATCGGCCCGGTGGGGGGGAAGCTGCACACCGCCCGTTCGCGCAACGATCAGGTGGCGGTCGACGTGCGCCTCTACCTGCGTGACGAGGTCGACGCCGTGCTCCTCGCCCTCGCTGCCCTGCGCGAGGCCCTGCTCGCCCAGGCCGAGGCGCACCTCGAGGTGATCATGCCCGGCTACACCCACCTGCAGACTGCCCAGCCGGTCCTCTTCAGCCACCATATGCTTGCCTACGTCGAAATGTTCGGCCGCGATGCCGGGCGCCTCGCCGATCTGCGCAAGCGCCTCAACGTCCTCCCCCTCGGGGCCGGGGCGCTGGCCGGGACGACCTTCCCGATCGACCG
Organism: uncultured Geobacteraceae bacterium; assembly: GCA_964418505.1. GTDB lineage: Bacteria > Desulfobacterota > Desulfuromonadia > Desulfuromonadales > BM103 > VAUL01. The sequence continues at coordinate 1,911 of CAYQLP010000091.1, read as the reverse complement.
CGAGTGGGTGGCCGAGCAGCTCGGCTTCAGCGGGGTGACCCGCAACAGCCTCGACTCGGTCTCGGACCGCGACTTCGCCATCGAATTCTGCAGCTTCGCCGCCATCCTCATGATGCACCTGTCGCGGCTGGCCGAGGAACTGGTGCTGTGGTCGAGCGCCGACTTCGCTTTCATCGACCTCTCCGACGGCTTCTGCACCGGCAGCTCGATCATGCCGCAGAAGAAGAACCCGGACGTCCCCGAGCTGGTGCGCGGCAAGACCGGGCGGGTCTACGGCAACCTGGTCAGCCTGCTGACGCTGATGAAGTCGCTGCCGCTGGCCTACAACAAGGATATGCAGGAGGACAAGGAGCCGCTCTTCGACACCATCGACACGGTGCGCGGCAGCCTCAAGGTTTTTGCCGAGATGACCGCGCAGATGAGCATCAACGCGGCGCGCATGCGCGAGGCCGCCGGGCGCGGCTTCTCCACCGCCACCGACATCGCCGACTACCTGGTGCGCAAGGGACTCCCCTTCCGCCAGGCCCACGAGGTGGTCGGCAAAACGGTGCGCTACTGCGTGGAGAACGGCAAGGAGATTCCGGCGCTGAGCCTGGAAGAGTTCCGCAGCTTCTCGACGCTCATCGAGGCCGACATCTTCGACTTCGTGACCCTGGAGGCCTCGGTCAACGCCCGCCGGGCCACCGGCGGCACGGCGCGCAGCGCGGTGGAGCGGGAGATTGCCCGCCTGCGCGGGGGAGGGGAGTCATGAGGAGGGGAACGATGATGCGCCTGGTCGCGGCGGGGCTGCTGCTGGCGGCCTGCTGCCTGGTCGGCGCCTGCGGCCGCAAGGGGCCGCTCAAGCCGGCCTCGACCAGCCTGCCGACGGCGCCGGCCGATCTGCAGCTGGCCCAGCAGGGGGAGGACTTCCTCCTCTCCTGGGCCCTCCCGGCCAAAAACGAGGACGGCAGCCCGGTCGAGGATCTCTTCGCTTTCCGTGTCTACCGCCTGGTCTTCGATGCCGCCAAGGGTTGCCCCTCCTGCCAGGATCCCGACGAAGTGGTCGCCGAGATCCTCCTGCGCCGTCCGGAGCCGGCGGTGCGCCTTGGCAAACGCCTCTACTGGCGCGATCAGCTGGTCGCCCCGGGGACCGGCCACGCCTACCTGGTGGTGCCGGTGACGATCGGTGGCTACGAGGGGGGGGCTGCCGGCATTCACCGCGTCCGCGTCGTTGCCCCCGCCACTCCGGGGACCCCGCTGGCCGCGGCGGCCGACGGGGCGATCCGCCTCGACTGGACCCCGCCCGGGGAACTTCCCGCCGGCGCCCGGCTGCTCGGCTACAACATCTACCGCCGCGCCCCGGACACTGCTTTCACCCCGGTACCCCTCAACCGCCAGCCGCTGGCCGAGCCGTACCTCGCCGACCGGGTCGGCGAGGGGGGAGGGGAGGCAATCTATCGCGTGACCGCGGTGGCCGAGAGTGGTGGACTGACCGTCGAGAGCGCGCCGACCGCCGAGGTCGGCATCACTCCCGGCCGTTGAACGGCGCAGCCGTCGCCGAGAAGTAGCGGTGCAGGTGGAGGCGCACCAGATCCTGGTAAGCGCTCTCGTGGTCGCCATGGTAGACCAGCGAAGAGCCGATCTCGGCGGCTAGAATCGCCGCCCGGTACTTGGCCGGCAGCCGGCCGAGGCGGCGGCGCAGGTGCGGTTCTTCGCGTAGCAGCGCCGGCAGGTGGGCGAGCAGGGCCTGGCGATAGGGGGGGCGCAGGGTCACTTCCGGGCGCTCCTGGAAGTAGGCGAAGAGCCGGGCGTAGTCGCTGTTGATCTCGCCGCTCAGAGCATCGCTGATCTCGGTGCAAAGCAGTTCGGGATGGGTGCGGCGGCGCTTGAGGATCAGGCTTATTTCCACAACTGCCGCAAGTTGGTGATCGC
>CAYQLP010000090.1:0-2810 GCA_964418505.1 uncultured Geobacteraceae bacterium | reverse complement strand
TACGGTCACTTCGGCCGCGAGCTTCCCGAGTTCTCCTGGGAGCGCACCGATCGCGCCGCCTCCCTGCGCAGCCGCGCCGGGCTCTAAGCCGCGGGGTTTCCGATTGTTCACGGGCGGGCCGGCAGCGGCCCGCCCGTTCCTCTTCGGGGGACATGTGTGGAGAAAGTGGTGAATCCTGACTGGAGCGCGCCGCAGTTGGCGGTCATCATCCCGACGCTCAACGAGGCCGCCGCCCTGCCGCTGCTGCTGGCTGACCTGGGGGCGCAGTCGGGGGTGTCCTTCGAGGTGGTGGTCAGCGACGGCGGCTCGACCGACGATACCCGGGCTCTCGCCGCAGCGGCCCTGGCGCGCTGCGGGCTCGCCGGACAGGTGGTGTGCGGGGCCCCCGGGCGCGGCCGGCAGCTCAACCGCGGCGCCGCCCAGACCACGGCCGGCTGGCTGCTCTTCCTCCACGCCGACAGCCGCCTGGTCGAGCCGACCGCCCTCGCCGACGGCCTCGCCCTTTTGGCCGGCGAGCAGGCCGGGACGGTGGCCGGTCACTTCACCCTGGTCTTCGACCTGCCGGTCGGGGAGCGTAACGTCGGCTACTATCTTGCCGAGCTCAAGGCCCGCCTCGGCTTCCCTGCCACCATCCACGGCGATCAGGGGCTGTGGGTGCCGCGCTCCCTCTTCCTCAGCGCGGGCGGTTTTCGCGAGGATCTGCCGGTCCTCGAGGACACCCTCTTTGTCGAAGCGCTGCGCCCGCTTGTCGCCTGGCGCCGCCTGCCGGTCGTGCTGGCCACCTCGCCGCGGCGCTTTCACAGCGAGGGGTTCCGTGAGCGCCAGCTGCTCAACGCCCTGCTGGTCAATTTCGCCATGATCGGCTGGATGACGCCGCTGCAAACGCTCCCCGGGCTCTACCGCGAGCAGGGGCGCAGCGGGCCGCTCGACCCGGCGCCCTTTTTGCTGCGCCTCGCTGAACTGCTCGCCGCCCTGCCGGCGCGGGAACGGCTGTGCATCTGGTACCGTACCGGCGCCTTCGTGCGCGACAACGCCTGGCAGCTGCTGCTGCGCCGCCACGCCCGCCGCGCCTTCGCCGCGGGGCTGCCGGTCGACGGCGTCGACCTGTCCGGGCTCCGGCGCGGACGACGGTGGCTGCAAAGGTTCCTCGGCCATCCCGGCGGCAGCCTGGCGGCCATGATTCTCACCTGGCTGTGGTTTCGCACCCGGCCGTATAAAATCCGCCTATAAAGCGTGGTAGAATAAGAATGTCACGCGGCCCGATGCGGGCGCGGAAAGGAGCCGATCATGAAAAATCTGCTGAAATTGATCATTCTCACCGGACTGGCTGCCGTCCTGGCGGCCTGCACCTTCTACCAGAGTCGCGAGCAGGGTTTCCGCCCGCCCTCGCAGGGGGGCGGCCAGCAGATCGGCGGCGCCCAGGTCTCGGCCCAGGCCTTTGCCGACAAGGCCGCGGCCAAGGCGGCCTTCGGCTTCGATATCCGCGGTGCCGGGCTGCTGCCGGTCCAGCTGGTCTTCGAGCACCAGGGGCCGCAGCGCTTCGAAATCGTCCCCGAGCAGACTTTCCTGATCGACGCCACCGGTGCCTACTGGAACCTCCTCGACCGCAAGACCGCCTACGCGCGGGTCGAATCGAGCAGCGAGTACGGCAGCATCGTCAAGGGCGGGGCGGAAAAGGGGATGTGGGGCGCGGCGGCCGGGGTCCTGGCCGGCGCGGCGATCGGCGTCCTCACCGGGCAGAACGTCGGCGAGGCGATCGGCAAGGGGGCGGCGCTCGGCGGGGCCGCCGGGGCGATCTACGGGGGCGCCCAGGCCGGCGCCGAGGACGACAACGGGCGGACCATCGCCCGCGACCTGGCCAACAAGGGGCTGGAGAACCGCCTGATCGAACCGGGGAGCCTGACCCGCGGCTTCCTCTTCTTCCCCGGCGAGGCCCCGAGTGCCGCCCAGGTGCGCTTGCAGCTGCGCGACGTCAACAGCGGGCAGCTCTACAACGCGCTGCTCAGCCTGTAGGGGCCGCTCCTTCAGCCATACGGCGGGGCACCGGGCGGTGCCTCGCCGTTTTTACTTGTCGGGGTCATCGTCCGGCGTTATACACAGCGACAAGACAATCCACAGGAGCACAGCGATCATGCCACAGAATGACTATGCCATTGCCGATCTTCAACTTGCAGGCTGGGGGCGCAAGGAAATCCTCATCGCCGAGACCGAAATGCCCGGCCTGATGGCTATCCGTGACGAGTACGCGGCCAGCCGCCCTCTGGCCGGGGCGCGCATCACCGGCTCCCTGCACATGACCATCCAGACCGCGGTGCTGATCGAAACCCTGATCGCTCTCGGCGCCGAGGTGCGCTGGGCCTCCTGCAACATCTTCTCCACCCAGGACCACGCCGCCGCGGCCATCGCCGCCGGCGGCACGGCGGTCTTCGCCGTCAAGGGAGAGACCCTCGAGGAGTACTGGGACTACACCCACCGCATCTTCGCCTGGCCCGACGGCGGCTTCTCCAACATGATCCTCGATCTCGGCGCCCGCGCCGAGCGGGATCCCGGCGTCCTCGCCAGTCCCGCCTCGGAGGAGGAAACCGTCCTCTTCGCCGCCATCCGCCGCCAACTGGCGAGCGACCCGAGCTGGTACTCGACGCGCCTGGCGGCGATCCGCGGGGTCACCGAGGAGACCACCACCGGCGTCCACCGCCTCTACCAGATGCACGCCCGCGGCGAACTGAAGTTCCCGGCCATCAACGTCAACGACTCGGTGACCAAGAGCAAGTTCGACAACCTCTACGGCTGCCGCGAGTCGCTGGTCGACG
>CAYQLP010000089.1:0-3021 GCA_964418505.1 uncultured Geobacteraceae bacterium | reverse complement strand
GACGCGGCGGCCCTCGCCGTCGACGACGACATCACCCCCGCGCCCTGGCAGCCCGCCGCGGTCACCCCGGGCGCCTATGTCCTGGAGAGCGACCACGCCCGACCGGGCAACCTCGTCAGCAATCCCGATGTCACCGCCGGCGCCGGCGACGACGCCAGCGGGTGGCGCCTGCGTGACGCCCGCGCCAACCGCCCCAGCCGCACCGCCCTCACCGACCTCGCCTTCGACGACGAGAAGGACCTCCGCTGGCTGCGCCTCGCGGGACCGCCGGCGCCACGGCCGTTCGACCTGATCGCGATCCGCGGCAGCCAGGCCGGCAACGACGGCCTGTACCGCGTCCGCAGCCTCCACGACGACGGCCGGGTGCGCCTGCGTCGCCGGGCTCAGGCCCTCGAGGGCGGCCTGGCGGGCGAGATCATCCACGACGATGGCTGTGGCCTCGTCCCCGGGGGCTGCTGCCTCGAGATCGACCCCGGCGGCCTTGCCGAGACCACCCTGACTCTGACCGACGCCGGCAGCGCCCTCGACCTGGCGCTGTTCACTCGCGTCATCGACCCCAGCCGCCTGGGCACCCGCGACCTGCCCGGCCGACAGAGCGCGGTGACCCTCACCTTCCTTGATGCCGACGGCGCCGCCCTCGGCGAGCCCTTGCGACTCCCGTTCCGCGCGGACAGCTTCCAGTGGCGGCAGCAGCGCGGTACCGCGACGGTGCCGCCGGCCGCGCGCCAGGCGCGCCTGGCCATCACGGCGCGAGGACCGGGCTGGCTGCAGATCACCGGCGTCTCGGGAGCCGGCGAACTGTCGGTGCTGTGCGGGGCGATGGTCGGCGCCGGGCTGGGCTTCCTGTGGTTCAACAGCTACCCGGCCCAGGTCTTCATGGGCGACATCGGCAGCCTGGCACTGGGCGGGGCCATCGGCACCATCGCGGTGATCACCAAGCACGAGATCGTCCTGGTCATCGTCGGCGGGATCTTCGTCATGGAGGCGCTCTCGGTGATCGCCCAGGTCACCTCATTCCGCCTCTACGGCAAGCGCATCTTCCGCATGGCGCCGATTCATCACCATTTCGAGCTCAAGGGGTGGCCGGAGCCGAAAGTCATCGTCCGCTTCTGGATCATCAGCATCATCCTGGCCCTGATCGGTCTGTCGACCCTCAAACTGCGCTGACCATGAACGATTATCGCGACAAACAGGTGGTGGTGGTCGGTGCCGGGCGCTCGGGACGCGGACTGGCGCGCTTCTTCCTCGAGCGGGGGGCGAGCGTGGCCCTCTCCGATCGCCGCACGGAGCAGACCCCGGAGCTGGCCGCCCTGGCCGCCGCCGGGGTGCGCCTCGACCTGGGCGGGCACAGCCCCGAGCTCTTCGCCGCCGCTGACCTGATTGCCCTCAGCCCCGGGGTGCCGGCGGAGATCCCGGCGATTGCCGGCGCCGCCGCCCGCGGCGTGCCGGTCCTCGGCGAGATCGAGATCGCCTGGCGCGAGCTGCCGCAGCCGCTGGCGGCGATCACCGGCACCAATGGCAAGTCGACGGTGACCAGCGTGATGGGCGAGATCTTCGCCGCCTGGGGGCGCCGGCCGTTCGTCGGCGGCAACCTCGGCACGCCGCTGATCGAGGCGGTCGGCGGCGACTGGCAGTGGCTGGTGGTCGAGCTCTCCTCCTTCCAGCTCGAGACCATCGAACGCTTTCGGCCGCGCTGGGCGGTGCTCCTCAACATCACCGAGGACCACCTCGACCGCTACCCGGACATGGCCGCCTACCGGGCCGCCAAGGCCCGGCTCTTCGAGAACCAGACCGCGGACGACCGGGTGGTCCTCAATGCCGACGATCCGCTGGTCCTCGAAGCGGCCCAGGGGTGCCCGGCGCGCCGTGTCCTCTTCAGCGGCAGCCGGCAACTCGCCGAGGGGATGAGCCTCGAGGGCGGCGACCTGGTCTGGCGCTGGGCCGGCCGCGAGGAGCGCTTCCCGGCGGCGGAGCTCAAGCTGCGCGGCCAGCACAACCTGGAGAACGTCATGGCCGCGCTGATCCCGCCGCTGGTCGAAGGCTGCCCGCCGGCGACCGCCTGGGCGGCCGCGACCGCCTTTGGCGGGCTGCCCCATCGCATGGAGCTGGTCGCCGAGCGCGGCGGGGTGCGCTGGTACGACGACTCCAAGGGGACCAACATCGGCAGCGTGGTCAAGAGCCTGGCCGGCCTGCAGGCCCCGGTGACGCTGATCGCCGGCGGCAAGGACAAGCACGGCGACCTGGCACCGCTGGTCGAACCGATCGCCGCCAAGGTCGGCGAGCTGATCCTGATCGGCGAGGCGGCCCCGCGCATGGCTGCGGCCTACGGCGGGCTGACGACCGTCCACCGGGCCGAGACCCTGGAGGCGGCGGTGGAACTGGCCGCCGCGCTGACCCCGGCCGGCGGCACGGTGCTCCTCTCGCCGGGCTGCTCGAGCTTCGACATGTTCACCAGCTATGAGGAGCGCGGCCGGCGCTTCGCCGCGGCGGTCCAGGCCCTTGACGAAACCAATGGAGCAACCGGTGGAACTTGAACGCGGCTACGACAGTACGCTGCTGGTCATCGCCGTCGCCCTGACCCTCTTCGGGGTGGTGATGGTCTTCTCCTCCTCGTCGATCATGGCCCTGCGCGCCCACGGCGACAGCCTCTACTTCCTCAAGCGCCAGGGGGCTTACGCGATTGCCGGCTTCGGCCTGATGGGCCTGCTGATGCGCTTCAACTACCTCTACCTGCGCAAGCTGGCGGTGCCGATCCTCTTCACCTGCCTCTTTCTCCTCCTGCTCGTGCTGATCCCGGGGATTGGCGCCAAGATCGGCGGGGCCAAGCGCTGGATCCGCCTCTTCGGCTTCTCCCTGCAGCCGGCGGAATTCGCCAAGCTCGGCCTGATCATCTTCATGGCCCATTCCCTGGCCCGCAAGCAGGACAAGATGCGGAGCTTCAAGCTCGGCTTCCTCCCCTACATGGTCGTCCTGGCCATACTGCTCCTGCTGATTCTCCTTCAGCCCGACCTGGGGAGTGCG
>CAYQLP010000088.1:0-3081 GCA_964418505.1 uncultured Geobacteraceae bacterium | reverse complement strand
AATGCGTTTTTCGCCCCAGGTGACGAACTGCCCGAGGCCGAGGGCGGAGGCGAAGGACCACCCCTCAGCCACTCCTTCGCTCTCGTCCTGCCCGGTGAGGAGGATAATCGCGCCGGCGATCAGGCTGTCACGGTTGATCCACAGGACCAGGTCGGGGCGGCCCTGACCGTTGGCCGTCAGGACCGACGGTGCTTCATCGACCCGACGGAAGGGCAGGCGGCCGCTCGCCAGCCGGGCTGACATCCAGCTGTAGAGTTCTCGGCGCAGAGTGTGAGTGGTCGAGGCGAGAGACACGCGGAGTCAGGCCGGGAGGAGGGGGTCAGCCAAAGAGCGGCGACCCCGGTGCGGCGACTGGGCGGCGGCCCATGTGCTCGTAGGCGGCGGCTGTTGCCACGCGGCCCCGCGGGGTGCGGTTGAGGAAGCCCTGCTGGATGAGGAACGGTTCGATGACATCCTCGATAGTATCCTTCTCTTCACCGATGGCCGCAGCCAGGGTGTCGAGCCCGACCGGCCCTCCGCCGAACTTGTCGATGATGGTCAGCAGCAGGGTGCGGTCCATCTGGTCGAAGCCCTGGCCGTCGACCTCGAGGCGCTGCAGGGCGCGGTCGGCAAGAATCCGGGTGATCCGGCCGTCGCCCTCGACCTGGGCGAAATCCCGAACTCGTCGCAGCAGGCGGTTGGCGATGCGCGGAGTGCCCCGGCTGCGCCGGGCGATTTCCGCCGCTCCATCGATGTCGATGGGCACGTCGAGGATGCCGGCGCTGCGCGCTATGATGGTGGTCAGTTCGGCGACATTGTAAAACTCGAGCCGGCAGATCACCCCGAAGCGGTCACGCAGCGGGGAGGAGAGGAGTCCGGCGCGGGTGGTCGCGCCGACCAGGGTGAAGCGGGGGATGTCCAGCTTGATGGTGCGCGCCGAGGGCCCCTGGCCGATCATGATGTCGAGCTGGTAGTCCTCCATGGCCGGGTAGAGGATCTCTTCGACCACCGGGGTCAGCCGGTGGATTTCATCGATAAAGAGCACATCTCCGGCTTCGAGGTTGGTGAGTACGGCGGCCAGGTCCCCCGGTTTCTCGATTACCGGCCCCGAGGTGCTTTTGATGCCGACGCCCATCTCGAAGGCGATGATATTGGCCAGGGTGGTCTTGCCCAGCCCCGGCGGGCCGTAGAAGAGGACGTGGTCGAGGGCCTCGCTGCGCTGGCGGGCGGCGCCGATGAATACCTGGAGATTTTCACGGATCTTGGCCTGGCCGACGTATTCATCCAGGGCCCGCGGGCGCAGGGACTGTTCGAAGACGCGTTCCTCGCCGCCAGGCTGAGCGGTGATCAGGCGGTCAAGCATGGCGGTCTCCACGGGCGGCAGTGGCGTCACTCATCGGGCCAGAACCTTGAGGGCCGCCTTGAGGATCTCCTCTGTCCCGGTGGCGGGGGCGATTTCCAGGCTTTGCAGGACCTTGCGGGCCTGGACGTCGCGATAGCCGAGGTTGACCAGGGCGGAGAGGACATCGGCGAGGGGATCGCCTGCCGTGGCGCCCGCCGGGGAGGCGGGGAGGGTGGCGGCCCCTGCTCCGGCGGTCACCGGGCCCAGCTTGTCCTTGAGTTCGAGGACGAGTCTCTCCGCGGTTTTCTTGCCGATGCCGGGGAGTGCGGAGATGCGCTTGAGGTCCCCGGCCAGCACCGCCCCCTGGAGTTCGGCCACCTGGATGTGCGAGAGGATATTGAGGGCCAGCTTGGGGCCGATGCCGCTGATGCCGATCAGGGTGACGAAGAGTTCCTGCTCGGCGGGGGTGGCGAAGCCGAAGAGCGAGAGAGCGTCTTCGCGTACGTGGGTGTGCACGTGCAGACGGATGCGGCCGCTCTCGGGAAGTGTGTAGTAGGTCGACAGGGGAATGAAGAGCCGGTAGCCGACCCCCCCGGTGTCAATGATGATGTGATCGACCGATTTGTAGGCGAGTTCGCCGTGAATAAGGGCTATCATCTGGTCCTGGTCGAGGCTGTGGGGGATGCGGCCCCGCGGGTCAGGGCATCGCCCAGGCGGCTGCTGTGGGCATGGCAGATGGCCACGCCAAGAGCGTCGGAGGCATCCTCGCGGACGATGGCCTGGAGGTTGAGCAGTGCTTTGACCATCTGCTGTACCTGGGGCTTGGCGGCCCGCCCATAGCCGACCACCGCGCTCTTGATCTGCAGAGCGCTGTACTCGCTGACGCTCAGCCCTGCGTTGACGGCGGCCAGCATGGCGGCGCCGCGGGCATGGCCGAGGACCAGGGCCGACTGGGGGTTGCTGGCCAGGAAGACCTTTTCGATGGCTGCAACCTCGGGCTGCCACTCGGCGATCAGCCGGGTCAGCTGTTCGTAGATGGCCTGCAGGCGGAGACCCAGAGCAGCCCGCGAATCGGTGCTGATGCAGCCGCTGGCGAGGTGCTGCAGACGGTTGCCGGTTTTTTCAATGATCCCGTAGCCGGTGATCCGGCTCCCCGGATCGATGCCGAGAATCCTCACGTCGGGAAAAGCCTGGCTGGCGGGCAGAAGATCATCCCTCGAATTTTTCCAGTTCGTCGTCGGCGATATCGAAGTTGGCGTAGACGTTTTGCACGTCGTCGTTGTCTTCGAGCTTGTCCATCAGCTTGAGCATCGATTCGGCCTGTTTGCCGGCCAACTGGACCTGGGTCTGCGGCAGCATGGTCACTTCGGCGGTTTCGTGCTGGAGGCCGGCGGCGGCAAGGCGGTCGCGCACCTCCATGAAGCCGGCCGGATCGGTAACCACCTCGTAGGCATCCCCCTCGTCGCGGACATCCTCGGCGCCGGCCTCGATCGCTGCCTCGAAGAGTGCATCGAAATCGGTCTCGGGGGGGAAGGCGATCAATCCCTTGCGGTCAAAGAGGAAGGCCACCGAGCCGCTGACGCCAAGGTTGCCGCCGTACTTGGTGAAGATGTGGCGGACGTCGGCGACGGTGCGGACCTTGTTGTCGGTCAGGCAGTCGACGATCACGGCGACGCCGCCGGGCGCATAGCCTTCGTAGCGGATTTCTTCGTAGTCGACGCCTTCGAGTTCGCCGGTGGCCTTCTTGATGGCGCGCTCAA
>CAYQLP010000087.1:0-3279 GCA_964418505.1 uncultured Geobacteraceae bacterium | reverse complement strand
CGGCCATGTCTCCGGCCGATAACTACTCCCCTTTACTCCTTACACAATAAACAAACGGCGGAATGCATGTCAAGGGGTTCTATTTGCCCTCCCGACGCCGGGCGGTGACGGTTTCCCCGCCGATCCCCCAGTTGTCGGTGTCGACTTCGTCGATGACCACCACGGTGGTCGCCGGGTTCTTGCCGAGGACCTCGACCAGCAGTTGCGTCGCTCCCGCGATCAGCCGGGCCTTCTGCTCGGCGGTCGCCCCTTCCCGGGTAATCCTGATGTTGACGTAGGGCATGGTGATGACTCCTGGAGGGAGAACTGGCCGGATTGGCTGTTCTTCAGACTAGCATCATCGGCCTGGCGATGCATGGCCAATCTCTTCGCGGTCGTGCGGTCGAGCGCCTTGCACCGGGTGGCGGTCATTGTTTTTGACATGGTGGCAGTAGACCTCGACGATCCGTGTCAATCTCCTGCAAGAGATTTTTGGCAGGCTTCCAAAGGGCCACAATTTAAGGTCATTATGTCATTCTAAATCAGTATTTTGCGATTTTGACAGCCTTCTGTGCGAATTTTTGTTATGGTGTCAAAATCGCACGGGCGCAGGTGCCGGCTCGCTCTTGACAGAGCGGCCCCCCTTGCCAGGAATCACCGGCAGCGGTACAGGCAGGGCAGGAGTTGATCAGTCGCCCGCAACAGGCGGGCATTAACCGGGGAGGTCAGAAATGAAGGTCATTGCCGTCAATGGCAGTCCGAGGAAGGAATGGAACACCGCGCAGCTTTTGCAGAAAGCCCTGGACGGCGCGGCCTCGCAGGGGGCGGCGACGGAACTGGTCCACCTTTACGAGCTCGATTTCAAGGGGTGCACGAGCTGCTTCGGCTGCAAACTCAAGGGGGGGAGGAGCTACGGCCGCTGCGCCATGAACGACGGGCTGACGCCGCTGCTGGAAAAGATCGCCGGGGCCGGCGCCCTGGTGCTCGGCTCGCCGATCTACTTCGGTACGGTGACCGGCGAGATGCGCTCCTTCATGGAGCGCCTGCTTTTCCCCTACTTCGTCTACGCCCAGCCGCCGCAGACCCTCTTCGGCCGGTCGCTGCCGACAGCCTTCATCTACACCATGAACGTCAGCGAAGAGCAGATGCGCGAATACCAGTACCCGCTGCATTTCAAGGTCAATGAGAACTACCTGCGCCGCCTCTTCGGCAGCGCCGAGAGCCTGTGCTGCTGCGAGACGCTGCAGTTCGCCGACTACGACAAGGTGGTCTTCGACTACTTCGACCCCGCTGCGCGCCGGGCACGTCACGCGGAACTCTTCCCGGAGAACTGCGGTAAGGCCTTCGCCCTGGGGGCCCGGCTGGCGACAGGTGAGGGGGCGACAGTCTAGGCCGGGGCGGAGTCTTTCCCCAGGCAGTTCCTGATCGCCTCGAGGAGCGCGGCGATCTTGTAGGGCTTGGTGATGCAACCGTCGAAGCCCTGGGCCTTGATATGCTCCTGCTCTTCCCGGATCGCCCGGCCGGTCACGGCGATGATCGGCAGGTGCCCGCCGCGCTCGCGCTCGCGGGAGCGGATGATGCGCACCGCCTCGATGCCGTCCATCCCTGCCATCTGCACATCGGTGAGAAGCAGGTCGAAGGGGGACTGCGCCCATTTGCGCAGCACCTCCTCGCCATTCTCCGCCTCGGCGATGGTGAAGCCGAAGGTCTTGAGGATGCGCGCCAGCAGTTCGAGGTTGGTGGGGTCGTCGTCGGCGATCAAAATGCGCAGCGCTGGTCCGTCCCAGGTCGCGGGGGTGACGCCCCGGGCGGCGGGGGCGGCGGCAACGGGCTGCCGGGCGGTGAAAGGGAGTTCGACGGAGAAGGTGCTGCCGGCCCCCTCGCTGCTCTCGGCGCGGATCGTCCCGCCCATCAGGGCCGCCAGGCGGGTGCAGATCGACAGTCCCAAGCCGGTCCCCTTGTACTGGCGGCTGTCGCTCGAATCGACCTGGGTGAAGGGCTCGAAGATTTTCCGGAGATTCTTCTCGCTGATGCCGATTCCGCTGTCCTCGACGGCGATGGTCAGCCGCACCCGGTCCCCCTGACGCTGGCTCACCTTGACGGCGATGCGGATGCTCCCCTGGCGGGTGAACTTGATGGCGTTGCCGAGCAGGTTGAGGAGAATCTGCCGCAGGCGCAGCGGGTCGCCGCAGAGCTGGTCTGGGATGCCTGCGGGAATCTCTGTGGTCAGCGTCAGCCCCTTGGCGGCGATCCTCGGGGCCTGGGCGGCGACGACCTCCTCGATGACTTTGCGCAGGCTGAATTCTTCGCTGATCAGCTGCAGGATGGTTTCGGAAGAGAGCGTTGCGGAAGGTGTCAGCGATTTCAGGGCCGCTTTTGCATTCGCTGTGATCATGGAGCCCCCTCGGCTGCGCTGACCTTTTACGAGCAGATCTTATCAAAAAAAAGTGCATTGTAAAGCAGGGAAAAACCAGGCGCTGTTTGGTCTTTACCCGCAGCGATGTGCTGACGCATCCAGGAAGAAATCGGTTCAGATTGCCAATGGAAAGCCTCCGCAAGCGACACCACCTGTCGCACCCGGAGGGCACAGTCCCCTCGAAGGTGGATCATCACGCTGGAAAGGGGAATGGTCATGTGGTGGTATCTGATCCTCATCGGATTGGTTTTGTCGTGGTACGTGTAGATGAATTTAACAATAATTATTCTCTATAAGAATTGACATGTAATACGGTCCTGCTAATATGGTGACCCGGTATTGTCTCTCGCCTTCCGTGTCGCGGCCGGCCCCGGGCCGACTGCAGGCGGTTGCGGGCTCTCCCTCGCCACCCACACCGTTTATTGAAAGGAGGCTGTCCCATGGAAAACGAAAGCAGGTGCCCGGTTACCGGGAAGAAGGGCCGCATGGTCGCCGGAGGCGGCACCAGCAACCGCGACTGGTGGCCGAACCAGCTCAACCTCCACATACTCCACCAGCATTCCGACAAGTCCAATCCGCTTGGTAAAGACTTCAACTATGCCGAGGAGTTCAAGAGCCTGGACCTGGCCGCGGTCAAGAGCGACCTCAAGGCCCTGATGACCGACTCCCAGGAGTGGTGGCCGGCCGACTGGGGTCACTACGGCGGCCTGATGATCCGCATGGCCTGGCACAGCGCCGGCACCTACCGGATGGGTGACGGCCGCGGCGGCGCCGGCTCCGGCTCGCAGCGCCTCGCCCCGCTCAACAGCTGGCCGGACAACGCCAACCTCGACAAGGCCCGCCGGCTCCTCTGGCCGATCAAGCAGAAGTATGGGCGCAAGCTC
>CAYQLP010000086.1:0-3377 GCA_964418505.1 uncultured Geobacteraceae bacterium | reverse complement strand
GGAAATGCGAATGTTGCATTGGCCGGACAGTATGGCAACCTATATGACGGGTGACAACATTCTATTTTCCAACGATGCTTTCGGCCAGCACTATGCCGTGGAGGAATTGTTTAATGATAAAGCTGATTCCTGTTTATTATGGGGAGAAGCGCTCAAGTACTATGCCAACATCCTGAATCCATTCTCGCCGCTGGTAAAAAAGAAGATTGAAGAGATCCAGTCGTTAAGCTTGCCAATCGAGATTATTGCACCGAGCCATGGCTCCATTTGGAGAGACAATCCGCTGCAGATCGTCGAAAAGTATTATGCCTGGTCGCAGGATTACCAGGAAGATCAGATTACCATTGCTTACGACACCATGTGGGATAGCACAATGCTATTGGCCCATCGGATTGCGGCTGAGATAACGGCTGTATCCCCCGAGACGAAGGTAAAGATTTTCAACATCTCCAAAACCAACAAGAACGACATCATGACTGAGGTGTTCAGGTCGAAAGCGATCGCAGTAGGTTCGCCTACGGTGGGACAAAACATTCTGTCCTCCGTGGGAGGATGGCTCGATTTCTTGAAGGAGCTCAAGTTCAAGAACAAAAAGGCAGCGGTTTTCGGCTGCTATGGCTGGAGCGGCGAATCCACAAAAGTTCTTCGTGCGCGGTTAAGCGAAGCTGACTTCGAGGTTGTTGAGCCTGAAATCAGATGCAATTGGGTACCTAATGAAGAAGAGCTTAATAAAGCCGTTGCTGTCGCCAAGGCGATTTGCTTGTGAATCGCCGATGATACTATCAAAGAAAAAGAAGATTAGTACGTGCAATGTGCATATGGCGACAAGACATTTACCCACCTATATACTAAAGAGCCCCAGATGCTAGATCCGGAGCTTTTCCTATAGATTGGCTAGTTGCCTTAACAGATTCCCTGTGCCATCATTGCTTCTGCGACCTTCAGGAATCCAGCAATATTGGCACCAACCACATAGTCTGTAGCACACTCTGCATATTCTGCTGCGGCCAACGCGGTTTTCTCAAAAATGCCACGCATAATATCTTGAAGTTTTTCATCAACTTCATCAAATGTCCAACTCAGGTGCATGCTGTTTTGTGTCATTTCCAATGCGCTGGTCGCTACGCCACCTGCATTAGCAGCCTTACCGGGAGCGAAAAGCACACCTTTCTCCAGGAAATACTCCGTAGCTTCTAGCGTTGTGGGCATGTTAGCGCCTTCGCCTACCGCAGTACATCCCCCTTGCACCAATGCTACAGCAGCTTCAAGATCCAGTTCGTTTTGTGTGGCACAGGGAAGGGCGATGTCACAGGGGATATGCCAGATGGAGTGGCAGTCTTCAATGAAACTGCTGTCAGGAACACGATGAGCATATTCATGGATTCGACCACGTTCAATTTCCTTGAGTTGCTTGATTACGCCCAATTGGATTCCGTTAGGATCATGAATGCAGCCTGATGAATCGCTCATCGCGACAACCTTTGCACCCAATGATATCGCTTTCTCGCAAGCATAAATCGCCACGTTGCCGCTGCCGCTGATAATAACTGTAGAACCACTGAGTTTTCGGTTGTTGGCAGCAAGCATATTCTCCATGAAATAACAAAGGCCATAACCAGTGGCTTCTTTACGTACGAGGCTTCCACCATATTGTATGCCTTTGCCAGTGAGCACTCCTTCATAACATCCAGTGATCCGCTTGTACTGACCGTATAAATAACCAATTTCTCGGGCGCCAGTGCCAATATCGCCAGCTGGTACATCAACATCAGCCCCTATATGGCGATAAAGCTCGGTCATGAAGCTTTGACAAAATGCCATGATTTCCCGATCACTCTTACCTTTTGGGTCAAAATCACTGCCGCCTTTGCCGCCGCCGATCGGCAAACCGGTCAGGCTGTTTTTGAGTGTCTGCTCAAGCCCAAGGAATTTTAGAATGGAAAGATTAACGCTGGGATGCAACCGAAGCCCTCCTTTATAAGGCCCAATTGCGCTGTTATATTGAACTCGGTATCCACGATTGACATGAGTTTTGCCAAGATCGTCAATCCATGGTACTCGGAATGCGATAATACGTTCGGGTTCAATAAAGCGTTCTAACAAGCTGGCTTGCTCAAACTCAGGATGTTTGTCCAGAACTGGTGCTAGACTGCAGAGCATTTCTGTAGCTGCTTGCAGGAACTCGGGTTCATGAGGGTTGCGCTCTTTCAATTCTTCGAGTACGCGGGATACATAATCATTCATGATCAGTAAGGCCCCTTTCGGATAGGTTTAGTCATTATCGGGCCCATATAACCCTTCAAACGTTTGCCATGTGCTATATGACTGTTGATCGGCACTAATCCTCGGTAACAGAATCCTGTACGCCGCCAACGGCTTTGGTGAAGTACATTTATCTCCTTCTTTAGCGCCTAATCAATGCTGGATATAGATAAAAGGGCACGGGCAATGACTTGGATGTTCATTAAGTTACTATATGCGACAATATCAATTTTTGCATAGCAAAGCAAGATATCTTCTTGCTTTTATAATGTTTTTCTTAGGGTGCTCGATCTAGCCAAACGAATCGTGGTGATTATTGGGTGCCTGCGTTGCCCATTTGATCAGGGGTTTTCCACACTCACAATTCGTAATCGCCTGCCGATTCGGGCTGATATTGTACCTCTCGAATCTCAATACGCTTGAGACCACTAGGTGTTGGCCAGTTGATGACGTCGCCCGCACGATAGCCAATGATTGCTGTTCCAATGGGTGAGAGGATAGAAAGCTTTCCAGCAGTCCGGTTTGCCTCAGCTGGATAGACGAGTGAGAACTCTTTTTCTTTACCGTCTAGCACGATCAGTACGCGAGAACGCATGGAAATGACGTCGTCAGGCAACTCTCTTGAGGCCACAACAGTAGCACGCGCAAGCTCAGCCTGTAAAACGCGAAAAGAATCATCCGGTTCTGCGATACCGTAGATCGCTTCTTCGAGTAATCGCTTTAATCGTGCTTGGTCAAGTTCACTAATGATAAGATTCCGTTCCAAAGGTGTTCCCTCCCGAACTGCGTAGTGTGGTCAATGAATACGAATGCTTGATTTGGTCTGTGGCTGTCATTATCCTCCATCTGAAAACAGGATACATAAACAGTCGAGATGCAATAGCTACTATAGGTGAGTATAACATTTCCGTGCGTTAAGTTTGGGTAAGCGGGCTAATGCTTTCACATGAAATTGCTAAGTATAAACAAAAAAAGACCCTATCATACCGCCTCAAGCAAATCTTGATAAAGCCTTTCATGGTTGGGTATCTATGGCAACCATGCCGGTTCTTTATTTCATAGTATCAGATGCGTGTCAGAATGTCAAACAGTATCACAAAGGCGGAAAATACTTC
>CAYQLP010000085.1:0-3553 GCA_964418505.1 uncultured Geobacteraceae bacterium | reverse complement strand
TCCCCTTTCTCTTTCACCGCTGCCTGTCGAACCCTGGGCATCTCGATCGTCCCCGGAAAAATAAACCGTTTTTTAACGCAGACCACCCGGCCAATTTACAAAACAAGTAATACGACGTTTTATTTATGTCAACATTTTTTTCGACAAAAAATTCTTCTAAAAAAATATTCAACAAAAACGTATGTTTTGATATTAAAAAAAGTGATTTATTGTTTTATAAATTTCTTTATAATTTCGCCGCCAAGATTAGAAGAACGCCATGATAAATAGAGCAGCCCCACCCCTCCGCCACCGCCGGATGGAGAAGAGGTCACCGACCGGACGGGCGAGGAGAGGCGCAAAGCTGGGAGAACGGATGGCTGGCTGCCGCGAGGCAAAAAAAAGGCGAAGCCGTTTGCCGGCTTCGCCAGAGTTCCTTGCGAGGGAGGGACTAGAAGAGGGAGGCGTTGATCATCAGGTGGGCGAAGACACTCGCCGCATAGCCCAGGGCCACGGCCCAGGTCCACTTGAGATGGGCGCCGAAGGTGTAGATGCCGCGGGCCGACCCCATCAGCGCCACCCCGGCCGCCGAGCCGATCGACAGCAGGCTGCCGCCGACCCCCGCGGTGAGCGTCACCAGCAGCCACTGGCCGTGGGACATCTGCGGGTCCATGGTCAGCACGGCGAACATCACCGGGATATTGTCGATGATGGCAGAGAGAATCCCCACCAGTACGTTGGCCGTAGTGTGACCAAGCCCGTTGTACATATAGTCCGAGGTCATGGCCAGGTAGCCGAACTGGCTCAGGCCGCCGACGCAGAGAATGACTCCGTAGAAAAAGAGCAGGGTATCCCACTCGGCACGGGCGATCTTACGGAAGAGATCGAAACTGCCGACCGGGAGGTGGCCGTGCCCGGGGGGCGCCGGCTCGGCATCGTTGTCGTGCTCATCCGGGTTGTGTCCGGTCATGTCCAGAGGCTGGTCACCGGTGAGGATGCGGTCTTCCCGCTTCTTCAGCCAGAAAGCGAAGAAGCCGAGGTAGCCGAGCCCCAGCATCATCCCGGCCGCCGGCGGCAGGTGCAGGAAATTGTGGAAGGACACGGCGGTGACGATGGTCAGCAGAAAGAGTGCCATGATGCGCTTGGCGCCGAGCCTCATGACCACCTGCAGATCGAGGGCCTGGGGGCGCTCCTTGCTCACCGCCAGGCTCATGAAAGCCGCCGGGATCAGCCAGTTGATCAGGGAGGGGAAGAAAATGGCGAAGAACTCGAAAAACTCGACTTTCCCCTTCTGCCAGACCATCAGGGTGGTGATGTCGCCGAAGGGTGAGAAGGCCCCGCCGGCGTTGGCAGCGACCACGATATTGATGCAGGCCACCACCACGAACTTGCGGTTGTCGCCGCCTACCGCCATGGCCACCGCTCCCATGAGCAGGGCGGTGGTCAGGTTGTCGGCGATCGGTGAGATGACGAAGGCCAGCAGGCCGGTGAGCCAGAAGATCACCCGCAGGCTGAAGCCGCGGCTGACCAGCCACGCACGCAGGGCCTGGAAGACATTCCGTTCGTCAAGGGCGTTGATGTAGGTCATCGCCGCAAGGAGAAAGAGAAAGAGCTCGGCATATTCGACCAGGTTGTGCTTGATAGCATCATGCGGGGTATGGGTGTCACCCAGGGCCCCGTAGACCACGGCGACCAGCACCCAGATCACCCCCGCGGCGAAGATCACCGGTTTGCTCTTGCGCAGGTGCAGCTGCTCCTCGAAGATCACCAGGGCGTAGGCGGCGATGAACAGTACCAGGGAGGTGAGTGCTAAAGGGTGTGCCGCCAGTTCCGCGGACAGCCCGGACGAGGCGGAGGCCAGGGCCGCGGCGGGCAGCCCCAGCAGCATTGACAGAAACAACAGGATTGCTTTGACCATGCCTTTTATCCTTGCTGCGGTGGCGGCCGCACAGAGCCGGGTGAGCGGGAGCTCAGGCATTTTTCCTGCGCCCGAGGGTAAACGGGTGAGCCTGGCGGCTAACGATGAAGTCAGCAAAGAGCTTGATCCAGATTGTCGAGCCGGAAATGGCGATCCAGGTCTCGTATGCAAGCGTCCCCAGGCCCACGCTGACGATGACGTAAACCAGAGCTCCTCCGGCCGCCAGGTTGATCATCCCGGCCACCGGGGCCCAGCGCCTCGGGTTGGGCGGCGACTCGCCGCGCTTGAGGGCCACTTCCGAATAATCTTTGCGGATCAGGATCCGCCAGGCCCGGCGCAGCCAGAAGAAGGCCATGGGGAACAAGGCCAGAAAGAGAATCCACGTCATTGCCACGCTGACATCGAAAATCATGAAACGCTCCCGCTCGACTGACTTGTGGTGATTTGACCGTTAAGAAAAAAGCCCCCCCGGCTGGCCGGCGGGGCTTTTTTCATCCGACTCGACGACCTTAGTGGGCGCCGCCGATCATTGACGAGCCACGCGGGGTGCGCACGTCTTCGACCATGTGGGTGATGTGCTCCGGGCACGGCGGGGTCATCTTGCTGACCACGTAGGCCACGCCGAAGTTGACCAGCGCACCGACGGTGCCGAAGGCTTCCGGGGTGATGCCGAAGAAGGAGTTGGCCCCACCGATCAGGTTGAGATAATCGGTCCCCTTGATGAAGAACAGCCCCTTGTGCGCGAAGACGTAGAAGAGGGTGACGAAGAGGCCGCTGAGCATCCCGGCGATCGCCCCTTCCTTGTTCATCTTTTTGTTGAAGATACCCATCATCAGTACCGGGAAGATCGAGCTGGCGGCGATACCGAAGGCCAGGGCCACGGTGCCGGCGGCGAAGCCCGGCGGGTTCAGACCCAGGTAGCCGGCGATGAAGATCGAGAAGGCCATGGCGATTTTACCCGCCAGCAGTTCGTTCTTCTCGCTCATGTCCGGCATCCAGATCTTCTTGAGCAGGTCATGGGAGATCGCCGAGGAGATCGCCAGCAGCAGGCCGGCGGCGGTCGACAGGGCGGCAGCGATGCCGCCGGCGGCGACCAGGGCGATGACCCAGTTGGGCAGCAGGGCGATTTCCGGGTTGGCGAGGACGATGATGTCGGCGTTGACGGTCAGCTCGTTGCCGGTCCAGCCCGCCGCGGCAGCCTTGTCGATCACCGCCTGGTTCTTGGTCTTGTCATTGTAGTACTGAATGCGCCCGTCGTTGTTGGCGTCCTTCCACTTGAGCAGGCCGGTGACTTCCCAGCGCTTCAT
The DNA here is from genome assembly GCA_964418505.1 of uncultured Geobacteraceae bacterium. GTDB lineage: Bacteria > Desulfobacterota > Desulfuromonadia > Desulfuromonadales > BM103 > VAUL01. Next base: position 349 of record CAYQLP010000085.1, on the reverse strand, counting down.
CCAGTCGGGGCGCTGCTCATAGGCCAGGCTGTTCTCGGGGGCGTAGAGGTCGCCACCGGTCCTGACCGCGCTGTTGACGGTCGAGTGCAGGTTGTACTTGGCCATGGCGGCCACCGCCGGGGCGGTGGTGTAGAGGATGGCGATGAAGACCAGCGCCCAGCCCGCCGAAGAGCGGGCCGCGGCCACCGACGGCACGGTGAAGAAGCGGATGATGACGTGCGGCAGGCCGGCGGTGCCGATCATCAGCGAGATGGTGTAGACGAACATGTTGAGCGTGCTGCCCGGCACCGAGGTGGTGTACTTGCCGAAGCCCAGGTCGTTGACCACCTGGTCGAGGCGGGCCAGCAGC
>CAYQLP010000084.1:0-3639 GCA_964418505.1 uncultured Geobacteraceae bacterium | reverse complement strand
TTCGGCGCCGAGACCAAGGTGAGTCAGGAGCGCAAGCTCGGCGAACTGCTCGCCCAGGTCGAGCCCTCGGACCTGTTGCGCTACGGGCTGATCCCCGAGTTCATCGGTCGCCTGCCGGTGATCGCCACCCTCGACGAACTCGACGAGGAAGCCCTGGTGCGCATCCTCTGCGAGCCGAAGAACGCCCTGGTCAAGCAGTACCAGAAGCTCTTCGACATGGAGCGCGTCAACCTCAAGTTCACCGACGGCGCCCTGGTGGCGGTGGCTCGCGAGGCTCTCAAGCGCAAGACCGGTGCCCGCGGCCTGCGTTCGATCCTCGAGAACGCCATGCTCGATGTCATGTACGACATCCCCTCCCAGGACCGCGTCAAGGAAGTGGTGATCAACGACGAGGTGATCTCCGCCGGAACCCAGCCGATCGTCGTCTTCGACTGTGCCGAGTCGGCCTGATCCCGTCCCTCTCTCTTCCGGCCTGTGCCGCCAAGGGCTGACCGTATGACCGCCTTCGCCGATCTACCGGAGGGGGCCTCGACCCCCTTTCCGGTCCTCCCCCTGCGGGACATCGTCATTTTCCCGCACATGGTCACCCCCCTGTTCGTCGGGCGGCCGCGCTCGATCAAGGCCCTGGAGTGGGCCCTCGAGCACGACCGCTTCATCTACTTGGTCACCCAGCGCGACGCCAAGGTCGATGACCCCCAGCCTGATGAGCTTTACCCGGTGGGGGCCCTCGGCCAGGTGGTTCAGATGCTCAAGCTTCCCGACGGCACGGTCAAGGTGCTGGTCGAGGGGAAGCTGCGTGCCCGCACCGTGCACCTCGACCAGCGCGAGGAGAGCACCTTCGCCCTGCTCGATGGCGTTCCCGATGACGAGGTTCGCTCTGCCGAACTGACCGCGCTGATGCGCAGCGTCAACACCGCCTTCGACACCTACGCCGGACTGAGCAAAAAGGTCCCGGCCGAAATGGTCGCCACCATCGCCGCCATCGAGGCCCCCGGGCGCTTTGCCGACACCATCGCCGCCCATCTCAACGTGCAGATCGCCGACAAGCAGAAGATTCTCGAGGAAGCAGCCCCCGGGCGGCGGCTCGAGGAGCTTCTGGCCCTGCTCGGCCGCGAGAATGAGATCCTGCAGATCGAAAAGAAGATCCGCAGCCGGGTCAAGACCCAGATGGAGCGCAGCCAGAAGGAGTACTATCTCAACGAGCAGATGCGCGCCATCCAGAAGGAGCTCGGCGAGAAGGACGAGTTCAAGCAGGAGCTGCTCGAAATCGAGGAGCGGATCGCCACGGGCCGCCTGAGCCGGGAGGCCAAGGGGAAAGCCGAGGGGGAACTGCGCAAGCTCAAGATGATGTCGCCGATGTCCGCCGAGGCAACGGTGGTGCGCAACTACCTCGACTGGCTGCTGGCCCTGCCGTGGAAAAAGGGCACTCGTGACCGCCTCGATCTGAAGCTCGCCGAGGAGGTCCTCGAAGGGGACCACTACGGCCTGGAGAAGGTCAAGGAGCGGATTCTCGAATACCTGGCGGTACAGGTCCTGACTCGCCAGCTCAAGGGACCGATCCTCTGCCTGGTCGGGCCCCCGGGGGTCGGCAAGACCTCCCTGGGGCGCTCCATCGCCCGGGCCATGGGGCGCAAGTTCCTGCGCGTCTCCCTGGGCGGGGTGCGCGACGAGGCCGAGATCCGCGGCCATCGCCGCACCTACATCGGGGCCATGCCCGGCAAGATCATCCAGGGGCTGCGCAAGGTCGGCGAGCGCAACCCGGTCTTCCTTCTCGACGAAATCGACAAGATGAGCACCGACTTCCGCGGCGACCCCTCCTCGGCGCTCCTCGAGGTCCTCGACCCCGAGCAGAATCATACCTTTGTCGACCATTTCCTGGATGTCGACTACGATCTCTCGAAGGTCTTCTTCATCGCCACGGCCAACACCCTGCACGCCATCCCCGGGCCGCTCCGCGATCGCATGGAGGTCATCCGCATCGAGGGCTATACCGAAGAGGAAAAGCACAGCATCGCCACCCGCTACCTGCTTCCCAGGCAGATCGAGGTCCACGGACTCAAGTCCGGTCAGGCGCTCTTCAGCGAGGCGGCGCTGCGCGAAATCATCCGTCGCTACACCCGTGAAGCCGGAGTGCGCAGCCTGGAGCGCGAACTGGCGACCATCTGCCGCAAGATTGCCCGCGAGGTGGTCGGCGGGGGCTCTGCCGGCACCCACCAGGTCGGCCTGCAGCAGGTGCGCAAGTACCTGGGGGTCCCCCGCTTCAGCTACGGGGTCAAGGAGAGCGAACACCAGATCGGGCTGGCCAACGGGCTGGCCTGGACCGAGGTCGGCGGAGAACTGCTGACCGTGGAGGTGTCGGTCATGCCCGGCCAGGGGAAGCTGACCGTAACCGGCAAGCTTGGCGAGGTCATGCGCGAATCGGCTCAGGCGGCGCTGAGTTACGTGCGCTCGCGCGGAGCGTCGCTGGGGCTGGAGCGGGACTTCTACAGCCGTCTGGATCTGCACATTCACGTCCCCGAGGGGGCGATCCCCAAGGACGGCCCCTCCGCCGGGATCACTATGGCCACCGCCCTGGCCTCGGCCCTCTCCGGCCGCTGCGTCGACCAGGACCTGGCCATGACCGGGGAGATCACCCTGCGCGGCCGCGTCCTGCCCATCGGCGGGCTCAAGGAGAAGCTCCTGGCCGCCAAGCGGGCCGGGATCAAGCGGGTGCTGATCCCCCAGGACAACCAGAAGCACCTCGAGGAGGTCCCCGCAGCAGTCCGCCGGGCCCTGACCATCATCCCGGTCGGACACATGGATGACGTCCTGGCCCTGGCCCTGCGTGAGCCGGTTCCGGGGCTCGGTGAGGAAGCGGCCCAGGAGCTGGCGGGTGCGGAAAGTCCTTCTCTGCCGCACTGACGGTGCGGATGAAATATCTTCTTGACACTTTTTGTAAGGCTCTGCTAAAAGAAGAGCCGATTTAGCCGTTTCACCCATATCATCCATACTATGGAGGTCCGCTGTGACGAAAGCCGATCTGGTCAATGTGATCGCCGAGCAGGCAGGTCTGAGCAAAACCGATGCTGAAAAAGCCCTCAAGGCCTTCACCTGCGCCGTCGAGCAGGCCCTTAAAGCCGGCGAGAAAGTCTCCCTGGTCGGCTTCGGCACCTTCAGTGTCGGCGAGCGCGCCGCCCGCACCGGCAAGAATCCGCAGACCGGCGCCCAGATCACCATCCCGGCCGCCAAGAGCCCGCGGTTCAAGGCTGGCAAGGCCCTCAAGGACGCCATCAACTAAGGATTTTACCCGGGGGGCTGTCTTCAGCGACAGTTCCCCGGTAGCTTGGCAACATCACGGGAAGTTGGGCAGGGGGCTGGAGTCTCCGACCTCCGGCGCGCTTCCCTGCTTGTCTCTGCGGGGCTGTAGTAGAGTCGGTTACAACGCCGGCCTGTCACGCCGGAGGTCGCGGGTTCGAGTCCCGTCAGCCCCGCCATTTAACAATTCGGGCGAATAGCTCAGCTGGGAGAGCATCGGTCTTACAAACCGAGGGTCACAGGTTCGAGCCCTGTTTCGCCCACCAACAAGTTTCTCAGCAGGTACTTCCCGGGGCTGTAGTAGAGTCGGTTACAACGCCGGCCTGTCACGCCGGAGGTCGCGGG
>CAYQLP010000083.1:0-3672 GCA_964418505.1 uncultured Geobacteraceae bacterium | reverse complement strand
AGCGACCCCTTCGCCACCGCCCAGACCACCGGCAGTTCGCGGTCGGCGTTCACCCCGGACACCTGTTCGGCGTTCAGGGCCAGGTCGTCGCCCAGCACCCCGGCAGTCTTTTTGGCCGCCACCTTGGTCATGGCGGCCACGTCGTCGAGAATCGTGGCGATATCGTCAAGCAGGGCCAGCAGGCTGGTTCCGGCCAAGGGCGGTCCTCCGGGGATAAGATGGGCTCAGGCCGGGGTGATGTCGAGCGGCAGGCGAATGGTGAAGACACTCCCCTGGCCGGGGGTGCTCTCGGCCTCCAGGGTCCCGCCCATCAGCTCGACCAGCCGACGGGAGATCGCCAGCCCCAGGCCGGTGCCGCCGTAGCGGCGGGTCGACGAGCTGTCCACCTGGTTGAAGGCGTCGAAAATGTGGGGGAGCTTGTCGGCGGGGATGCCGATGCCGGTATCGCTGACCTCCACTTCGAGCATCTTCCCGTCACGGCAGCCGGCGCTGATTTTAATCCCGCCGTGCTCGGTGAACTTGATGGCGTTGCCGAGGAGGTTGATCAGCACCTGGCCGAAGCGGTAGGCATCGCCGACGATCGTCTCCGGCGTCTCGGCGGCAATCTCCAGTTCCAGCCGCAGCCCCTTTCCCTCGGCCTTGGCAGTCATCATCGCCGCATTCTCCTGCAGGCAGGTGTGCAGGTTGAAGGGGGCCTTCTCCACGGTCAGCCGCTGGGCCTCGATCTTCGACAGGTCGAGGACGTCGTTGATCAGGCCGTAGAGCCGCCGGGAGGAGCGCAGGGCCAGGTCGATCAGCTTGCGGTGGCCGGGATTCTCCTCGATCTGGTCGAGCTGTTCGACGGCGCCCATGAAGACGGTCATCGGCGTGCGGATCTCGTGGCTCATGGTGGCGAGGAAATCGCTCTTGGCCCGGTTGGCGTCTTCGGCCGCATGGCGGGCCGTCTCGGCCTCCAGCTTGGCGGCGCGCAGGACCTCCTCGATCATGCGGTCGCTGGTGATGTCGCGGTTGACGCCGATCCGCCCGACCGGCCGGCCCTCGGCGTCGTGCTCAAGGACCGATTCCGAGCGGATATAACGGATCCGCCCGCCCGGCAGGACGATGCGGAACTCGGCATGCCAGGGGGCATCGGCGCTGGCGGCGTCGCGCAGGCTGGCCTCGATCCGCTCGACATCCTCGGGATGCAGCCGCGAGCGCCAGAATTCGTAGCTGATCCCGGTGTGCCGGAATTCCGCCGGCACCTCGTACCAGGTGTTCAGGCGCTCGTCCCAGATCAGCCGGTCGTCCCCGAAGCGCCAGTTCCAGATGCCGATCTGGGCGGCGTCCGTGGCCAGGGTCAGGCGCTGCAGCGTCTCGCGGACCTGGGCTTCGGCCTGGACGCGCTCGGTGATGTCCTGGGCCAGCGAGGCGACGCCGATCACCGTCCCCTGAGGATCGACCAGCGTGGTGTTGTACCAGGCGCAGACGATGACCCGGCCGTCGCGGGTGACATTGCGGTTGGTGCTGGTCAGGCCGCCGCGATTGACGAGCAGGCCTCCCAGGACCTGGTCGACCAGGAGCCGATCGCTGACCGGCACCAGGAAGGAGGCGTGGGTGCCGATCGCCTCATCGGCCCGGTAGCCGAAGATCTGTTCGGCGGCCCGGTTCCAGGCCGTCACCCGGAAGTGGTCGTCCCACTCGATCACCGCCAGCGGGGTCCGCTCGACGTGCAGGGCCAGCTTCTGCCGGGCGGCGACCTGGTCGGTCATCTGCAGGGCGATGGTCACCGCCTGTTGACGGGCCCTGGCCTGGAAAAAGGCCAGCGCGCTGAGCAGGATGCTGATGACGATGCCGCCAAAGAGGACCGAGGGCGCCTGGCCCTGCTCGCCGGCCAGGTCGAAGGCGGGGAGGGGTCTGAAGTTGAAGTGCCAGGTTACTCCATAGGCCTCGACGCCGTCCGCGACGGTCAAGGCGGGGCGGTAATTCGCCGGCAGCGGCGCGGGTTTCATCGCCCGGCTCGAAAAGATCAGGCTCTCGGGGCCGCTCGCCACCCCGGCACGGATCTCGAAGTCGAAGTCCGGGGGGAGTTCGCCGAGCGTCCCGACGACGAAATCGTTGACGCGGATCGGGCTGTAGACGAAGCCGCGCAGGGCGGCACGGCGCTGGTCCGGGGTATCGACCGGCATGGCCTGGCGGTAGCTCGGCACATACATGAGCAGACCGCGCTGAATGTCCTGCTCAGTTTCCTGGACCAGCAGGATGTTGGCGGCAACACTGGTCTCACCGCTGTCGATCGCCCGGTCCATGGCTTCGCGCCGCACCGGCTCGCTGTACATGTCGTAGCCGAAAGCCCGTTGGTTGCGCCAGGTGAACGGCTCGAGCCAGAGGATCGAGGTGTAACGGGGGCGGTCACCCTCCGGGCGGATGTGATATTCGGGGAAGCCCTCGGCGCGGATCGCCCTGAGATTGGCGTCCTTCTCCGCCGGGGTCAGCCAGGCCGCGTAGCCGACGCCGAGAATCCCCGGGTAGCGTTCACTGAGGCGCAGGGCCGAGACGTAACGGCGCCAGTCGGCGCGGGTCACCGCATCGCCCTTGACCTCGAAGAGCGCTGCACCGCCGAGGAGGACCTGTTCATGATCGTTGAGGCGTCCGGCGAAGCGCGTGACCACATCGTTGGTACGCTGCCGGAAGAGCTCTTCGGCGCGCTGCGCCCCGGCACTCTCGATGAGCCGCCAGACAAAAAAGGTGACGACCAGCGACAGGGCGAGAATCAGCAAGGGGAACCAGAACTCCCTCACCATGACGCCGCGGGCGCTCCCCGCGGGATTCTCCTGCCTGTGGCTGGCTGTCACCTCGACCTCCGGCGCCGGCACTCCCGGCGATTTCTCACCTGTAAAGAATACCCGCAAAAACGCTGCGCAACAAGCTTCCACCCGCCGGAGAGGAACTTGACGGGGCCTGGCGGCGGGATGTGCCGATCATCCCCGTCAGCGATTGTCGCGGAGGATCCGGTAGACGCTCGCCAGACTGATTCCCAGGTCATCGGCAATCGCCTGGCGGGTCATGCCGCGAGCCGCCCGTTCCAGCACCGCCGCGGACTTGTCCCGCGCAGTCTGCGGCCGTCCTTTACGTCGCGATTCCATTTGAATAGGCTCTGACTCATCAGAGGTTTTCTCAACATCTGCAGAAGGCTCCGGGGCCAGCTGGCCCCGGTTCAGCGCCCGACTGATCATCGCCTCGAAAAGCGCCTTGTTCATCCCTGCCATCGGCGAATCGGGTTCATCCTCCCCCCGGGCCCTCCCGGTCGCCTGTGCCTGCCCCGGCCTGGCCGAAGGGTTGCGTCGACTGTCCATCCCTTTGCTCCAACTGGCTTTTTTTATTTTGACACTAGCACAGGCCTGCGGGCATGGCGATATAATTTTTTTTTGCAAGCGTGTCAGCATCGGCCGCTGCCGACTTTTTATTGACATGCGGTCAAATTGCTCTCACAACCCTGGGGATCGCCCTGTCAGAATGGCTATCCTACCGAAAACATTTATATTACGAGAATTATGACAGCACTGTCAGAAAAATTTTATTTTTGAGTGGTCGCCAGACCGGTCGGGCGGGTGATTTTACCGGGCCAGTCACCAAGCGACTCGAACTGTCGCATCGACCGGCTAGAGTGCAACCGTGGGGGAGAAGAGAGCGGGG
>CAYQLP010000082.1:0-3735 GCA_964418505.1 uncultured Geobacteraceae bacterium | reverse complement strand
CAAATTAGAACTTAAATTCAGGATCAAGGACATCATTATTTGGCTCAAGGAGATTTTTGAAATGGAAGGGCCAGGAGCAGAATATTTTGCCAAAACAATCAGTGATTATCGGAACTTTTATACGCACTACAACACAAATAACTATAGTGAACCATCCTTTCAGCAAATATATTCAGCGGGCAGAATCTTGCAGTTTATATTGCTTGCAGTAGTCTACAAAACCATCGGGATCACAGATGAACATATTAGTGATGCTAAGAAGGATTTTACATATGGCAGTTTCAGTAGTGATATGGAAGTTGTAATGAAAGGTGCAGCAATTATTAAATGACCTCTATTTTCCTGAATATAAGATGACAATCAAATCGTTAAAGCGTAGAGTCCGATGCAGATATTCAATTATTTTTCAACAATACATGATAATATAACTTATATGGAATATTATAGTGAAAGGCAAAGCATGAAATTTATCTTACGACCTGTCGATGTATATCTTTGAGTACAGGACAAAGCACAATTATACACAGAAGCAGTTCGCAGAGTTTTTGGGTGTACGACAGCCCATGGTTTCCAAACTGGAGAGCGGCAACTACAATATTTCCCTGCAGAGCATCTGTGATGTTATGGCAAAGCTTGATACGAAAGTGAAGATCCAGTTTTCTGATGTCAATAATAGCAAGTGTATAGAACAAGATTAATTTTGAGGTCGCAAATTGCGACCTCAAAACCAATAGAAGGTTCCGGGGGCAGCAGATATCTCCCTTTTGTTTACACAGAACAAGGTATTTCTATGCTCTCAGCGGTTTTGCGCAGTGATAAGGCAATTGCTGTCAGCATTGGGATCATGGATGCCTTTGTTGAGATGCGTCACTTTATCGATAATCATTCGCGAATGTTTGAACAAATACGAGCAGTTGAACTGAGGCAATTAGAATGCCAGAAACAGAATGAAGGAAAATTTTGTCAGATATTTGAGTATATATCGGACCATGAAGAGTCAGCTCAAAAGATCTACTTTGACGGGCAAATATATGATGCATTTAGCAAGCTTGCTCATATCATTGCTGCCGCCAAGAAAAATATTATACTTATTGATTCATATGTTGATACCGGTACACTGGATTTGTTATCAAAGAAAAAACCTAATGTTTTAGTCACGCTCTACACGTTACAAAAGAAAAATTCTCTAACCAAGTCGGATATCACTGCTTTTAACACGCAGTATCCGACATTGAGCATAAAATATAACAATTCATTCCATGATAGGTTTCTTATTCTTGATGGAAAGATCTGTTATCATATCGGCGCTTCTATTAAAGATGCAGGCAAAAAAAGTTTTGCGTTAAGCCGTATCGAAGATCCTGATATGGTTAAAGCTATTATAAATAAGTTATAGATGTATATTCCGATGCGGTTTTGTCGCAACAGAATTGTTAAGAGAAAAGGCTACGATGGTGTCATGTATGCTTCGGCTTTTTCGAGGAGTTCATATTTAGGCGAGGGTTTATATAAAAACATAGCAGTCTTTAACTATAATAAGTGCCGAGCAGTGAATTCGAAGCTCCATATGGTTGACAGGATGATACCGAAGTGTCATGCGATCTGAAGAAAGGATATCGATAAGGCTTTAAGTTCGCTGACTACAGCAAACTGTATTAGTTTATGTGTGGGGTTGTGTGAAAAAATGATGGGAGAGTGAAAATGGTGAATCTCAGACGAAAGAGCAAACCGACCATAGCGTTGATGTACGACTTTGACAAAACACTTTGCACGAAAGACATGCAGGAATATACTTTCATCCCCAATGTCGGTATGACGCCGGATGATTTCTGGCGCGAATCCACTTCGCTGACGAAGGAAATGAAAATGGATAAAATACTGGCTTATATGCGGGTCATGCTCGAGAAGGCACACATAGCAAAGAAAGGAATACGAAGGGGGACTTCGCGAGATCATCGAGGGATCAAGCATATATAAGAACTTCTGCGAGGTGTTCGCCTGCGAGTTCCTGTATGACGAGAACAATGTCGCATGCTGGCCCAAGAACGTCGTGAATTATACGACCAAAACGCAGTTTCTGTATCGCATCAACAAGGGCATTCTCGAAATTCGAATGACGACGATCTGAACAAGTACACACCGGAAGACGACAGACCTGTGCCCTTCAGAAATATGATCTACATAGGCGATGGACTGACAGACGTTCCTTGCATGAAGCTGGTAAAGGTGAACGGAGGCTACTCCATTGCTGTATACCAAAAGGGTAAGAAGAATAAAGTGGAAGGCCTGCTCTGTGATAAAAGAGTAGACTTTATAGAACTTGCCGATTACTCAGAGGGCAGCGGCCTGGATGCGACAGCCAAAGATATCATCTGCAAGATGGCCAAAACTGATTCTCTAGTACGTAAAAGTGAGGAGCAGACGAAGGCAGTTGTGAAGGAATAAGTACTTTCCTTAAATGATGAGAGTTTCAGCTGTGGATCAGCAACGTCGTTATGAGAAAGGATGATAGGCATTGCCAACCGAAATACTAAACCATATGTCAACTATTCTTACGAGTATATTAACTGCTGTAGGCACAACACTAATAATTGCTTATATGAAAAGCAGAAAAAGGAAACTTATAGAACAAGTCACAGCCTATGATGCTAGGATAGGAATCATCGATTCTATTGCTATGAATTCTATTCTTTCCTTTGTTATGGCGGCAATGATAGCAGATTCAGGTGCGCACACTGAATTCAAGATTTTTACTGCAGTACTCGTGGGGATATCGATTGTGTTCTTTATTTATGCACATTTGGGATTCCACAAGTCATTCCTATTAGGTGTTCTTCAGAATAAACAAACTAAATGGTCATTAATCATAGTTGCGTTATATATATTCGGGTTATGGGGTCTTGTTATATGGTCTATATTGGCTTCAGGAGGATTAGGCTCAGGTTCAACACATTTTGTACCGCGAGTGCTGTTATTATTATACTGCAGTAATCTGTTTATTCTTAGAATATATTGTAAGTGGAGAGTAACGCGAAACTACAAGAAAATTATAGTTATTACTATTAGTGGCAACAGGCATGAATCGATGGAACTGTTAAGCTTTGGTAATTATATCGCTATTCACGAAAAAGAAGCTGATAAGAGGATCATTATACCAAGCCATCAAATTAAGGCTATTGAATATATATATGAAAAAACCACATTAGCTGACCATATAGATGGTGAATACTAGAAGCTGATACGTTAACGTCAGATTCAAAGCGTTTACGAGGATGGAGCATCCGGGACAGACACGAATAGAAGAAAATGTTATTAAAGAATGACATATATTATAAATTAATGGGCATTTTAATATAGATATGTTATATAAAAATAACATTTTCATTGACTATCATATGGATGGCAGAGTAGAATGAGTTGACTGTTAGATAATATGGTCGGGAGGAGAAGGGGAACATGAATGCTGCCATTGGAGCGCGTATCCGCGAATTGAGAGAGCTGAAAAAACTTTCTCAAAAGGATGTGGCCGACAAGCTCGGTTACAGCCGACAGCGTGTCGGAAGAATGGAAGATGGGGATGCTGATATTTCCTATGCAACGATATGTAAGATTGCAGACATTTTGGATGTTTCACCGCCACAAATAACAAGCGCGGCAGATGAAGAAAGATCACTCGGGATGCTGTTTCGCAAGGGAGAGCAAAGAAGTCTTAGCGCGGAGTGCGAGAAGCTGTTT
>CAYQLP010000081.1:0-3868 GCA_964418505.1 uncultured Geobacteraceae bacterium | reverse complement strand
CCTGCGCCCCCACGGCGGCGAGCGCCACGGTCGCTTCTACCTCCTCATGGAAGGCTTTTTCAGCGCCCTCTACCGCAGCTACGAACGCAGCCTGGCCACGGTCCTGCACTGGCGGCGCACCGTGCTGATCCTCACCCTGCTGATGACCGCCCTCACCGCCTGGCTCTTCACCCGGGTGCCGAGCGGACTCCTCCCCAACGACGACCTCGGCGCCATCTTCGCCTTCACCGAGGCCGCCCAGGGGACCTCCTTCACCGAGATGAAGCGCTACCAGCAGAGCCTTGCCGCCATCGTCGCCGAAGACCCCAACGTCGAGGCCTTCATGTCCACGGCCGGGGCTGGCGGTTCGCGGGGCGGCGGCAACTCCGGCTTCATGTTCATCCGCCTCAAGCCCCGCGGCGAGCGGCGGCTCAACGCCGACCAGGTCATCCAGCAGCTGCGCCCGCGCCTCGCCCAGGTCCCCGGGGTCTCGGCCTTCCTGCAGAACCCGCCGCCGATCCGCCTCGAGGCCCAGTTGGCCAAGGCCCAGTACCAATTCACAATACAGAGCCCCGACACCGCCGAACTCTACCGTTACGCCGAGCAGCTCGAGGGGCAGCTCAAGCAGCAGCCGCTCCTTCTCGACGTCACCAGCGACCTGCAGCTCAAGAACCCCCAGGTGGAGATCGACATCGACCGCGACAAGGCCGCCGCCCTCGGCCTGACCGTCGAGGCCATCGAGGACGCCCTCTACTACGCCTATGGCTCCCGGGAAGTCTCGACCATCTACGCGGCCAACAACCAGTACAACGTCCTCCTCGAGGTCCTGCCGCAGTTCCAGGAGAACGCCGACGCCCTCTCGCTCCTCTACATCCGCGCCCCGGCCAGCGGCCGCCTGGTCCCCCTGGCCACCGTGGCCACCCTGCGGCGCAGCCTCGGGCCGCTGTCGGTCAACCACCTCGGCCAGCTGCCGGCGGTGACCATCTCCTTCAACCTCAAGCCGGAAACACCGCTCAGCCAAGCCGTCGCGGTGGTCGAGCAGGCCGCCCGGGAGACCCTGCCGGCGGGCTTCACCACCAGCTTCCAGGGGGTGGCCCAGGTCTACAAGCAGTCGACCACCGGACTGGCGGTGCTGGTGGTGATGGCCATCGTGGTCATCTACCTGGTCCTGGGGATCCTCTACGAGAGCTACATCCACCCGCTGACTATCCTCTCCGGCCTCCCCTCCGCCGGCTTCGGCGCCCTGGTCACCCTGCTGATCTTCGGCCGCGAGCTCAACCTCTACGGCTTCGTCGGCCTGGTCCTGCTGATCGGCATCGTCAAGAAGAATGCCATCATGATGATCGACTTCGCCCTCGACGCCCAGCGCAGCGACGGGCTGGAACCACTTGACGCCATCCACCGCGGCGCCCTGGTGCGCTTCCGGCCGATCATGATGACCACCATGGCCGCCTTCATGGGCTGCCTGCCGATCGCCCTGGGAATCGGCGCCAGCGGCGAGGCCCGCCAGACCCTCGGCCTGGCCATCGTCGGCGGGCTGCTCACCTCGCAGCTGCTGACCCTCTACATCACCCCGGTGATCTACTACTACATGGACCGCCTGCAGGGCTGGGTGAAGGGTCGCCGCCGGCTGGCGGCCGCCCCGGCGGAGCCATGAACCCGCGGCGTTTGCAGCTGCACCCGCCGCCAGAAAGGGCGCATCGACATGCCTTACCAGGCCATTGACGACCTGATCCGGCGCATCAAGGAACTTCAGGAAGAACTCGAAGTCGAACTACGCAAACGGCGGGAAGAATTCGCTTTTATCGTCGAAGAAAAGCGCGTACGCTTTGCTGCGGAGGTGGCCCGCCAGCAGCGGCGCCTGAAGACCGGCTGGCTGCGCTACCTGATCGAAGCCCGCCCCCTCAACATCCTCACCGCCCCGCTGATCTATCTCGGCTTCATCCCTTTTGCCGCCCTCGACCTCTTCCTGACCGTTTACCAGGCGGTGTGCTTCCGGGCCTACGGCATCCCGCGGGTCAAACGCCGCGACTACCTGGTCTTCGATCGCGAAGACCTCCCCTATCTCAACGTGATTGAAAAGTTCAACTGCTTCTACTGCGCCTACGGCAACGGCCTGATGGCCTACGGCCGGGAGATCACCGCCCGCACCGAGCAGTACTGGTGCCCGATCAAGCACGCCCGCAGGATTCTCGCGGCTCATGACCGCTACCCGCGCTTCTTCGAGTACGGTGATGCGGAAAGCTACCGGCGGGGCCTGGAACGGCTGCGCGCCGAGTTCGAGAAAGAGGGCAGGCACAGCCCTCCCGAAGACCCGACGCCCTGACCTTCGGCCCGACGGGGACAGGCATAACGCAAGAGGCCGCACCATGAAGGTGCGGCCTCTTGCGTTAAACTGGCGGACAACCGGGTATCAGTAGTGACTGTCGGCGTAGTCGACCCAGCCGCCGGCCTCGACCAGCGCCCTGTCGAAGGGGGCGAGCTGGAAGGTGAAGTTCTCGGTGCGCCCGCCGCCGCTGACCACCCCGCTCTGTGCCCGGATGTCCAGGGCGATGGCGGCGTCGGGGCAGCCGGCGAAAGAGAAGAGCAGGTCGAGCTGCTCGGCCGGCAGCTCGATGGCCGCCATCCCGCAGTTGAACATGTTCTGGCGGAAGATACGGGCGAAGGAGCCGGCCAGCACCGCGGTGATGCCGTTGACCTCGAAGACCCACGGCGCGTGCTCGCGCGAGGAGCCGCAGCCGAAGTTGTCGCCGGCGACGATCACCCGCGCGGCTTTGGTCTGCTCCCCCTTGGGGTCGAAGCCGGGGAGCTTGAGGTCCTCGAGGATATAGGGCTTGAGATCGGCCTTGGTGATCTCGGTCAGGTACTTGGCCGGGATAATCTCGTCGGTATTGATGTCCGACCGGTCGAGGAAGAGCACCGGTCCGCCGAAAGTCTTCATATTCGCTGTCCTTTCAGAAAAATCCGCTTGTCGGGATCTACAGGTACTTGCGGGGGTCGGCGATGACCCCTTCGACGGCCGAGGCCGCGCTGGTGGCCGGCGACATCAGGTGGACCATCCCGCCCTTGCCCATCCGCCCCATGAAGTTGCGGTTGGTGGTCGAGGCACAGCACTCCCCTTCGGCGAGGACGCCGTTGCTCATCCCCAGGCAGGCCCCGCAGGTCGGGTTGGTGACGCAGAAGCCGGCCTCCATGAAGATGTCGATGATCCCCTCGTGGAGGGCTTCCTTGTAGATCTTCGGGGTGGCCGGCGAGAGAATGCCGCGCACCGTCGGGGCGATCTTCCGCCCCTTGAGGATCGCCGCGGCAATGCGCAGGTCTTCGAGGCGGCCGTTGGTGCAGGAGCCGATGTAGATCTGGTCGAGGGGCTTGCCGGCCAGGTCGGTGACCGGCTTGACCTGGTCGGGCTTGTAGCCGTCGGTGACCACCGGGCCGAGCGCCGTCACGTCGACGTCGATGACCCGGTCGTAGACCGCGTCGTCATCGGAGCGCCACTTGCCGAAATCGGCCAGGGCGGCCTCCTTGCTCGGGTACTCGCCGGCGATGAACGGCCACAGGTACTCCACCGTGGTCATGTCCGGCATGCAGATCCCCGAGGTGCCGCCGGCCTCGATGGCCATGTTGCACAGGGTCATGCGCGATTCCATGCTCATCGCCTCGACCACCGGGCCGCCGAACTCCATGACCCGATCGGTGGCGCCGTTGACGCTGATCAGGCTGATGAGATGGAGGATGACATCCTTGGCGTAGACCCCTTTCTGCAGGGTGCCGGTGAGGTTGAAGCGGATGGTCTTCGGCTCGCGGAAGGCACAGACCCCCTTGAGGATGCCGACCTCCAGATCGGTGGTCCCGACCCCGGCGGCGAAGGCCCCGAAGGCGCCGTGGGTGC
>CAYQLP010000080.1:0-4154 GCA_964418505.1 uncultured Geobacteraceae bacterium | reverse complement strand
GGCGCTGCAGCTCGACGCGGGCCTCGGGGGTCAGGAAGGAGTTGGCCCCCTCGACGATGGCCCGTGCCGAGGGGCTGCCGTCGGCGCCGAGGAAGCGCGGCCAGTTGTCGCGGTCGATGGTCTCGGGGCGCCCGCCGGCGGGGATGAAGAGGTCGGCGGGGACGGTGAAGACCAGTTCGCCGTACTGGCGGGCAAACTCGTCGCTGGAAATCCACTCCTCCTGAAGTTCCCCTTCCGCCGTCCGGCTGACCCGCCAGAACAACTCCTTCAACCCCTCGCGGCGGCTGCCGCTGCGCAGCAGGAGCATTCCTCCCGGATGCAGCGCCTGCGGATCGAAGGCGTCGAGGTCCCGGTTCAGGACGATCCGGCGCAGGGCGTCGTGATCGGCTCCGGCCGGGTCGGCCAGGGCCGCGGTGCCATCAAGGATCAGGACCAGCTGCGCCCCGGGGGCCCGTTCGAGGAGCAGGCGCAGGGCGTTGCCGGCGACGTCGCCGTTGGGCCCGCCGGTCAGCTTGACCCGGAAGGAATCGCGACGCAGGTCGATGCCCAGTTCTTCGAGGACGATCCCGGCGAAGGTCATCACCCCCGTCGAGGTCACCCCGTACTCCTTGTGGTTGATCCCCGCCTGTTTGCTCGAGATGATCCCGCTCCCCAGCAGGTAGCCGCGGCGCTTCGACTGCGCGGCGATGGCCTCGACCATCACATCGTGCATGTTCTCGTCCGGGCCGAGCTCGATCGCCTCCTCCTGGCGGTAGTAGTCGATCACCCGGGGGTGGGCGGCAACCCCGTCGCAGGTCACAAAGAGGTCGAGGAAGGCGCTGGTGATCCCCGCCTGCAGCTTGTAGAGGAGCACGGTCTCGGCGGTCCGGTCGGCCTCCGCGGGGAGGCTGGCGGCATCGAGCAGCACCACCATCTTCGAGCCGCCCTCGTAGATGTCCTTGTTCTTGGCGTGCTGGGTGTGGGCGAGCACGTAGGTTTCGCGGAAGAGCGTCGCCGCCCCGGCGGCCAGGTCGTCGGCGCTGCGGGCGATCAGCGTCCGCCAGCCGCCGCGGGCGATCTCGGAGAAGCCGACGTGGTAGCCGAAGCCCGCCCGGCTGAAGAAGAAGGTGACGCGGAAGGGGGCCCCGGGGGGCAGGTCGGCAGTGTGCTCCGCCCCCAGTTCGGCGAGGTAGGCCGGGTCGAGGCGGAAGGCCAGGGCCTGTTTGTCGGCGACGAAGAGGTTGGTCTTGAGAGTGTGGCGAATGAAGACCAGGGCGCAGCGGAAGATTTCGCGGCGGATGGCATCCAGGTGCCGCCGCCCGGTGTTGTAGGCGAACACTGCACTTTCGGCTTCGGCCTGGGCCGCCGCGCAGGTCGCCGGGCGATCGCCGGTTTCGGGGTCGAAGCGGGCGCGCAGCAGGGCGACCAACAGCAGGGCGATCTGCGGGTTGCTTTGAAAGGCGCTCTTGACTTCGTCGAGGCTGAAGCGGTCGGGCTGGCAGTGGGCCAGGCTGGTGTGGCAGAAGGCGATGAAGGCGTTGACCAGGGTCGCCTCCAGGCCGCTGAGCAGGCCGACGGTGACGAAGTTGCGGTAGGCCGGGGTCCGGCTGTCGAGCAGTTGGGTGGCGCACAGCTCCTCGCCGAGCCGGGCGTGCAGGGGGGAGTCGGCGGCCAGGGAGTGGCCGTCGCGGCGACGCACGTAGAAACTGGCCAGGAAATAGGGCTCGATGCCGCTGCTGACGGTCAGGCAGTAGCCCCGGCTGACCCCGATGCTCATCCGGTAGAAGACTTCCATGACCTGCTGCAGGTAGCGCTGTCGCGGCGGGTTGGCGACGCCGAGGAGGACGCGGGTTTCTCCGCAGCCGTCCTCCAGCGGGGCCATTTCCAGGGCGAAGCCCCCGCGCTGCTGGGTTTCATGAAAGAGCATCAGGGTCTGCGCCACCCGGCGCAGCGGGGCGTTGCGCACATAATTGGGGTTGTTGAGCCAGAGAATGTCGAGGAGCGGCGCCAGTTGCAGGCGGCTGCTCTCCGGGCGCAGGGCGCGCACCGCCTGCAGCACCCGGCGGCGGATGGCGTCCGGGACTTCGACGTCATAGTTGAGGGCGATGGCCGCGTCGCTCTTGCGGTCGAATTCCAGGCGCAGGATCTCCAGCTGCTCGGCCATGCCCGGAAGCGGGGCCGCCGAGTGGCTGAACATGGCGTAGGAAAGGTCGCTTTCGGCGGCTTCGGCCAGGGCCAGGGTCTGGTAGAGGGAGCCCGGGCGGCTGGCGGTGGCGAGGATCAGGGCCTGGTCGCGGTCGGCGAGGATCAGCCGGCGATTGCTGCGCAGGCTGTCGAGCTCGCGGGCCAGGATCGCCAGGGCCCCGGGTTCGTCGCGCATGGCGAGGAAAAAATAGTCGCTCAGCTGTTCGCGCAGCCAGCGGCGATTGGCACTCTGCGCCCTGCGCCGTCCTGCTTTAGGCACGTTACTGGACATTGACCGCATCTCCCCGGCGTAGGTGGGTGAAGGCCCGGCGCAGCAAAGAGCACGGGGCCGGCGGATCTTCCGTCGGCCCCGGTCGGGCGGCGCGGGTGTTGCAATCTACTTCCTGTCGACAGGGTCGAAGAACCAGATGGTCCGCTTCTTGGTCCAGCCACGCTCCCACATGCAATCTTCGTAACTGAAGCGTTCGCGCCCCGGTTCGACCCCCTGGGCGGCGCCCCCGGAGAGGACCTGGCACTCGCGGTCGTCGGCGTAGAAATCGCTGCGGCGTTTGCTGGTGTGTTCCCAGCGCGAGGCGCAGCCGCACAGGAAGGCCAGCAGCAGGGCGGCGAGGAGAAGTCTGTACATGGGCAACCCCCTTGGGCGGGGCGCTTTCTCAGCGCCCGGCAAATGACAGCATAGTTCAAAAACACTAGCATCTCCACCATCGCCCACCAAGAATTTTTTCCGCCCCCGCCGGCGTCCTGCGGTTGATTGACCAGCTGCCGCTTTTCCTGCTAATATAGGCCGTTGTGAACGGGCCGTAACAGCCCGTTTTCTCGTTTGTCAGCGCCCCAATGACCCCGGTAGCGGAGCTCTCCTTGGACCAACAGTTTCTCGACGAAATCGCCCGGCGGCGGACCTTCGGCATCATCAGCCATCCCGACGCCGGCAAGACCACGCTTACCGAAAAGCTCCTCCTCTTCGGCGGCGCCATCCAGATGGCCGGGGCGATCAAGGCCCGCAAGGCGGCCCGCCACGCCACCAGCGACTGGCTCAAGGTCGAGCAGGAGCGCGGCATCTCGGTAACCACCTCGGTGATGCAGTTCGCCCACCGCGACTGCGCCATCAACCTCCTCGACACCCCGGGCCACCAGGACTTCTCCGAAGACACCTACCGGGTGCTCACCGCAGTGGACAGCGCCCTGATGGTCATCGACAGCGCCAAGGGGGTGGAGACGCAGACCGAGAAGCTCATGGCTGTCTGCCGCATGCGCAACACCCCGGTGATCACCTTCATCAACAAGCTCGACCGCGAGGGGCTGGCGCCGCTCGACCTGCTCCACGACGTCGAGGAGAAGCTGCAGATCGAGTGCGTGCCGATGTCCTGGCCGATCGGCATGGGCAAGCGCTTCCGCGGCGTCTACAACCTCTACCGCAAAGAACTGCGCCTCTTCACCCCCGGCGGCGAGACCCGCCAGCGCGACGCGCTGGTGATCAGCGACCTCGACGATCCGCAGCTCGACGAACTGCTCGGCAGCCAGGCCGACGAACTGCGCGGCGACATCGAGCTCCTCGAGGGGGCGGCCAGCCCCTTCGAGGCCGCCGAGTACCGCAAGGGGAACCAGACCCCGGTCTTCTTCGGCAGCGCCATCAACAACTTCGGTATCGAGGAGCTTCTCGACGCCCTGGTCGACCTGGCCCCGCCCCCCGGGCCGCGCGCGACGCTGACCCGCAGCGTAGTCCCCGAGGAGGAGGCCTTCTCCGGCTTCGTCTTCAAGATCCAGGCGAACATGGACCCGATGCACCGCGACCGCATCGCCTTCCTGCGCATCTGCTCGGGGAAGTTCACCCGCGGCATGAAGGTCCGCCACCACCGCATCGGCAAGGATGTCAGCCTCTCCAACGCGATCATCTTCATGGCCCAGGACCGCGCCCACGTCGAGGAGGCCTACCCCGGCGACATCATCGGCCTGCACAACCACGGCACCAT
>CAYQLP010000079.1:0-4208 GCA_964418505.1 uncultured Geobacteraceae bacterium | reverse complement strand
CGTGGGCTTCGCGCACCCGGCGGGCGATCAGCTGGGTGTATTGGGAGCCGAAGTCTAAGATGAGGATTTTTTCGGAATGAATATCCTGCATAGTGGTTTTCCTGATTGGCTTTGAGCAGCCATCGGGCCCTTTTTCAGCGGCCCTAGTTGTTATTACGTTCGATTCGATAATTCGGCGCCTCGTGCGTGATCGCCACGTCGTGGACGTGCGACTCGCGCAGGCCGGCGTTGGTGATGCGGATGAATTCGGCGGTCTCCTGGAGTTCCTTGAGAGTCCGGCAGCCGGTGTAGCCCATCCCCGAACGCAGGCCGCCCATCAGCTGATGGATGGTCGAGGAGAGCGGCCCGCGGTAGGGAACCCGCCCCTCGATCCCTTCCGGGACCAGCTTGATCTCATTCTCCACATCCCCCTGGAAGTAGCGGTCCTTGCTCCCCTGCTTCATGGCGCCGAGGCTGCCCATGCCGCGGTAGCTCTTGTAGGTGCGCCCCTGGAAGAGGATGGTTTCGCCGGGGGACTCGTCGGTGCCGGCGAAGAGGGAGCCGATCATGATCACATCGGCGCCGGCGGCGATGGCCTTGGGGAGTTCCCCGGAATACTTGATGCCGCCGTCGGCGATCAGCGGCACCCCGAGCTTACGGGTCACCCGGGCGACGTCGGCAATCGCCGAGATCTGCGGCACGCCGACCCCGGCGACCACCCGGGTGGTGCAGATCGACCCGGGACCGATGCCGACCTTGACGGCGTTGGCGCCGGCCTCGATCAGCGCCTCGGCGGCCTCGGCGGTGGCGATATTGCCGGCGATCAGCTCGATCTTCGGGAAGACGGCGCGCAGGCGCCTCACCCCGTCGATCACCCCCTGGGAATGACCGTGGGCGGTATCGATGACGATCACATCGGCTCCGGCCTTGAGCAGCGCCTCGGCCCGCGCCTCCATGTCCTCGCTGGGACCGACGGCGGCGCCGACGCGCAGGCGGCCGAGGTTGTCCTTGCAGGCGTTGGGATACTTCTTGACCTTCTCGATGTCCTTGATGGTGATCAGCCCCTTGAGGTTGCGCTCATCATCGACCACCAGGAGCTTCTCGACCCGGGTGTGCTTGAGGTGCTCGCGGGCCTCGTCGAGGGTGGTGCCGACGGGGACGGTGACCAGGTTGCGCTTGGTCATGCACGCCGAGATCGGCAGGCTGAAGTCGGTCTCGAAGCGCAGGTCTCGATTGGTCAGGATGCCGACCAGCTTCCCCCGTGAATTGATGATCGGCACCCCGGAGATGCGATACTTCTGCATGATCTCCAGGGCCTCGTGGATCTTCTGGGTCGGGCGCATGGTGATCGGATCGACGATCATCCCTGATTCGCTCTTCTTGACCTTGTCGACTTCCATGGCCTGTTCGGCGATGCTCATGTTCTTGTGGATGATGCCCAGACCGCCTTCCCGGGCCATGCAGATGGCGGTACGCGACTCGGTGACAGTGTCCATGGCCGCGGAAAGCAAAGGGATGTTGAGCCGGATGCTAGGGGTGAGCCAGGTGGAGAGTTCGGCTTCTTTGGGGAGAATGGTCGAGTGGGCGGGAAGCAGCAAGACGTCATCGAACGTCAGCCCTTCGCGTAGCTCGTTGGTCAGCATGATAGGGACCTCCGGTGCGGGGAAAAACGGGTGAGAATTGATCGGGAACTTTAAGTCAGAGCCCGTCGGCAGTCAAGGGAAAAGCACCCGGGAGCCGAACATGGGGACGAGTTAACCATTAGGAATCAAACGTCTTTTTGTTATAGTTCGGGATAGCGCACTGACATCAGGCACAGACCGTGGGCGGGTGCGGTGGGACCGCATTTCACCCCAGGAGCCCCGGAGAGCAGTGCGGCGACTTCTTCTGTACCTCGCTTGCCCCGGCCGATATCGACCAGGGTGCCGACGATCAGGCGCACCATGTTGCGCAGGAAGCCGCTGCCGTGCACATCGAGGTGCAGCAGGCGACCCTCCTCGACCAGGTCGATGGCTCTGATCTCGCGGACGGTGGTGCGGGCCGCACAGCCGCTGGTGCGGAAGGCGGCGAAGTCATGGGTGCCGACCAGTTGTTCCGCTGCAATGCGCAATGCGGCCAGGTCGAGAGCGCCGCGCAGGTGCCAGGCGGTCAGGCGGGTCAGCGGGGAGCGGGTCGGGCTCCGGTCGATGGTGTAGCGGTACCACTTGCCTGCTGCGGCAAAGCGGGCGTGAAAGCCGTCGGCCACCTGGCGGGCTTCGATGACCGCCACATCGGCGGGGAGCAGCCGGTTGAGGCCGTCGCGGTAGGCGTGCAGCGGCAGATGTCGGGAGGTGCGGAAATGGGCCGGCATGGCCCGGGCGTGCACGCCGGCGTCGGTGCGACCAGCGCTGTGCAGGCGGACCTCCTCGCCGAGCAGCCTGGCCAGTTCCGTCTCGACGGTTTCCTGGACCGAGCGGCCGTTGGTCTGGAACTGCCAGCCGGCGAAATCGGTGCCGTCATATTCGAGAAAGAGGAGGATAGTCGGCATCAGGCGCTCAACCAAAAACAGCCGAGAGTGACCACGCCCACCGCGGCCGGGACAAGGTTGGCGACTGCTAAGGGGGGCCAGACGCCGGTGAGGTTAAGCGGTTCGTCACCAGCGGACAGCCTGGCGGCGATCTTTTCGCCGTGGTCGATCAGACGGTCGAAGAGCACCAGGAAGCGCCGGAGAGATCTCGGCTCACCCGGTGTCGCCCCGGCCTCCGACTGCAGTTCGGCCTGGACCAGGGGCACGCAGTAGAGGACTACGGCGGCCTGCTCCTGCCAGCGCCGCACCGGGCAGCCGAGCAGCCGCAAGGGTCCGAGGAGCCAGCCGCCGGCCCGGGCCAGTAGTGTGCCGGGGGTCGTCTGTGCGAGCAGCGCGGCGGCCAGCGTGGCCGTGGCCAGCTGGGCGGTAACCAGCAGTCCGCGCAGCAGCCCGTCGCGGGAGAGCCAGGCGATCCCCCACAGGGTGCGTCCCGGATCAAGGAGCATATGAAGAAGAAGAGTGAAGATCAGCAGCCAGCGCAGCGACCAGAGGGTGCGCCCAAGCGGGTGCAGAGCCGTGGAAGAGCTGAAGGCGAGAAGCAGCAGCAGCGCCGCGGCCACGGCGCCGAGCTGCAGCCAGCTGCCGGCAGTGAAGGCCAGCGCCGCCAGTCCGCCGCACAGCGGCAGCTTGAGCCGTGGGTCGGCCCTTTCCATCACTTTCGGGAGATTGTCGCCATCCGCGCTCATCGGCAGTCCTGAAAACGAACGGGGGCCATCCGGCCCCCGTGATAGATCATTGAACTGCTTCCGCCGCCCCTCGCTAACGCTCGGCGAGGATGCGCACCATGCGCCGCAGGGGCTCCGCGGCCCCCCACAGCAGCTGGTCGCCGCAGGTGAAGGCCGACAGGTACTGGGGGCCCATCTTCATCTTGCGCACCCGGCCAACCGGCACGGTGAGCAGGCCGGAGACCGCCGCCGGGGTCAGCTGGCTGACCGAGTCGGCCTTGGTGTTAGGCACCAGCTTGACCCACTGATTGTCATTGGCGATCAGCTGCTCGAGGTCGGCGATCGGCACGTCGCGGTTGAGCTTGATGGTCAGGGCCTGGCTGTGGCAGCGCATGGCGCCGACGCGCACGCAGATGCCGTCCACCGGGATCGGCGTAGCGGTGCCGAGGATCTTGTTGGTTTCGACCAGCCCCTTCCACTCTTCGCGACTCTGCCCGTCCTCGACCTCGCGGTCGATCCACGGCAGGAGGTTGCCGGCCAGCGGCGCCCCGAATTCCTTGGTCGGCATGGCGTCGCCGCGCAGAGCGGCGGTTACGTCGCGGTCGATGTCGAGGATCGCCGAGGAGGGGTTCTTGAGCAGTTCGGCGACCGAGCCGTTGAGGACCCCCATCTGGGCGAGGAGCTCGCGCATGTTCGGGGCGCCGGCGCCGGAGGCGGCCTGGTAGGTCATCGAAGTCAGCCACTCGACCAGCCCGGCGCGGAAGAGCCCGCCCAGCCCCATGAGCATGAGGCTGACGGTGCAGTTGCCGCCGATGAAATCCTTCTGGCCGTTGGCCAGGGCGTTGTCGATGACGTTGCGGTTGACCGGGTCGAGGATGATTACCGCGTCTTTTTCCATGCGCAGCGTCGAGGCGGCGTCGATCCAGTAGCCCTGCCACCCCTGCTTGCGCAGCTCGGGATGGACGGCCTTGGTGTAGTCGCCCCCCTGGCAGGTGAGG
>CAYQLP010000078.1:2427-4406 GCA_964418505.1 uncultured Geobacteraceae bacterium | reverse complement strand
ACCGCGTACTCCTTCGGCTTGCGGGCCTCGAAGAGCTCGGCCACGCGCGGCAGACCACCGGTGATGTCCTTGGTCTTGGTGGTTTCGCGGGGGATCTTGGCGAGGATGTCGCCGGCGCTGACCACCTGGTCTTCCTGGATGACGATATTGGCACCCACCGGCATCATGTAGCGCTGGATGGTCTTGCCGTGATCGTCCTTGATCGAGATGCGCGGGCGGCGGTCGGCGGACTTGGACTCGATGATCACCTTGCGGGAGAGGCCGGTGACATCGTCAACCTGCTCCTCCATGGTCATCCCTTCGACAAGATCGCCGAAGCGCACGCGGCCGGAGGCTTCGGTGAGGATCGGCATGGTGAAGGGGTCCCATTCGGCGATGACCGCCCCCTTGGCAACCGCTCCACCCTCGGCGATGCGCAGGCGGGCGCCGTAGTTGACGCCGTAGCGCTCGCGCTCGCGGCCGGTCTCGTCGACCACCGCTACTTCGGCGTTGCGGTTCATGACCACCAGTCCGCCTTCGCTATTGACCGCGGTGGTCAGGTTGATGAACTTGAGGGTACCGTCGGTACGGGCTTCCAGCGAGGTCTGCTCGGCCTGGCGGGAGGCGGTACCACCGATGTGGAAGGTCCGCATGGTCAGCTGGGTGCCAGGCTCGCCGATCGACTGGGCGGCGATGACGCCGACCGCCTCGCCGAGGTTGGCCAGGTGGCCGCGGGCCAGGTCGCGCCCGTAGCAGGTGGCGCAGATGCCGCGCTTGCTCTGACAGCTGAGCACCGAGCGGATGCGCACCTTGTCGAGACCGGCATCTTCGATCTTCTGCACCAGGGCCTCGTCGATCTCCTGGTTGGCCTCGACCAGCACCTCGTCGGTGACCGGGTCGAGGATGTCCTCCAGGGCGGTGCGGCCGAGGATACGGTCGCCGAGGGGCTCGATGACCTCGCCCCCCTCGATCAGCGAGCTGATGGTGATGCCGTCCATCGTCCCGCAGTCGTCCTCGGTGATGATCGCGTCCTGGGCGACGTCCACCAGGCGGCGGGTCAGGTAGCCGGAGTTGGCGGTCTTCAGGGCGGTGTCAGCCAGACCCTTGCGGGCGCCGTGGGTGGAGATGAAGTACTGGAGAACCGTCAGCCCCTCGCGGAAGTTGGCGGTGATCGGGGTCTCGATGATCGAGCCGTCCGGCTTGGCCATCAGGCCGCGCATCCCGGCGAGCTGGCGGATCTGCTGCTGGCTGCCACGGGCCCCGGAGTCGGCCATCATGTGAATCGGGTTGAAGGAGGAGACCTGGACGCTCTCGCCGCTCGCCGAGGTGACCGTTTCCACGGCCAGCCTGGAGAGCATGTTCTGGGCGATGTCTTCGGTGCACTTGGCCCAGATGTCGATGACCTTGTTGTAGCGTTCGCCGTCGGTGATCAAGCCCTCGGTGTACTGGCTCTGGATCTCCTTGACCTCGTCGACGGACTGGTCGATGCGCTCTTCCTTCCCTTCCGGGATCTGCATGTCATCGAGGCAGATGGAAATGCCGGCGATGGTCGAGAAGCGGAAGCCGGTTTCCTTGAGGCGGTCGGCCAGGATGACGGTTTCCTTGTTGCCGGCGAGACGGAAGCAGATGTCGATCAGTTCACCGACCTGCTTCTTGTTCATGACCCGGTTGATATAGCGGAAGGGGATCGAGTCGGGGACGACTTCGCGCAGCAGTACGCGACCGACGGTGGTGTCGGTAATCTGCGGGGCCCCGCCCTCTTCGACCACCATGCGCACCTTGATTTTGGCCTGCAGGTCGGCGACGCCGGAATCATAGGCCATGCGCACTTCTCCCGGGGAGGCGAAGATCTTGTTTTCGCCGTCGGCAAAAGCGCGCTCGCGGGTCATCCAGTAGAGGCCGAGAACCATGTCCTGAGAGGGGACGATGATCGGCTTGCCATGGGCCGGCGAGAGGATGTTGTTGGTCGACATCATCAGGACGCGGGCCTCGATCTGGCT
>CAYQLP010000078.1:0-2417 GCA_964418505.1 uncultured Geobacteraceae bacterium | reverse complement strand
CAGGGTCACGGGGCGACCGTCAGACGGCTTCAGGATGTTGTTGCTCGCCAGCATGAGGATGCGCGCCTCAGCCTGCGCCTCCACCGAGAGCGGCAGGTGCACGGCCATCTGGTCACCGTCGAAGTCGGCGTTGAAGGCGGTACAGACCAGCGGATGGAGCTGGATCGCCTTCCCCTCGATGAGCACCGGCTCGAAGGCCTGAATGCCGAGGCGGTGGAGGGTCGGAGCGCGGTTGAGCATCACCGGGTGCTCCTTGATGACCTCCTCGAGAACGTCCCAGACCTCGGGGCGCTCGCGCTCGACCAGCTTCTTGGCGCTCTTGATGGTGGTGCAGTAGCCGCGCTCCTCAAGCTTGTTGTAGATGAAGGGCTTGAAGAGCTCGAGGGCCATCTTCTTGGGGAGGCCGCACTGGTGCAGGCGCAGCTCGGGGCCGACGACGATGACCGAACGGCCGGAGTAGTCGACGCGCTTGCCGAGAAGGTTCTGGCGGAAGCGGCCGCCCTTGCCCTTGAGCATGTCGGAGAGGGACTTGAGGGGGCGCTTGTTGGGGCCGGTGATGGCCCGGCCGCGGCGGCCGTTGTCGAAGAGAGCGTCGACGGCCTCCTGGAGCATGCGCTTCTCATTGCGGATGATCACCTCGGGAGCGCGCAGCTCCATGAGACGCTTGAGGCGGTTGTTGCGGTTGATCACCCGGCGGTAGAGGTCGTTGAGGTCCGAGGTGGCGAACCGGCCCCCGTCCAGCGGCACCAGCGGGCGCAGCTCGGGGGGGAGGACCGGGATGGTCTCGAGGATCATCCACTCGGGACGGTTGCCGCTCTGGATGAAGGCTTCGACGACCTTGAGGCGCTTGGCCACCTTCTTGCGCTTGGCCTCGCTGGCGGCATCGACCATCTCGGCACGCAGGCGGCCGGCCTCTTCGTCGAGGTCGATGCTGACCAGCATGTCGCGGATCGCCTCGGCGCCCATCCCGGCGGTGAACTGGCCGGCGTGGGCGTCCATCAGCTCGCGGTACTTGTCCTCGCTGAGGGTCTGGCCGCGCTCGAGATCGGTCTCCCCGCCGTCGAGGACCACGTAGGCCTCGAAGTAGAGGACCCGCTCAAGCTCCTTGAGGGTCAGGTCGAGCAGGGTGCCGATGCGGCTGGGCAGCGACTTGAGGAACCAGATGTGGGCGACCGGGCAGGCCAGGTCGATGTGGCCGAGACGCTCGCGCCGCACCTTGCTGGGGATGACTTCGACGCCGCACTTCTCGCAGACGATGCCGCGGTGCTTCATGCGCTTGTACTTGCCGCAGTTGCACTCGTAGTCCTTGGTCGGGCCGAAGATCTTGGCGCAGAAGAGGCCGTCGCGCTCCGGCTTGAAGGTCCGGTAATTGATCGTCTCCGGCTTCTTGACCTCGCCGAAGGAGCGCTCGCGGATCTTCTCCGGCGAGGCCACCGACAGGCGGATGGCGTTGAAGCTCAGCGGATCTTTCGGACGTTCGAACAGACTGAAGATATCTTCCAAGGCACTGCCTCCTTGACAGGACGGGTTAACCGGGAAAAGCCGGATCCTACTCCTCTTCCTCTTCGAGCAGCTCGACATCGAGGCAGAGGGCCTGGAGTTCCTTGATCAGCACGTTGAACGACTCGGGGAGCCCCGCTTCCAGGGTATGCTTCCCCTTGACGATCGCCTCGTAGATACGCGTGCGACCGGCCACGTCGTCGGACTTGACGGTGAGGAACTCCTGCAGGGCGTGGGCCGCCCCGTAGGCTTCCATGGCCCAGACTTCCATCTCGCCGAGTCGCTGGCCGCCGAACTGGGCCTTGCCGCCCAGCGGCTGCTGGGTGACCAGGCTGTAGGGGCCGATGGAACGGGCGTGGATCTTGTCGTCGACCAGGTGGTGGAGCTTGAGCATGTACATGATGCCGACGGTGACCTGCTCTTTGAAGGCTTCGCCGGTGCGGCCGTCGAAGAGTGTCATCTGGCCATCGAGAGGCATGCCGGCCCGCTCGAGTTCGCTGCGGATCTGCCCTTCGTGGACCCCCTCGAAGACCGGCGAGGCCATCGGCACCCCTTTGCTGAGGGTGCGCGCCAGCTCCTGCACGGTCTCGTCGTCGAGGTTGTCGATGAAGCGGTCGAGTTCGCCGTCGCCGTAGATCGCCTTGATCTGGCTGCGCAGATGGGCCGGCGCAGTGAGCTTGTCGATCGCAGACTGGATCTGCACCCCGAGGCCGCGAGCGGCCAGGCCGAGGTGGGTCTCGAGGATCTGACCGACGTTCATGCGCGAGGGGACGCCCAGCGGGTTGAGGACGATCTCCACCGGGGTGCCGTCGGCCATGTAGGGCATGTCCTCTTCGGGGAGGATCCGCGAGAGGACGCCCTTGTTGCCGTGGCGGCCGGCCATCTTGTCGCCCACCGAGAGCTTGCGCTTGATGGCC
>CAYQLP010000077.1:4070-4493 GCA_964418505.1 uncultured Geobacteraceae bacterium | reverse complement strand
TTCCCATAGCGCTATTTTACAGGGTCGAAGGGCAATTTGCCCGAGACTTTTTCAGAGATTCCTTAGTTTTGCAACAGGCTCTATTAAGTGAAAATACAGCTCCAAATTACTCTATTTCCCCAACAACTTCTGATTGCTGTTTTTGGTGCTTTTCGTTTTTATCATTAATGAAAACGTTAAAAGCCTCGATCTCTGCCGACATTTCAAGAGCCAGATCTTGCGGAAGATTTTTGCTCAACGCCGAGAGGAAGGACAGGATTATAGGATCCATCTCTTTGTCAACCCATACGGGATTCACGATTTTTACTGAATAAATAACTTTTTGATCAAGGCCGAAAACAGTAAACCGCAACTGCCTGTAAGCCCGCTTGGCGAAACTGAACTCGAATGTGGAGACAG
Source organism: uncultured Geobacteraceae bacterium (assembly GCA_964418505.1). Taxonomy (GTDB): domain Bacteria; phylum Desulfobacterota; class Desulfuromonadia; order Desulfuromonadales; family BM103; genus VAUL01. The sequence goes on along the minus strand of CAYQLP010000077.1, from coordinate 4,094 downwards.
CATAATTCGCATCTTTGTATGGCA
>CAYQLP010000077.1:1482-4060 GCA_964418505.1 uncultured Geobacteraceae bacterium | reverse complement strand
ATACTGGTAAACCTTACCACCAAAAAAAACCTCGCCGTCAAAGTTAAAGGACTCTACAATTCGAGCGGTACATCCTTCATTTGTTCTCTTCATATCCTCTTTGTCAAGAAAAATACCGCCAATTTCCTTCTTAACAATCGGGACATACCGATCCGTATCGCTCATGGACTTGTCTGAGGATAGGAGGACCGGTTTCGGCTCGTCACCCAGGATTGACTCTCCCAATCCTCCTGGTCCGGCGATCCGGTTCCATACTGTATCCTCAGGGAAGTCACCGGAGAAAATCCACGTTTGTCGCCACTGGTTCGGAAGAAATGACTGCTTGCGGATCCGCTTCCAGTACTAAATTCCGCTCAATCAGAGCCATCTTCTTAGCATTTTTAGAAAAAACATATCTTTCGATCAAAAGCAAGTCCTTTCGATCATATTTGTTCAGCATCTCCTGCATGGGAAAGCGCAAATCTGCGATCTCCTCATCTCCGATCGTTTTTACAAGTGTTGCGACATATGCGTCTTCCGTCCCGATAATAAAGCGATCAACCGAGACTTGAACATCATCAGATGTAATAACAGGTTCCAGCCTGTCTTTCAAGCCAGCGCTCGAGGTCGTGGCCAGCAGGAGAACCAAAAGAAACACGGCGAATTTTTTCAAGTGAACACCTCTTTGCCTCTTTCAATTAGTTGCGGGCACGAACGGTTATCGTCCGTGCCCGCGCCAGCTTATCTTTAAGAATCTTTTCTGCTTCTCAGAGCGAAAAGCGGAACAATCGCCAGGAAAGCGAACATCATGAATCCGGCACTGTTTCCAGTGGCGTTGCACCACTGCTTCCGCTATCCGGCTCTGCCATGATTTCGACAACGCGGACGCCGATCAAATCATCGTGCGCCGGCAGTTCTTTCGGGAGAGTACGGTTACTCCCGTCTCCGACTACAGGCCTATTGTCGGGTCCTAAATCGACAGTGAACGGAGCGTTCCCGTGGTCTGCCACGTCTATCGTTCCGACATTCCAGCTGAACATTTTGCCATTGGGAACGAGCTCCTCGTATTTCCCCTTTCTGGTCAGGACCTTGTAGGTGCTGGTTTCAGATGAGGTGGGAAGCGTAATGTTGAATTTCCCGCCCACAAGAGCAGAGGTTCGGGCGTGGACCTGGAAATCGTAGTCGTAAACCTTGATCCGCTCCAAATCGACGTCCAGTTCTTCGGCGACCTCTTCAATTTGCTCCTGGGTGTGGTAGGAGAAGAAACGCGCGACCGCTCCCCTGTCGACAAGCGGGAGGAAGTGATCGACGTCGTAAGTCGGAAGATCGACCTCTTTCAGATAACGGTACGCCGGCATCTCAACACCGACCAACTCGGGAGAAAGAGCTCTTGTCGATTCACCGCCAAGGGCGACGCTCATGTAGGGAAGGAAGATACAGGAAGAAACGCTCCAGGGAAGGTCCGGCTCCATGTACATCGGGATCAAATTGGACATGAGCTGCCCCAGGTAAACCACGTAGGCATCCTTCTTGAAGGTCCTGCCGGGAATCGGGTAAATAGAGACGTCCCGATTGAGCCAGCCGGATGATCCGCTGTTCGCAAGATCGATATAGGGTCCAACTCCGCCGTCGCTGCCAATTGTACGGGCGTTGTAACACCAGCCCTCGACATCGATGGCCACATCCTCAGCCAGTCGCTTCACGTCAATGCCCGCCAGCATCATCCGAGTTGCAAGCTCCTCGGCATACGGTCCCTCGAAGATATACGCATATGGACGTATGCGCTCCCTGACATTGGTACCTTTCCAGGTCTCCTCGATCTTGAAGAACTGATGGTCGCGGGAACCGGTCCCCCTGACCGGAACATAGTTGCTGCCGTTGTATCCGGTGCCGTCCGCTACACGCTTCAGGGCTTTCGTTCCGTCGTACCTGTAGATGTTCGTGAGGTCGGCGACAGGATTTTCCGGGGAGAACGCGTTATCGTAAGCGCCCGTGTAGTCCTTGTCGATGTCGAGGACTGTCCACTCCCTTTCAGTGACGTAACGCGGTTTGGGCTGGACTGTCAGGATCGGAATCATGTCGTCGTTAGAAACCTTTTTGCCCTTTTCGACAAACGACTCGCGTATGTCCATGATCTGGGGAAGCAGCTCATCCGCCCTGTTTGCTGCGGTGGTCAGAGTCGAGAGTATGCAGATATAGCCTGTCCCTACACGGCGCTCAAACATTCCGCGGTTGCCTACATTCGTAGGGCCGGACTTGTTCTCGAACAACTGGCTGATAACGCCGGGCATGGCGTTGATATTTCTGCTGCTGCGGGTGTTGTATGATGCCTCTGAAATCACAAAATAGGGTGCGTCCGGATCCCATGCGGTGCTGTTTACCATGCTGCTCCTATAGTCCGCCCCGTCATACGGCATGCCGGTCCCGTAGTTATTTAAGATGCCGTGATTGTAGGTGTCGGTTCCCTCACGGTAGAAACCGAAATATACACCATATTTTTTGCCGAAATCCTGCAGATCCTTCTCCATGTAATTATAACGGAGCGCGATCAGCTCATTCGGAACCTGGAGAATGGTCGTGCCGCTCGACCCGATGTCGT
>CAYQLP010000077.1:0-1472 GCA_964418505.1 uncultured Geobacteraceae bacterium | reverse complement strand
TTTCATGCCGAAGGTATCGGTGATCGTATTGTTGATGTTGCTCGAGCCGCGCTCGTGCAGGTCAATGCAGAAGTGAGGCCCGTATGCCATGTTCATTTTCCGCATCGCACGCGTGACCTGGAGGTCAAGGAGCATGTTGTCGCGGTTCAGGTCCCTGGCCTCGGGGCTGGGGGTCCACTGAAGGGCGACGAGGTCATTGCTCGAGCGGATCGGGAACTTCGCACCGTCGGCGCAGACGCGCGGAACGATGATGACGTTGATCTTCGCCAGCAGGTCGTCGTATCTTCCTGTAGCGAGGTCATGTGCCATCGCGATAGCACCTTCTCCGCCCGACCACTCTCCACCGTGAATATTGCCCTGCACCCAGACGAGTGGCTTTCCGGAAGCGGCAAGCGCCTCAGGAGTCCGGTCGCTGCTGGTCGAGAACACCATGAACGGGAAAGGGAACCCGCGGGGAATCTCACCCAGGTACTCGACAGTCATTCTTGTTCTTGGGAGTTTTTCGATAAAGGATACCAGTTCATCATGGGTGGTGAATAAAGAACGGCCTTCCGAGACGGGGACTCCCCGCACCGTTCCGCCCATATGCCCGAGTCCGCTTGCATCCTTGTCGAGCACCTCTCCTGTTGGATTGGCGGTAAGCCACGCCTGCGCACTCCTGTCCTCGTTCACCTTAGCTGTGGCAAAGGCAGGAGTGTTCCAGATCTTCAGGTCACTTGTGCCGCCCGGGCCTCCAGCCTCCATGAACTCATTATCGAAATAGAGCATGACACGCATGCGGTCGATCGCACTTTCCCTGTTGGTGCTGAATGAGCGGAGCGCGTTCATCCAGCTGCCGGGGAAGTACTCATCGGGAATGGTGCTTGGATTGGGGTCATGAGGGAACGCAAACCCTACAGCAGAACATAGAAAAACGAAAACAAACGCAATCAATAATTTTCTTCCATTACGACTTAAAGACATATTTCTACCCCTCCTTACGAGCTAAATAGTATATTACATGACGTCCCTATACGCGTAAACCATCTAACCTCCTCTCCGTTTAAATAACTTCCTGTTCCTTTTTCTTGATTCAGCCACGTGTAAAAAACCATCGGAACATCTCAACAGGAAATTATCCGATAGCCAACTGCTGAATATCGACAGCCGATCCCCTTCCCTTTTCCAATTTTCGAAGCGTTTTATTGATTCGATGACATGGAGGACTTCTTCCACTTGAGGGTTACTGAGGTTGAACCAGTTCTGCAGGAAATGGATCCGAATCATACGCTCAAGTCCTAGAGGAGACCGGCTTCTTCCGGTTTTGGGATAGAAAATGCATATGAGAGCGTAGAGTTCCTTCCAAGGAACAAAACGCTTTATTTCCGCAAGGAACTTTTCCCTTTTTGCGGGCTTCTTGTATTTTCTTAAGCGGGAAGAGCTAGAAAGACATTCTTCGCAGTTCATCTATTCATCTCCCCGATATGAACGAG
>CAYQLP010000076.1:0-4962 GCA_964418505.1 uncultured Geobacteraceae bacterium | reverse complement strand
CTATTTTATAAGATCGAAAGGCGATTTGCCCGAGACTTTTTCAGAGGTTCCTTAAGACAATCAAAAACAGATCCTTCGCGTTGCTCAGGATGACAGACCGTTTACCCCAGATCCTTCGGGCGATGGAACAGCCCTCAGGATAAAAGTTTTTGTTAATCATCCTGAGCGATATCGAAAAATCCGGATTTGCTGCCATTCTCAAATCTAATCAATTAAAATTATATTAACCTATATTTTAAGAACTCCTGACACCGATTTTCTTTGAGAAAAACACAAATCAGCAGCTTTTCAGCCGCTCTATTGTTTCTTCCAGTGAAACAACATCACCATATTTAGCGTCAATATCAAACAAGCTTGCTTCGTGCGGCTCAGACGCCCTATCCCCTACAGCCTCTCTCGGTATCACCGGAATAAAACCATACTGCATTGCGTCAACGGCAGTGGCCCTTACACAACCGCTGGTCGAAACACCAGTAAGAACCAACGTGTCGATACGAAGCGCATTCAAGGTGCTCGCAAGGCTGGTGCCAAAAAAACATGACGCATACTTTTTTATCAGGACAGTATCTTTATCCGGTTGAAAATCAACCCTTGGGTCTATTTTGACCAATTCGCTTCCTTCTACGAATTCTCCCTGAGCTGGAGCTTTCCTTATCCATATTCCCCCATCCAATGTATTAGGGTTATAGGAGATTACAGCGAAAATTACCGGGATTTCTTTTTCTCTGCTGATGCCGATAATTTTGTTGGTCGCTTCAATAACATTTTTTAAATCACATCCTAATGGATAACACTTTTCCGTAAACCCCTTAATTAAGTCTATTACAAGAACTGCATTCTTTTTGCCAAAACCGAGCCTGTTATTCAGATTAGCTTTTTTATAAATATAATTTTTATCCATGCTCCACCTCAGAAAAGAAAATAGTGTTCTTTTTAATCTGCTTATAGAACTAAATTTTTTGAAATCTAATGAAGAAATCCTGCCCAAAAGGTTCGCAAGAGAATTTTTAAAAAGCGGGAAGACCAGGAAAATTTTTTCTATCGGCCTTCCCGCAATCCAGCAGATTCTTTCTCAGATTCTTTCTCAGTTCCTTTCCGTTCCTTAAACACAGTTTACTCTGAAGAAGTTAAAGCAACATCGGTGCTCCAGGTCCTACGGGAAGTCCCAGAACATACCAGACTGACGCAAGAAGAATCCATGAAACCGTAAATGCAATTGAATAAGGAAGCATCATCGACATAATAGTCCCGATACCCGCATCTTTCTTATACTGGGTTACAAGACCAAGCACTATGGGCAGGTATGGGAACAAGGGGGAAATGATATTGGTCGATGAATCTGCAATTCTATAAAGCGCCAGTGTGAATGCAGGTGAAAAGCCAAGCAGGCCAAACATAGGCACGAAGACGGGTGCCAGAAGTGCCCATTTGGATGTTCCACTGTAAAGGAACAGGTTAATGACGGCCAAGGACAGAATAAAAACAGTAATCAGGGGTATTCCTTCTACCCCTGCGGTCTTGAGAACATCCGCGCCCTCTATCGCCAGGACAGTCGCCAGGTTAGTCTTTTTGAAAATGCCAACCAGCTGGGAGGCAGCAAAGGCTATCACCAAAAATCCGCTGAGCGACTTCATTGAATCTGCCATGATCCCGATGACATCTTTTTCAGATCGTATTTTTTTCGACACAATTCCATACGCTAATCCCACTACGAAGAAAGCAAACGCAATTATGGGGATAACCGGGTTGAATCCGGCAAGAATCGTCTTCCCTGTTTCCGGATTTCTGAAAACCGCATTTTCAGGGATGCTCAAAAAGGCTAAAACCACCAGATATACAACCAAGGAAATTCCCGCTGCCTTCAAACCCTTCATCTCGTCAGCAGAAACATCCATGCTGTAGCTGCTGGTCGCATTCAAATCCACTTCTCCTGAAGAAAACCTTGGTTCAATGATTTTATTGGTTACCCAGGTTCCTACCGGAAGCAAAACAAGAACAGAAGCGGCAGCCATAAACCAGTTTATTGCAATGTGCGTCGGTGCGCCGCTTGTAATAGGAACGATATCTATTGCCGCAGCGGTTATACCTGTAAGCGTCGCGTCATGGCTTGTTATGAGCAAATTAGCGAAGTACCCGGAAGCAGCGGAAGCATAACCGGCTGCGATACCTATAATAGGGTCTTTTTTAAGGGCTATGAAAATTGTAGCTCCAAGAGCGGGCATGAACACAATGCCGGCATCTGAGGCCAGGTTGGACATAAGACCCAAAAAGATCACGGCACCCGTCACCAGGGAGGGCCGCATTTTTATCAGGAATTTCTTGGAAAACGCCTCGAACAGCCCTGTTTGATCAGCAAGAGAAACACCGAGCATAGTGACCAAAACAGCTCTGAAAGGAGGGAACTCAATGAAATTCGTGAGCATGTTTTCAACTATCCACCTCAAACCGGATCCGTTTAACAAACTGACAACAGTCGCTGTTTTTTCTGAGCCGGGGATTTTAACTGAAAGCCCCTTTAAAATTGCTGATAATATGATTACAAAAATTGTTAACTCAACAAACAGGGTAAATGGATGGGGTAATTTATTCCCTAATTTCTCGACTCCATTCAGAAAAGATTGAAACAATGATCTCTTTTTTTTCTCTGCACTCATCAGATGAATCCCCCTTTTTGATTTTTTATAAAACAACCTATTTTTTTAATATATTGAATATAGTTTGAGATGCTATTTTGGTTCCGGTTTTAAGAACCGCTTCATCATAGTCAAATAAAGGTGAATGATGATCAGAGGCTAAATCAGCTCCCACCATGATAAAGGTTGCCTTTCCCCCGTTTGACTGTACTTTTTCCATCATATACGTAAAATCCTCACAGGCTCCGAAAGACGCCTCGTCTAGGACTTCCGTGACTTCTTTTACTTCCCCGGAAGCTTTCTTAACCTCGCTTATCATCTCGGGGTCGCTTTTTGAGCTGCCCACAACTTTTATTTCCACTGTGACATCATTCATCAATGCCGCGCCCTCTATCACTCTCCTGGCCTCCGACTCCATGTAACTGTTTATATCGGTGTTCACCCCCCTGGTCTCTATTTTCATAACAGCACGATCAGGTATTACGTTTCTTCCTGTTCCAGCGTTCAGCGTCCCGACATTAATCCGTGACGCACCTTCTCCATGCCGGGAAATTGCGTGCAAATGCGTCGCAGCTGCTGCACCTGCCAACAAAGCGTTTTTTCCGTTTTGTGGAGTCAGTCCGGCATGGGCACTCTGCCCCCTGAAAAAAACATCCATTTTCGTAGTCGCCAGAAAGTCGTAGGCCCCCGCTATCAGCTTTCCGGAACGGTCTGCCTTAAGGCCGATATGCAATCCTAACAGGTAATCAACATCATCCACCACTCCTTTGATTACCATCGGCCTTGCTCCTCGCATCCCCTCTTCACCGGGCTGAAAAATAAGCTTCAGAGTACCGGAGAATTCATTCTTGATTCTTGAGAAAACTTCAGCGATCGCAAGACCTATTGCAGCATGACCATCATGACCGCAGGCATGGGATAGCCCATCATGAATGGAGGAGAATCCTTCTTTAAACGGTTTATGACCGCCGTCCTCCGATTCTTTTACCTCTAAAGCATCAATATCGACTCTCACCCCAACCGTAGGACCTTCTCCGTTCTTGAGAATTCCTACGACTCCCGTTATTCCGTCACGTATTATTTCTACTGTTTCAGGATTCGCTCCTTCTTCAATCGCTCTTTGCCTGCATTCCTCGATATGTTCTTTTCCGGGAACCGCAAGTCTTTCGTTTTTATTTAAAATATCCTCCCCGAGCAACACTTGAAAACCCGATTCCCTGAGCCGGTCTGCGATAATGGAAGTTGTCCTGAACTCAGTCCATGCAACTTCCGGATGTTTATGAAAATCCCTTCTGGTTTCTACCGTTCTTTTAAAAATTTCATCAGCAATCCCGCTAATATTTACTTCCATTGGTATCCCTCCCGGTTTTTACCAAACATGTTCCTTTTTATTTTGACCTTCTACCCTGGCTTCCTTGATATAGCTGTATATAGTGAAGCGGGAAACTTTTAGTTTTGTAGCTACCAGTTCTACAGAACCTTTAATCAAAAAAACTCCTTTCCGCTCAAGATATCGTACGATATCTATCATTTCTTCCCGGGACAATCTTCTTGCCGTCCCGCCGGAAAAGTCCGCAATCGTTTTATCGATGATATATTCCAGGATTTCCTCCACATCCTTGTTTTGCACCTCGACTTCCTCGTCTGCGGGCAACAGTGGGGAACCTGTGGTCAAAAAGTCTTCCAGAATTTTTTTTGTCTCATCCATCGAAGAGATGTCAAAATTAATACAAAGGCAGCCGATGACACGCTTATTTTGATTCCGGATCACGATAGTCGTAGACTTTGTTTTTCTCCCCAAAGGAGAGACGCTTTCATAATTTGCCAGCATATCCTCTTTAAAATTCGGTGACCTGAGGACATCAAGCACAAGGTCACGAATACCATCGCCGACTTTTCTCCCGGAAACTTCCTGATTGAAAATATGCCGGATAGATCTTTTGGGAATGCTCAAATCATGTATAACGACCTCACATCTTTTCCCGAACGTAGAAGCAATACCTTTTGCAATTGGGACATACGAGTCGAGCAGCTGCAGATCATCATTATTCATTGCACGCATCTCCTTAAACGCGAGATCTTTTCACCCTGGATCCTTCAACGCTTTCGTCCGTTCAACCAGATAAAAAAAGCTTATAGACATACAATTTTTTTGTCAATCCCTAAAAATTATGCATAAAAATTTTGCTTTTTCTTTTTAATATACATTAGCATCTTTCGGTCTTTCAACCCATTGTTGAATACATTTTTAAGAAACCGGAACCACTTTACGCAACATGGGGGCTGTAGATTCATGGCGGTTATCTTCCACGGACGTGACCATGGCTGA
>CAYQLP010000075.1:4530-4989 GCA_964418505.1 uncultured Geobacteraceae bacterium | reverse complement strand
GACCGTCTCCACCGACTACGACACCTCCGACCGCCTTTACTTCGAACCCCTGACCGTCGAAGACGTCCTCGAAATCATCCACGTCGAGCAGCCGGAAGGGGTGATCGTCCAGTTCGGCGGGCAGACCCCGCTCAAGCTGGCGGTGCCGCTGCAGCAGGCCGGCGTGCCGATCATCGGCACCACCCCGGACGCCATCGACCGTGCCGAGGACCGCGAGCGCTTCCAGGCCCTGGTCGACCTCCTCGGCCTCAAGCAGCCGGCCAATGGCACGGCCCGCTCGGTCGAGGAGGCCGAAGCGATCGCCGAGCGGATCGGCTACCCGGTGGTGGTGCGCCCCTCCTACGTCCTCGGCGGCCGGGCCATGGAGATCGTTTACGGCGTCAATCAGCTGCGCAGCTACATGGTGCGCGCGGTGGCGGCCTCGCCGTGGTTGCCGGACTGCTGTCGCTGGCGGCGGGC
>CAYQLP010000075.1:0-4520 GCA_964418505.1 uncultured Geobacteraceae bacterium | reverse complement strand
GGAGCACCCGATCCTGATCGATAAGTTCCTCGAGGACGCCATCGAGGTCGACGTCGACGCCCTGGCCGACGGCCAGGAGGTGATCATCGGCGGGATCATGCAGCACATCGAGGAGGCCGGCATTCACTCCGGCGACTCGGCCTGCGTCCTGCCGCCGATCTCCCTCTCCGCCCCGCTCCTCGACGAGATTCGCCGGCAGACCGTCGCCCTGGGGATGGAACTGGGAGTGTGCGGGCTGATGAACATCCAGTTCGCCATCAAGGACGACGAGATTTACCTCCTCGAGGTCAATCCGCGGGCCAGCCGCACCTCACCCTTCGTCTCCAAGGCCACCGGCCGCCCCCTGGCCAAGATCGCCGCCCGGGCCATGGCCGGACGCAGCCTGCGCGAGCAGGGGGTGACGGCGGAGATCGTGCCGGAGCATATCTCGGTCAAGGAATCGGTCTTCCCCTTCGTCAAGTTCCCCGGAGTCGACACCCTGCTTGGCCCGGAGATGAAATCCACCGGCGAGGTCATGGGCATCGACCGCGAGTTCGGCAAGGCCTTTGCCAAGGCGCAGCTGGCCGCCAGCGTCCGCCTGCCGCTGGCTGGCAAGGTCTTCATCAGCGTCAAGGACAGCGACAAGACCGCCGTGCTGGCTCCGGTCCGCCTGCTGGTCGAGGCCGGCTTCACCCTGGTGGCGACCCGCGGCACCGCGGCCTTCTTCGCCAGCCATGGGGTGCCGGCGCAGTCGATCAACAAGGTCAAGGAAGGGCGGCCGCACATCGTCGACGCGATCAAGAGCGATGAGATCGTCATGGTCTTCAACACCACCTTCGGGGCCGATTCGATCGAGGACTCTTTTTCGATCCGCCGGACCACCTTGATGAGCAATGTCGCCTACTACACCACCGTGGCCGGGATGTGCGCCGCTGTCGACGGCATCGTCGCCATGCAGCGGGAAAGTCTTGACGTCACCCCGCTTCAGGAGTACCATCCGAAAAACGGATAGGATTAGCAGCTCGTTTAACTTTTGCCGATTACAGCGATTCGGGCGGGATTTCCCGCCCGAATGATTTTATTGGCGGAGTCAGGGAAGGGCCATGTCACAGACGATACCGATGACCCCCGAGGGGTTCGTTCAGCTCCAGGAGGAGCTCAAGCGGCTGATGCGCGAAGAGCGCCCGCGTGTAGTTCAGGCCATCGCCGAAGCCCGCGGCCACGGCGACCTCTCGGAGAATGCCGAGTACGATGCGGCCAAGGAGCGCCAAGGCTTTATCGAAGGGCGTATCAGTGAGATCAACGACAAGATTGCCCGCGCGCATGTCATCAATCCCGCCGAAATCGCCTCGGACAAGGTGGTCTTCGGGGCGACCGTGACGCTCTTCGACACCGAGAACGGCAACGAGGTCACCTACCGGATCGTCGGCGAGCACGAAGCCGACATCAAGCAGGCGCGGCTGTCGATCAACAGCCCGGTGGCCAAGGCCCTGATCGGGCACCGTGTCGATGATGAGGTGACGATCAAGGTCCCCTCGGGGCTGCGTGTCTACGAAGTCATCGATATCCGTTACCTGTGATTGCGCAGTCCCCTTTCCTGTAACTGAACATACCAATATCATTAGGATTTGACCATGAGCCAGCCGATCGCCAAGTCCATGACCTTCGAGGAGGCGCTGCGCCTCTACCCAGCCCTGGGCAAGGTGCTGGCCAACTTCGGCCTGCACTGCGTCGGCTGCGGCGGCGCCAAGCACGATACCATCGAGAAGGGGGCCGTCAACCATGGCCTCGACGTCGATGAACTGCTCGACACCCTCAATGCCGCGGTAAACAAGTAGTCTGCCGCGCAACGCCGCCGATGGCTCTGCGCAGCAGTTTTTCGAAAGCCCGCTAAACAGGGGAGGGGAGATGCCCCCGGCTTCCCTTGCCCATGCCCGCCAGGTCCTCGCCACGCCAGTTGCTCAGCTGCGCGGGGTCGGACCGCGCCTCGCCGAAAAACTCGCCCGCCTCAACATCTTCACCGTCGAAGACGTACTCTACACGCTTCCGCACCGTTACGAAGACCGTCGCGTATTTCGCCGCATCAGCCAGCTGCGCGACGGCTGCTACGAAGTCTTTTCCGGGGAGATCCTCGCCGCCGGCGAGGTCGTGACCCAGCGCAGCCGCCGGCGCCTCTTCGAGGTGGTGGTCGGTGACGGCAGCGGCCAGGTCAGCCTGAAATGGTTTCACTACCGCAAGGAGTGGTCGGCCCGGCGCTTTCCGGTGGGTCGGCGCGGGGTCTTCTCCGGCGAAGTGAGGCGTTTCGGCCCGCAGCGCGAAGTTCACCACCCCGACGGCGACCTGCTGGCCGAGGGGCAGACCCTGGCGGACTATCAAAGCGCCGACCCCTTAAGCTTTGGGCGGATCCTGCCGGTCTATCCACTTACCGAAGGGCTGACCCAGCAGGCCGCCCGAAAGATCTGGAAACAGGCGGTCGAGCTCTATGCCGCCCAGGTGCCGGACTCCCTGCCGGATGACCTGCGTGACCGCTATGGGCTCCTGCCGGTCGGCGAGGCCCTCGCCCGGGTGCACTGGCCGCCGGCCGACAGCGACCTGGAACGCCTTGACAGCGGTCGCGACCTGGCCCGCCGCACCCTGGTCTTCGATGAATTCTTCTTCCTCCAGCTCGGCCTGGCCCTGCGCCGCCAGGGTCTGCTCCGCGAACCGGGGATAACCTTCGCGGTGACCCACCGCTACACCAAACCGCTGGCCGATCTGCTGCCGTACCGCCTGACCGCCGCCCAGCGCCGGGTGCTCGGCGAAATCAAGGCGGACCTGGTCTCGGGGACGGCGATGAACCGTCTGCTCCAGGGGGATGTCGGCTGCGGCAAGACCATGGTGGCGCTGATGACTGCTCTGCTGGCGATCGAAAACGGCTGCCAGGTGGCGGTGGTTGCGCCGACAGATATTCTCGCCGAACAGCATTATCTGCAGTTTCACCATTGGCTGGAGCGCCTGGGGCTCTCTGCCGCGCTGCTCCGCGGCCAGCAGGGGGCCGCCGAGCGCCGCCAGGTGCTGGCCAGGATCGCGGAAGGGAGTGCCGACCTGGTGGTCGGCACCCACGCCTTGCTGCAGGATGGCGTCGAGTTCAGCCGTCTTGGCCTGGTGATCATCGACGAGCAGCATCGCTTCGGCGTGCGCCAGCGGGCTGTGCTGCGCGGCAAGGGCGACAACCCTCACGTGCTGGTCATGACCGCCACGCCGATTCCCCGCACTCTGGCCCTGACTGTTTACGGTGACCTGGCCCTGTCGGTCATCGATGAGTTGCCCCCCGGGCGATCGCCGATCAAGACCCTGCTGATTAACGAGGGACAAAGGCGCAAGTCCTTCGAGCTGATTCGCCGAGAACTTGATAAAAACCATCAGATTTACGTTGTTTTCCCGCTGGTTGAAGAGTCCGAGAAGAGCGACCTGAAAAATGCCACCGACGGACTTGAGCAGATGCGCCAGGCGCTGCCAGGCCATCGCCTGGGGCTGCTCCACGGACGGATGAACCCGGAGGAGAAAGAGGCAGTGATGCGTGCCTTCCGGGACCGTCAGGTTGATATCCTGGTGGCGACCACGGTCATCGAGGTCGGTATCGACGTCCCCAATGCCACGGTGATGATGATCGAGCACGCCGAGCGTTTCGGTCTGGCCCAGCTCCACCAGCTGCGCGGTCGGGTCGGGCGGGGGTCGGCACCGGGGCTATGCTTGTTGATGAAGTCCTGCAAATGCAGCGAGGACGGTGAACGGCGCCTGGGGGTGATGGCCGAGACCACGGACGGCTTCAGAATCGCCGAGGCCGACCTCGAGATCCGCGGGCCGGGGGAGTTCCTCGGCACGCGCCAGTCGGGGATTCCGGATTTCCGCGTCGCCAACATTCTCCGCGACGGGCGGATCCTCGACGAGGCGCGCCAGGCGGCGCTTGCTCTGGCTGAGCAGAATGGCAGAGGTGATGTGCGCCTGAGACGTGAACAGAAGGGTCTACTGGACGAGTTGGACCGTCGCTGGGGGAGCCGTCTGGGGCTGGTGACGGTCGGCTGACGACAGGTATTCAGTAAAGTTTACATAATATATATTATGCGACGTGCTATCTATGCGCCATCCCACTTCTGGAGGTGTCGCAATGGCTACCTATCGTCTTGTTCTCCCTTCCGAAAATCAACCCGTACAAACCCCACCGGTAGAACCTCCCACCCCTGACTCGCTTCTTTTCGCTACCAATCAAAAGTACCGTCTTCTCTGCCTGCGCTTCTACAGCGAAGCCTCCAGCCAAAACCTTGCCCATATCCTCTGTGTTCGTCACGCCTGCCACCAACTCAAATTGATGCACCATCCGTGGCATCACTTTGAACAGGTCTGCCCCGAGATCAACGCCGCCCTTGGCCGTCGGCGTGGTCGTCCCCGGGTGGTGTCCCATGTCTAGCATTCTCTCCGATTGCCTCTGGACGCTCCTTCTTGCCGCTCCGTAAGCTTCCCCAGCTGATTGACATGTGAAAAGTAGAGCTTTCTGGCAGAAT
>CAYQLP010000074.1:0-5001 GCA_964418505.1 uncultured Geobacteraceae bacterium | reverse complement strand
GCCTCCATTGGCAGGCTCTTCATCGCCGGGGTGATCCCCGGCCTGCTGCTCGCCGCCCTGCTGATGTTCGTCACCTGGTTCGTGGCCAACCGTGGCGGCTACCCACGCCTGCCGCGGGCGAGCTTCGGCACCGTCATGCGCACTCTGCGCGACTGCATCTGGGGACTGTTGCTTGTCGTAGTGGTCATCGGTGGAATCTATTCAGGAATTTTCACCGCCACCGAGGCGGCGGCGATGAGCGCCGTCTATGCCTTCGTGGTCTCGGTCTTCGTCTACCGCGACATGGGACTGAAAGATGTCCCCAGGGTGCTGCTCTCCTCGGCGAACATGTCGTCGATGATCCTCTACATCATCACCAACGCGGTGCTCTTCTCCTTCCTGCTCACATCGGAGCAGATACCTCAGCAGTTGACGTCGTGGATCACCGGATTGGGGCTGGGGACGGTGGGCTTCCTGATCTGCGTCAACCTGCTGCTGCTGGCCGCCGGTAACTTCATGGAGCCGTCCTCGATCCTGCTGATCACCGCGCCGCTGCTCTTCCCCATGGCCATGCAGCTGGGGATCGACCCGATCCACCTCGGCGTGCTGATGACCGTCAACATGGAGATCGGCATGATCACCCCGCCGGTGGGCTTGAATCTCTACGTCGCCTCCGGGATCTCGCGGCTGGGGCTGACAGAGACCACCAAGGCCTGCGCGCCCTGGATCATGGTGATGATGCTTTATCTCCTTTTGATCACCTACGTGCCGGCGATCAGCCTGTGGCTGCCCAACCTATTGATGAAATAATCTGCCGGCAGCCATGAGCGGCCTGATTATTTTCGGCCTGTTGGCCGTCCTCATGCTCACCGGGATGCCGATCTCCATCTCCCTGGGGCTGACGGTACTGACTTTTTTCTTTACCATGACCCAGGTGCCGATCGAAGCCGTGGCCATGAAGCTCTTCACCGGCATCGAGAAGTTTGAGATCATGGCCATCCCCTTGTTCATCCTTGCAGGAAGTTTCCTGACCCAGGGCGGGGTGGCCAGGCGCATGATCAACTTCGCCACCGCCCTGGTCGGTCACTGGCGGGGTGGCCTGGCCCTGGGCGGGGTGCTGGCCTGCGCCCTCTTCGCCGCGGTTTCCGGCTCCAGCCCGGCCACCGTGGTGGCCATCGGCTCGATTCTTCTCCCCGCCATGGCCAGGCAGGGTTACCCGAAGAAGTTCGGCGTCGGTGTGGTCGGCACCTCCGGGGCCCTGGGGATCCTCATCCCGCCGTCGATCGTCATGGTCATCTACGCGGTCTCGACCAACGTTTCGATCGGTCGCCTGTTCATCGCCGGGATCGTGCCGGGGATACTGCTCACCGCGATCCTCATGCTGGTGACCTGGATCGTCGCCAAACGCAACAACTACCCCCGTCAGCCGCGGGCCAGTCTCGGCGATTTGTTGCGCTCGCTGCGCGACAGCATCTGGGGGCTGCTGCTGATCGTCGTGGTCACGGGGGGGATTTACGGCGGGATCTTCACGGCGACCGAAGCGGCGGCGGTAAGTGCCGTCTACGCATTCGTGGTTTCTGTCTTCATCTACCGCGACATGGGGCTGAAGGACGTGCCCAAGGCGCTGTTGTCTTCGGCCAACATGTCGGCGATGATCCTCTACATCATCACCAATGCGGTGCTCTTCTCTTTTCTGCTTACCTCCGAGCAGATTCCCCAGCAGTTGACCTCCTGGATTACCGGCCTTGGCCTCGGCCCGATCGGTTTCCTGATCATGGTCAACATCCTGCTGATCCTGGCCGGGGACTTCATGGAGCCCTCTTCGATCCTCTTGATCACGGCGCCGCTGCTCTTCCCCATGGCCATGCAGCTGGGGATCGATCCGATTCACCTCGGCGTGGTCATGACCGTCAACATGGAGGTGGGCATGATCACCCCGCCGGTGGGGCTGAATCTCTACGTGGCTTCCGGGCTCAGTCGCATGGGGTTGACGGAAACCACCAAGGCCTGTATCCCCTGGATCCTGGTGACGGTTGCCTTCCTGCTGCTGATCACTTATGTGCCGGCGATCAGCCTGTGGCTGCCCAACCTGCTCATGAAGTGAGGGAAACGGTTCTTTTCCGCCCTGGCGGTGTCAACCTGCGCCTCTGCTTGTGCGTAACCTCACGCGAGACGAAAAGATGACTCAGATAAGTATTGCGGCCCACGCCAAGGTCAACCTGATTCTCGATGTCATCGGTCGTCGGGCCAACGGCTACCATGATCTGTGCATGCTCATGGTGCGCCTGTCGCTGCACGACCGGGTCGATGTGGCCCTCACTGCAGATGGGAAGATCGCCGTCGATTGCCCGGGGCTGCCGCTGGCGGCAGGGGAGGAGAACATCGCCGCCCGCGCGGCGCGGCTCTTCTTCGCGCATACCGGTTCGTGCCAGGGGGCGACGATCACCATCGCCAAGGAGATCCCGGCGGCGGCCGGCCTGGGAGGCGGATCCTCGGATGCCGCGGCGGTGCTCCTGGCGCTCAACGACTTGACCGGCAGCGCCCTGAGCAGGGGAGAGCTGCAGGGCCTCGGCGTGCGCCTGGGGGCCGACGTGCCCTTCTTCCTGTGCGGCGAGAGCGCTGCCTGGGCCACCGGCATCGGTGAGCGCCTGCAGCCCTGGCGTGGACTCCCCCCCTGTTTCCTGGTCCTGGTCAATCCCGGTTTCCCGGTATCTACGGCCTGGGTTTACCAAAATTTGGGGTTGACAGCTGACCGACCTGAAACTAAAATTCCCCGGTTTCCCGCAGGGGTCGACTCGTTGGCCGCGTTACTGCGCAACGATCTCGAGGCGGTCACCTCCGCCAGGCATGCCGAGATCCCGCTGATCAAGGCCCGCCTGCTCGAATCGGGGGCGGCGGGAGCGTTGATGTCAGGAAGCGGTGCTACCGTTTTCGGCCTGTTCGGCGATGCCGTCGTCGCCCAACGCGCCGCCGAACGGTTGACCGCCGAATATGGCTGGTGGACGGCGGCGGTCTCCCCCGTCTGATTGGCCGATAGGTAGAGTAGGGGCGTCGCCAAGCGGTAAGGCACCGGATTTTGATTCCGGCACTCCCAGGTTCGAATCCTGGCGCCCCTGCCACTTTTGCAGTGCAGACCACAGTTCGATTTCATCACGGGCTTTCAGGTCATGGCCAGCCATGGCCTGCAATTATTACTGGGCGGGAAGAAAGTGCCGAGCACAATGAAGATCTTCACCGGGAACTCCAATCCGGCTTTGGCCGCGCAAATCTGTGCTGAACTTTCCCTGCCGCTGTCGAAAGCGACGGTCAAGGCCTTCTCCGACGGCGAGATCATGGTCGAGATCGGCGAAAACGTGCGCGGCCGGGATGTCTTCGTGGTCCAGTCGACCTGCGCCCCGTCGAACCAGAACCTCATGGAACTACTGGTCATGGTCGACGCCCTCAAGCGCGCCTCGGCAGCGCGGATCACCGCGGTGATCCCGTACTTCGGCTATGCCCGCCAGGATCGCAAGGTGGCACCGCGCACCCCGATCACCAGCAAGCTGGTCGCCGACCTGATCACCACTGCCGGCGTCCACCGCGTCCTCTGCGTCGATCTGCACGCTGGCCAGATCCAGGGCTTCTTCAACATCCCGGTCGATCATCTTTACGCCGCGCCGGTGGTCCTCGATGATGTCCGTGCGCAACTCCCCGGGCGGGTGGTGGTGGTTTCCCCGGATGCCGGCGGCACCGAACGGGCGCGGGCCTTTGCCAAGCGCCTCGATGCCGGCCTGGCGATCATCGACAAACGCCGCAGCGGCCCCAACGTCTCCGAGGTCATGCACATCATCGGCGAGGTCGCCGGCGAGACCTGCATCATCGTCGATGACATGATCGACACCGCCGGGACCCTGTGCCAGGCCGCCGCCGCTCTCAAGGCCCACGGTGCCGGCGACGTCTACGCCACCGCCACCCACGCGGTGCTCTCCGGCCCGGCTCTCGAGCGGATCAGCCAGAGCTGCCTCAAGGAAGTCCTGGTCACCGATACCATCCCGCTCGGCCAGAAGCTTGCCGACTGCCCGCGTCTCCGCCAGCTGTCGGTGGCCCCGCTGCTCGCCGAGGCGATCCGGCGGATTCATGGCGAGGAATCGGTCAGCTCTCTTTTTATCTAGAACTGCCGGCTTATCCGGTTGACCTGCCAGGCGGCAAACGCCAGGCAGAACCCAAGGAGTCAAATCATGGCGCAATCTGAACTGAATGTCGTTTCGCACTCTACTGTCGGCAAAGGCGGGGCTCGCTCGCTGCGTCGTGCCGGTCTGGTCCCCGCCGTCGTCTACGGCAAGGGGATGGAGGCCTGCACCGTGGCTGTCGATCCCAAGGCTCTCAAGCAGGCAGTTGCCACTGCGGCCGGCTGGAATACCCTGATCACCCTGCAGGGTGAAGGCCCCTTCTCCGGAAAAGTGGTGATCCTCAAGGACATGCAGGTGCATCCGCTGCGCCGGGAGATGACCCACGTCGATTTCCAGGCCGTGGACATGAGCCAGAAGGTCCATGTCATGGTGCCTGTCCATGCCATCGGCAAGTCGAAGGGGGAGAAACTCGGCGGCCAGCTGCAGATCATCCGCCACGAACTGGAAGTGGTCTGCCTCCCCGATGCCATCCCGACCTCGATCGATATCGATGTCACGGAACTGGGGATCGGCGATGTCGTTCATATCAATGACATCAAGCTTCCCGCCGGGACCGAAGTGCCCCACGATGTGAACTTCACCGTGGTCACCGTGACCGGGCACAAGGCTGAAGAAGGCGGCACCGAGGGCTGATCCGGGCACCTGCCTTGAAGCTGGTGGTCGGCCTGGGCAACCCGGGCGAGCGCTATGCCGCAACCCGGCACAATATCGGGTGCATGGCTGCGTCACGATGCGCGGCCCGAGCCGGGCTGGCTGTGAAGCGGCAGGGCTACCAGGCCCTTTACGGCACCGGGCGTCTGGCCGGCGTTGAAGCGACGATCCTGCTGCCGCAGACCTTCATGAACTGCAGCGG
>CAYQLP010000073.1:0-5002 GCA_964418505.1 uncultured Geobacteraceae bacterium | reverse complement strand
GCGCCGACCGTGCGGCCGCCTTCGCGGATGGCGAAGCGCAGACCCTTGTCCATCGCGATCGGCGTGATCAGCTCGATGCTCATGGCGATGTTGTCGCCAGGCATGACCATCTCCACGCCCTCGGGCAGTTCGCACACGCCGGTCACGTCCGTGGTCCGGAAGTAGAACTGCGGACGATAGCCCTTGAAGAACGGGGTGTGGCGACCGCCCTCTTCCTTGGTCAGCACGTACGCTTCCGCCTTGAACTTGGTGTGCGGGGTGATGCTCCCCGGCTTCGCCAGAACCTGGCCGCGCTCGATGTCTTCGCGCTTCACGCCGCGCAGCAGCACGCCGACGTTGTCACCGGCCTGGCCCTGATCGAGCAGCTTGCGGAACATCTCGACACCCGTCACCACGGTCTTCACCGTCGTCTTGATGCCGACGATCTCGACCTCTTCCTGGATTTTCACCACACCGCGCTCGATACGACCGGTGGCCACGGTGCCGCGACCCGAGATCGAGAAGACGTCCTCGACCGGCATCAGGAAGGGCTTGTCGATGTCGCGCTCCGGCTGCGGAATATAACTGTCAACCGCCGCCATCAGCTCGAGGATCGGCTGGCAGGCCGCGCAGCCCTCCTTGCCGCAGCCGCACTCCAGGGCCTTCAAGGCGCTGCCGGGGATGATCGGAATCTCGTCGCCGGGGAACTCGTACATCGAGAGCAGCTCGCGCAGCTCCAGCTCAACCAGTTCCATCAGCTCGGCGTCATCCACCATGTCCGCCTTGTTCAGGAACACCACGATCGCCGGCACGCCGACCTGACGGGCGAGCAGGATGTGCTCGCGGGTCTGCGGCATCGGACCGTCGGCGGCCGAGCACACCAGGATCGCGCCGTCCATCTGCGCCGCCCCGGTGATCATGTTCTTGACGTAGTCGGCGTGGCCCGGGCAGTCGACGTGCGCATAGTGGCGGTTGGCCGTCTCGTACTCGACGTGCGCCGTCGCGATCGTGATGCCGCGCTCGCGCTCCTCGGGAGCCTTGTCGATCTGGTCGAAGGCCGTGAACTGCGCCCAGCCCTTGTTCGACAGCACCTTGGTGATCGCCGCCGTCAGCGTGGTCTTGCCGTGGTCGACGTGACCGATCGTCCCAATGTTGACATGCGGCTTCTTCCGCTCGAATTTCGCCTTCGCCATCGCTCTCTCTCCTTCTCGCTGTTACGCGGTATCTTCCGTTAACCCTTGGACTTGGCGACGATTTCGTCAGCAAGAACCCTGGGAACCTGTTCGTAGTGGGCAAAGACCATGGTGTAGGTAGCGCGGCCCTGGGTGGCGCTGCGCAGGTCGGTCGAATAGCCGAACATGTTGGCCAGCGGCACGGTGGCGCTGATCACCTGGGCGGTGCCGCGGGCTTCCATCCCGGTGACACGGCCGCGGCGGCTGCTCAGGTCGCCCATAACGTCGCCCATGTACTCCTCGGGGCTGACAACTTCGACGGACATGATCGGCTCGAGTAGGACCGGTGAGGCCTTGGCTGCGCCTTCCTTGAAGCCCATCGAACCGGCGATTTTGAAAGCCATCTCCGAGGAGTCGACGTCGTGGTAGGAGCCATCGAAGCAGGTGACGCGGACATCGACGATCGGGAAACCGGCGAGGATGCCCTTTTCGGCAGCTTCTTCGGCACCCTTGCCGACCGCAGGGATATACTCCTTGGGGATGACGCCGCCCTTGATCTCGTCGACGAACTCGAAACCGCTGGCCGGTTCCAGGGGCTCGATGCGCAGCCAGCAGTCGCCATACTGGCCGCGACCACCCGACTGACGAACGAACTTGCCCTGCACTTCGACCTTTTTGGTGATAGTCTCGCGGTAGGCGACCTGGGGAGCGCCGATGTTGGCCTCGACCTTGAACTCACGCTTCATGCGGTCGACGATGATCTCAAGATGCAGCTCGCCCATCCCGGAGATGATCACCTGGCCGGTCTCCTCGTCAGTGCGCACGCGCAGCGAGGGGTCCTCCTGGATCAGCTTCTGCAGGGCATTGCCCATCTTCTCCTGATCAGCCTTGGTCTTCGGCTCGATGGCGATGTGAATGACCGGCTCGGGAAATTCCATCGACTCGAGGAGACAGACGTCCTTCTCATCACAGAGAGTATCACCGGTGGTGGTGAACTTGAGGCCGACTGCCGCGGCGATGTCGCCGGAGTAGACTTCCTTGATCTCCTCACGCTTGTTGGCGTGCATCTTGAGCAGGCGCCCGAAACGCTCTTTTTTCCCTTTGGTCGCGTTGTAGATGCCGGCGCCGGACTCGGCGATGCCGGAGTAGACGCGGAAGAAGGTCAGCTGGCCGACGAAGGGGTCGGTCATGATCTTGAAGGCCAGGGCCGCAAAGGGACCCTTGTCGTCGGCGGGACGGGTCAGCTCGCTGTCATTATCCGGGTTGATGCCACGGATCGGCGGCACGTCGGTGGGCGCCGGCATGTAGTCGACGACGGCGTCGAGCAGCGTCTGCACGCCCTTATTCTTGAAGGAAGAGCCGCACAGCACCGGGTTGATCTGCAGAGCGGTGGTCGCCTTGCGAATGCCGGCCTTGAGTTCGGCCTCGCTGAGCTCCTCGCCGCCGAGATACTTCTCCATCAACTCGTCGTCGTTGGCGCTGACCTCTTCGATCAGGGCCTCGCGGGCGGCCTGCGCTTCCTCGAGCAGATCATCCGGGATTTCAGCGACTTCGTAGCGGGCCCCGAGGGACTCGTCATCCCAGAGGATCGCCTTCATCCTGACCAGGTCGACGACTCCGCGGAAACGGTCTTCCTTGCCGATGGGAAGTTGCACGGGCACCGGGTTGGCCCCAAGGCGGTCGCGCATCATTTTCAGGCCGCGATCGAAATCGGCGCCGATGCGGTCCATCTTGTTAATGAAGGCGATGCGGGGGACACCGTACTTGTCGGCCTGGCGCCAGACGGTCTCGGACTGGGGCTCAACACCGCCGACCGAACAGAAGACGGCGACGGCGCCGTCGAGAACACGCAGGGAGCGCTCGACCTCGATGGTGAAGTCGACGTGACCGGGGGTATCGATGATGTTGATGCGATGATCCGCCCAGAAACAGGTGGTGGCGGCGGAGGTGATGGTGATGCCACGCTCCTGCTCCTGCTCCATCCAGTCCATGGTGGCGGCGCCGTCATGGACCTCACCGATCTTGTGCGACACCCCGGTGTAGTAGAGGATGCGCTCGGTCGTGGTGGTCTTACCGGCATCGATGTGAGCCATGATGCCGATATTGCGGGTTTTTTCGAGTGAAACCTGTCTTGCCACGGCAAACCGTCCTTACGCCTTACCAGCGATAGTGAGCGAAGGCCTTGTTTGCCTCGGCCATGCGATGGGTGTCTTCCTTCTTCTTCACCGAAGCGCCACGATTGTCGGCGGCTTCCATGAACTCAGCAGCCAGGCACTCGCGCATCGTCTTTTCGTTGCGCTTGCGGGCGTAGCTGATCAGCCAGCGGATCGCCAGGGCGTTACGGCGCTCGGTGCGGATTTCGACGGGGACCTGGTAGGTGGCGCCGCCGACGCGACGCGACTTGACCTCGACCACCGGGCGGACGTTCTCGACCGCCTTGCGGAAGATCTCCAGGGGATCGTCGCCCTTGCGCTGCTGAATCAGGTCGAAGGCACCGTAAACGATCTGCTCGGCGGTACTCTTCTTGCCGCTGAGCATGACCACGTTCATGAACTTGGCCACCAGTCGATCATTGAACTTGGGGTCGGGCAGGATCACCCGCTTGGCAACTTCTCTTCTTCTCGGCATATCGTCCTCTCAGCCTCGAGCGGTTACTTGGGGCGCTTGGCGCCGTAGCGCGACCGCGACTTCTTGCGGCCCTTGACGCCGGCCAGGTCGAGCGTACCACGCACGATGCTGTAGCGCACGCCCGGAAGGTCCTTGACGCGGCCGCCGCGCACCAGGACCACGGAGTGCTCCTGGAGGTTGTGCCCGACGCCCGGGATGTAGGAAGTCACCACGATGCCGCTGGTGAGGCGGACGCGGGCAACCTTACGGAGCGCGGAGTTCGGCTTTTTCGGCGTGGTGGTGTAGACGCGGGTGCACACTCCACGCTTTTGCGGGTTGCCCCGCAGCGCCGGTGCGCTCGACTTGTCCTTCTTTTCCTGACGACCCTTGCGGATCAACTGATTGATCGTCGGCATCGACTTACTCCCGATTTCTGCGTATTCGCGACTTTGAAAGAGCGAACCCCGAATAGAGGGGAAAACCCGGCGAACCTATCAAGCCGGGCCTTCCCTGTCAAGAACTTTTTCGGGGTTGGGACAATTCTTCACCGATCACTCGGGATCGGCATCCAATTCCTCTCCGAGCTCCGGCGGAATCCCGATGCTCAGCCCTGCCATTTCCTCTTCGAAGACCGAGTCGGCGTCCTCATCGATCTCCTCCGGGGGGAGAAGTTGTTCTTCTGGCTCTTCGATCAGCAGCCTGGCGCTGCGGTACTTGGAGATGCCGGTCCCGGCCGGGATCAGGCGGCCCATGATGACATTTTCCTTGAGGCCGCGCAGGTAGTCCACCCGCCCTTCGATGGCCGCCTGGGTGAGGACCTTGGTGGTCTCCTGGAATGAGGCCGCCGAGATGAACGACTCGGTGGAGAGGGAGGCCTTGGTGATGCCGAGCATCAGCGGTTCGCCGACCGCCGGTCGGCCCCCTTCGGCCAGCACGCGCTGGTTCTCCTCGTTGAACTGGCCGCGTTCGACCTGATCGTCGAGGAGGAAGCGGGTGTCGCCGACTTCCTTGATGCGCACGCGGCGCAGCATCTGGCGGACGATGACCTCGATGTGCTTGTCGTTGATCTTGACCCCCTGCAGGCGGTAGACCTCCTGGACCTCGTCGACCAGGTACTTGGCCAACTCCTGCTCGCCGAGGACGCGCAGGATGTCGTGGGGGTTGCTGGAGCCGTCCATCAACGCCTCGCCGGCACGGACGAAGTCCCCTTCGTGGACGCTGATGTGCTTCCCTTTGGGGATCAG
>CAYQLP010000072.1:0-5339 GCA_964418505.1 uncultured Geobacteraceae bacterium | reverse complement strand
CTGCGACAGCTGGCTCGAGCCGAAGAACTCCTTGACCACCGCCGAAACCGGCTTGGAGTTGATCAGGTCGTGGGGCATGAGGCTGTCGACCTCCTGGAGGCTCATGCGCTCCTTGATGGCCCGCTCCATGCGCACCAGGCCGACCCGGTACTGGTTCTCGAGAAGTTCGCCGACCGCGCGCACCCGGCGGTTGCCCAAGTGGTCGATGTCGTCGATCTTGACCGGCAGCTTGCGGTGATGGCCCTTGGCGTCGGCCACGTCACGCTCGTTGACGCCGTTGCGCAGGTCGATCAGGTAACGCACCACCTCGAGGATATCTTCCTTGGTCAGGGTGGTGGTTTCCAGCGCGGCCTTCAGCCCCAGCTTGTGATTGAGCTTGAGGCGGCCGACGGTCGACAGGTCGTAGCGCTCGGGGTTGAAGAAGAGGCTGTCGAAGAGGGCGTTGGCGCTCTTCAGGGTCGGCGGATCGCCGGGGCGCAGGCGCCGGTAGATTTCGATGATCGCCTCGTCGGTGCTGCCGATGCGGTCCTGAACCAGGGTCTCGCGCAGGTACGGGCCGACGTAGAGGTTGTCGATGAAGAGCACGCGGAAGCGCTCGATGCCCCTCTTCCTGAGCTCCTCGAGACGCGTCGCGGTGATCTCCTGGTTGCACTCGACGACGACCTCGCCGGTGTTCTGGTCGAAGATGTCGGTGGAGGCGATCTTGCCGATCACATCCTCCTGGGGGATGTGAATGAATTCGATCTGCTTCTCCTCGAGCTTGCGGATCGAGGCCTTGGTGAACTTGCGGTTGGCCTTGACGACCACTTCGCCATCGGCGGCGACGACATCGGCGGTGGCGCGCTGGCCGGGGAGGAGCTTGAGGTTGACAGCCTTGCGGAAACCGTCGGCGGCGATGACGATCTCCTCACTGTCATAGTAGTAGGTGAGGAGTTCCTCGGCGCTGTAGCCCAGGGCCTTGAGCAGGACCGTCGCCGGCAGCTTGCGGCGGCGGTCGATGCGCACATAGAGGATGTCCTTGTGGTCGAAATCGAAATCGAGCCAGGAACCACGATAGGGGATGACCCGGGCGTTGTAGAGGAGCTTGCCGCTGGTGTGGGTCTTGCCTTTGTCATGATCGAAGAAGACCCCCGGCGAGCGGTGCAGCTGGCTGACGATGACGCGCTCGGTGCCGTTGATGATGAAGGTGCCGTTGGCGGTCATCAGCGGGATCTCGCCGAAGTAGACCTCCTGCTCCTTGATGTCGCGAATCGACTGCACGCCGGATTCCTTGTCGACATCCCAGGAGACCAGGCGCACCTTGACCTTCATCGGGGAGGCAAAGGTCATTCCGCGCTGATGGCACTCTTCAACGTCGTACTTGGGGGTGCCCAAAGTGTACTCGACGTACTCCAGCGAGCAGCTCTCGCTGAAGTCCTTGATCGGAAACACCGAACGGAAGACCGCCTCGAGGCCGATGTTTTGACGGGCCGCCGGAGCCAGTTCCGCCTGGAGGAAGCGCTGGTAGGAATTCTTCTGGATATCGATCAGATTGGGGATGTCGATAATCCGCTGGATTTCCTGAAAATGCTTCCTCAGAAGGTGGTTATTCGCGATCGAATAAGCCATGGTTTCTCCTCGTGGTTTGGCGAAAGCATAAATAGCCAAGGTCGCACTGGGCGACCTTGGCTAGCAAAGGCCCTTTCCGGGGCAGCGACTATTTGAGCTCCACGGTGGCGCCGGCTTCCTCGAGCTGCTTCTTGAGGTCTTCGGCTTCGGCCTTGGAAACGCTTTCCTTGACATTCTGCGGGGCGCCGTCGACCAGGTCTTTGGCTTCTTTGAGGCCCAGGCCGGTGACCGCACGAACGACCTTGATGACGTTGATCTTCTTATCGCCGGAGCTCTTCAGAACGACGGTGAACTCGTCCTTTTCCTCGACAGCGGCAGCTTCTCCGGCGGCCGGGGCGGCAACGGCCACCGCCATTGGGGCGGCAGCGGAAACGCCGAATTTCTCTTCGAGTTCCTTGACCAGTTCGGCCAGTTCCAGAACGGTCATCTTCTCGATGAACTCGATAACCTGAGCTTTGGTGATATCAGCCATGATACATTATCCTCCGTAAGTTTTTGTATGGGGTCTGGGTTGATGTCGAAACTGTCAGGCTGCCTTCTGGTCCTTGACCGCGGTGAGCACCTGAACCAGCGAACGCGGGATGGCCGCCAGCACGCCGACGAAATTGGTTGTCGGCGCGTTGAGGGTACCCAGCAGCCGGGCGAGCAGAACTTCGCGGCTCGGCAGTTCAGCCAGGGCTTTGATGTCCTCCGGCTTGAGCAGCTTGCCGTCGAGCATGGCGGCCTTCAGCTCGAAAGCCTGGTTGGCCTTGGCGAACTCGACCAGAGCCTTGGCCGGGGCAACCGGGTCACCGGATACCAGGGCAACGGCTGTCGGGCCCTTGAGTTCCGCGTCAAGGCACGCCGCGGGGGTTCCCTGGGCGGCCAGACGCAACAGGGTGTTCTTGACCACCCGGTACTCGACGCCGGCGGCCCGCAGGTTGCGCCGCAGCTCGGTGGCCTTGGCGACGTTCAGACCGCGGTAATCGGCCAGGAACGCTGCCTTGGTCCCCTTGAGTCGCTCGGCGAGTTCAGCAACCACATCTTCTTTTGACTGTCTGTTCAACGCCTCTCCTCCTTTCCTTTTAGAGTGTCAGGTCTTGACGACCTTTCATCCCAGCCGACCAGGAGGGAGAAGCGGAGGTTTCCGCTACATCGTCCCTGTCGCCTCGGCAGGCGGCATAACCATTAAACCCAATGGTGCCTGCTGTCTGTGGCCAGGATTTCAGCCCGCTGGAACTTGCTGCAGAGACCATCTGCGGTGTTGCGCGGTGCTCGTCCCCTCGCCTATCCGTCCGGATATGTCTCGGGTCCTGCGCTCCGTGCGCCTGGCAGCTGGCCTCCTCGCTGCGTTCCAGTCAGTCTGAATACCGAATAAAGCTATGATTAAACTACTTGACCTGCGCCTGCAGGGCCGGCACGTCGACGTTGACGCCGGGGCCCATGGTGCTGGACAAGCTGACCTTTTTCAGGTAGGTGCCCTTCGAGGTGGCGGGCTTGGCCTTGACCAGCGCGTCCATCAGGGCGACGATGTTGCCCTTGAGCTTGTCGGCGTCGAAGGAGACCTTGCCGACCGGCGCGTGGATGATCCCGGCCTTCTCGACGCGGTACTCGACCTTGCCCGACTTGGCTTCCTGAACGGCGCGACCGACATCGAAGGTCACGGTGCCGACCTTGGGGTTCGGCATCAGGCCGCGGGGGCCGAGGAGCCTGCCGATCTTGCCGACGGTGCCCATCATGTCCGGAGTGGCAATGGCGGTATCGAACTCGTACCAGCCTTCCTGGATCTTGGCCACCAGCTCGTCAGCCCCGACGTGGTCGGCACCAGCAGCCTGGGCCTCCATGGCCTTTTCGCCCTTGGCGAAGACCAGGACGCGCACGGTCTTGCCGAGCCCGTTGGGGAGGACCACGGCGCCGCGCACCATCTGGTCGGCCTTGCGGGGATCGACGCCAAGACGGACGCAGAGGTCCACGGTCTCGTCGAACTTGGCGTGAGCCGTGCCCTTGACCAGGTCCAGGGCCTCTTCAATCGTATAGGCCTTGGTGCGATCGATCTGCGCCTTGGCTGCCTTGTGCTGTTTTCCGATAGCCATCGTTCATCTACTCCGCTGCGAACTGAATTGGATTAAGCTACGACTTCGATCCCCATGCTGCGGGCGGTCCCCTCGATCGTCTTGACCGCGGCGGTCAGGTCGTTGGCGTTGAGGTCGGGCATCTTCAGCTTGGCGATCTCCTCGACCTGAGCCTTGGTGACCTGGCCGACCTTGTCCTTGTTGGGGACGCCGGAACCCTTGGGGATCTTGGCGGCCTTGACGAGCAGGACCGAAGCCGGGGGGGTCTTGGTGACGAAGGTGAAGGAACGGTCGGCGTAGACCGTGATGATCACGGGGATGATCAGGCCTTCCTGGTCCTGGGTCCTGGCGTTGTAGGCCTTGCAGAACTCCATGATATTGACGCCGTGCTGCCCCAGTGCCGGGCCGACCGGCGGCGAGGGGTTGGCTTTCCCCGCCGGGATCTGCAGCTTGATTTGTCCAGTGATCTTCTTGGCCATAACAGGGCTCCTTACAGACTATGCTAAGCTGCTTTCAGCTGGTTTTCTCAACCTGGATGAATTCGAGTTCCACGGGGGTGACGCGCCCGAAGATGCTGACCATGACCTTGAGCTTGGCGCGATCCGGCTTGACGTCTTCGACCACGCCGGTGAAGTTGAGGAAGGGCCCGTCGATGACGCGGACGGTCTCCCCGACCTCGAATTCGACCTTGGGCTTGGGACGCTCGATCCCCTCTTCCATGCGCGTGGTGATCTTGGCCACATCTTCGTCGGGAATCGCCGGCGGGTTGATGCCGCCGCCGACAAAGCCGGTCACCTTGGGGGTGTCCTTGACGACATGCCAGGTCTCGCTGGTCATCTCCATCTGGACAAGGATATAGCCGGGGAAGAACTTGCGCGACGAGGTCCGCCGTTCACCGTTCTTGAGCTCGACCACGGTCTCCGACGGGATGAGGATGTCGCCGAAGAGCTCCTCGACGCCCATCATGCGGATGCGCTCCTCGAGGTTCAGCTTGACCTTGTTCTCATACCCCGAATAGGTATGAATCCCGTACCACTTCATTTCGCCCATGATCGTTACCGGACCTTCACTTCAGCAGGGAGCGGATCAGCGTCGACAGGGAGGTGTCGACCGCCCACAGGTATACGCCCACGAGCAGGACCAGAATGATGACCACCAGGGTCGTCCCGTAGGTTTCCTTGCGGCTTGGCCAGGTGACTTTTTCCAGCTCTTCCCTGACCTGGCCGAGAAACTCGCCAGCCTTGTTCATGCGCGCCGCACCCTACCCTTCGTTGCTGTTGAAAAATTGGCAGGCCAGGAGGGATTCGAACCCCCAACACCCGGTTTTGGAGACCGGTGCTCTAGCCGTTAGAGCTACTGGCCTGCGGAAAACCTCGCCACCCGCTCGGCTGCCGCCCGCTACTTGGTTTCGCGGTGCTTGGTGTGCTTCTGGCAGAAGCGGCAGTACTTGCTGAACTCCAGCTTGTCCGGAGTGCTCTTCTTGTTCTTGGTCGTCGTGTAGTTGCGCTGCTTGCAATCGGTACAAGACAGGGTCACGATATCGCGCATTGCTTATCTCTCCACCCCCGCCCGCGGGCGGGGGCCATATGTAGACTGTTTACTGGATGATGTCGGTGACGGCGCCAGCGCCGACCGTGCGGCCGCCTTCGCGGATGGCGAAGCGCAGACCCTTGTCCATCG
>CAYQLP010000071.1:0-5667 GCA_964418505.1 uncultured Geobacteraceae bacterium | reverse complement strand
GGCTTCGGCGACCGCCGCAAGGCCATGCTCGAAGACATCGCCATCCTCACCGGCGGCCGGGTGATCTCCGAGGACGTCGGCTTCAAACTCGAGAACGCCACCCTTGACATGCTCGGCCGCGCCAAGCGCGTGGTCATCGACAAGGACAACACCACCATCATCGACGGCGCCGGCTCGGAAGGCGACATCGCCGCCCGCGTCAAGCAGATCCGCGCCCAGATCGAGGAAACCTCCAGCGACTACGACCGCGAGAAGCTCCAGGAGCGCCTGGCCAAGCTGGTCGGCGGCGTGGCGGTGGTCAAGGTCGGTGCGGCCACCGAGACCGAGATGAAGGAGAAGAAGGCCCGCGTCGAAGACGCCCTCCACGCCACCCGCGCGGCGGTCGAGGAAGGGATCGTCCCTGGCGGCGGCGTCGCCCTGATCCGCGCCATCGAGGCGGTCTCGACGGTGAAGCTCACCGGTGAGCAGGCCTTCGGCGTGAGCATCGTCAAGCGCGCTCTCGAGGAGCCCCTGCGCCAGATCTCGGCCAACGCCGGGCAGGAAGGTTCGATCGTCGTCAACGCCGTCAAGGGCCAGAAGGGTGCCTACGGCTTCGACGCCTCCAAGGACGAGTACTGCGACATGGTCAAGGCCGGCATCATCGACCCGACCAAGGTGGTGCGCAGCGCCCTGCAGAACGCCGCATCGGTCTCCGGCCTGATGCTGACCACCGAGGCCTGCATCGCCGAAGCGCCCAAGAAGGACGCCCCGGCGATGCCGGCGATGCCCGGCGGCATGGGCGGCGGCATGGACATGATGTAACCTTCGTCAGTACGCTGATACGCAAAAAGCCCTCGGGAAACCGGGGGCTTTTTGCGTTGGAAGCAGAGGACTGCGGGCTAGAGCATCCACTCGCGGCTCTGCTCCGGCAGGCACGGCGTGACCTGCACCCGCTGTTCGCCGCTGGCGGTGAGCACCAGCACTTCGACCTGCGCCTCGCCGCTTCCCTTGCCGTAGCCGGCCACCACCGCTGCGGCTGCGGCGATGTCGGCTTCATCCGGGGTCCCGGAGAGGACGCCCAGGGGGCCGCCGAAGCCGATGCAGCGCAGGCGCAGGTCGCCGGCCCGGGCTGCGTTCTCGAGGGTGGCGTTGTCCTGCTGGTTGCGACCCACCGCCAGGCGGGCCTGCGCGGAGAGGCGGAACTGGCGGCCGATCTTGAGGAGCTCGATGTCGGCGACGGTGCACTCAGGCTCACAGGTGAGCAGGTCGCGCAGGCGCCCGGTGAAGGAGGATTCGGTGAGCAGGCAGCCGCCACCCGCGTTGGGGTAGTCGGTCAACCCCCACTCGCGGGCCAGTTCCTCCTGGCGACGCCGGCTGCGCCCCTGGATGTCGAGGAGTCGACTGCGGTCGACCAGCCCCTGCTCCTCCATTGGCGTGATTGGCAGCAGGCGGGCGCTCATGGGCCGGAGGATGTGCTTCGGCTGGCCGGAGTGCTTGGCCACCGCACGCAGCGCCGAGAGATTCTGGCTCAGCGGCCGCTGGCCGAGGACCTCGCCGGAGAAGAGGAAGTCGAAGCCCTCCTCGGCCATGACCGTGCCGGCGACGCGGAACATCATGGCGTGGCAGTCGATGCACGGGTTGAGGTTTCTCCCGTAGCCGTAGACCGGGTGCTTGAGCATCTCCAGGTGAATGTCGCCGATGTCGCGGACGATCAGCGGGATACCCAGCTGGGCGGCGGCGCGCCGGGCCTTGCCGGCACCGAAGAAGGGGGTGGTGAAGGCGATGGCGGTGACCGCCACCCCTTGGCGCTGCAGGCACATGGCAGCCAGGCTGCTGTCCAGGCCTCCCGAGACCAAACCGAGAGCTTTACTCATGAACTCTTCCTTGACGAAAAAACCCGCCGGCTGCCCGGCGGGTTACGGTACCAATCGTGCGAAGATTTACTTCTGGTGGCAGCGCTGGCAGTTGCCCTTGGCGGAGAAGGCTTTCTGGCCGTTGTGGCAGACGCCGCACTGCTTGCCGGCATAGATCTCGTCCATGGCAATCTTCACCGTCCCCTGCTTCATCTTGGGAAACATGGCCTCATTGTGGCAGTCCTTGCAGGAAAAGCCCTTGTCCTTGTGCAGGCTGCCGTCGAATCTGACGACGCCGAGCGGACTGTTTTTGAACTCGAGCACCTTGCCGGCCGGGACGGCGAGGGCGAGGCCGGTGGTGAGCAGCAGGGCGGCCAGGGTCAGTGAGATCATTTTGCGCATGAATGAGTCCTCCGGGGAAAAGATTTGATAAACCGCTGCAAAGTATAGTCAGGGTGCTTCCCCGATGCAAGTTCTCATGAGAAAGCCCCTCGAGGAGCTGGTCAGGGGAGCGCCTCGACCAACAACTCGAGGATGTGCACTGCCCGCGCCTGACCGCCGGCATGGTCGATGCTGTCCTGCAGCTGCATGATGCACCCCGGACAGTCGGTGGCCACCAGTTCGGCACCGCTGTCGGCGATGTAACCGGCCTTTTTGGCCCCGATCCGCTTGCTGTGCTCATAGTGGTAGACGGAGTAGGTTCCCCCCAGCCCGCAGCAGGTTCCGGCAGCCTCCATCTCGACGAACTCCACCTGCGGCAGGCTCTTGAGGATCAGGCGCGGCTCCTTGGTGACCCCCTGGGTGCGCAGGTGGCAGGGATCATGATAAGTGACCCGCGTGCGTCGCGGTGTTTTGGGAAGAGTCGCCAGCTTTTCCGGCAGGCCGTGTTCGGCGAGGAAGACGAAGACGTCCTTGGTTTTGGCCCCGAGTTGGCGGTAATCCTCGCCGAGGTCGGCGTAGATCTTCTTCAGCCCGGAGTTGCAGGAGGCGCAGGCGGTGACTACGTAATCGACCGGCTGGCGGGTGAGGGCGCGCAGGTTGCGATCGGCGAGCTTCTCGACCGTCCGCCCCGACCCGGCGCTCACCGCCGGCAGCCCGCAGCAGGCCTGGTCCTTGGGGATGATGATGGTCACGCCGAGGAACTGCAGGGCCTTGACGAAGGCTTCGCCGACCGCCGGGTACATGTAGTTGATGCCGCAGCCGGTGAAAAAAGCCACCGTCGGCTGCCCAGGCCGGCCGGGGATAACCTCGGGAACCCGCTCGCGGAAAGGGCGGCTGGTGATCGGCGGCAGGGTGCGGTCGGCTTCCAGGTAGGGGGCCGGGAAGCGCAGGCGCAGGCCGCTGCTCTGCGGGATCTTCTTGAAGAGCAGCGGCGCCAGGCGCCCGCCGGCCTTGGCGGCGACATTCATCAGCCCGGGATTGCTTAAAAGGGCGGTCACCCCCTTGGCAAAGGTCGACAGCCCCTGCTGGCCGGCGATACGCCGTCGGGCCGCGGCGACGATCTCCTCGGTGGGGACCTTGTTCGGGCAGCCGGCACAGCAGCTCCCGCAGAGCAGGCATTGGCTGAGGTCCTCGACCACCTTCTTCTCGAAGCCGACCTCGCCGTCAAGGACCGCCTGGGCCAGGGCGATCTTGCCGCGCGCGACTCGCCCCTCGCGGTGCTCGGCGCTGAACGCCGGGCAGTGAGCGCGGCAGGCCCCGCACTTGACGCACTGCTCAATCTCCTCGCGGAGCTCTTCCAGTTCTTTCAGTTTGGCCATGGGTATGGATCAGTCCAGGAAAATTTTGCCCGGGTTGAGAATATTGTTCGGATCCAGCGCCTTCTTCAGCGTCTTCATGTAGGCCGCGGTCTGCGGGGTGATCTCCAGCGGGATGTAGGGGGCTTTGGCGATACCCACCCCGTGCTCGCCGCTCATGGTGCCACCCAGTTCCAGTGCCCCGCGGAAGACCTCTTCGATGGCCTTCTCGGCTTTTTCCGAAGCCCCGGGGACCTTGCGGTCGATCATCACGTTGACGTGGATGTTGCCGTCGCCGGCGTGACCGAAATTGACGATCGGAATGCCGTACTTGGCAGCGATCACATCGACCTTGCGGATCATCTCCGGGACCTTGGAGCGCGGCACGCAGATGTCCTCGTTGAACTTGTCCGGGTTGACCTTGCGCAGCGAAGCAGAGACCGCCCGGCGGATCGCCCACAGCGCCTCGCTCTCCGCCGGCGTGGTGGCGATGCGCGTCTCCACCACCCCCAGCGGGGCGATGATCGCGGCAATCTTCTCCGCCTGCTTGTCGAGGAACTCGCGGTCGCCGTCGACCTCGATGATCAGCACCGCCCGCGCCGCCTCGGGGACCTGCAGGCCGGTGGCCTGGCGCACGCAGTCGAGGGTCCGGCCGTCCATGAATTCGAGGGTGGTGGGGATGATCTTGTGGCCGATGATCACCGAGACCGCCTGGGCCGCTCCGTCGATCGAGTCGAAGAGCACCAGCATGGTCTTCTTGGCCTCGGGGAGGGGCAGCAGCTTGATGACGATCCGGGTGATGATCCCCAGCGTCCCCTCGGAGCCGCAGAGAAGCTTGGTCAGGTCGTAGCCGACCACCCCCTTCATGGTCGGCCCGCCGGTGGTGATGATATCACCGGTGGGGGTCACCACCTCCAGGCCGAGGATGTAGTCCTTGGTCACCCCGTACTTGACGCAGCGCGGCCCGCCGGCGCACTCGGCGACATTGCCGCCCAAGGTCGAGAACTTCAGCGAGGCCGGATCGGGGGGATAGAAGAGGCCGACCTTCTCCACCGCCTGCTGGAACTGCTCAGTGACCACCCCGGGCTCGACGGTGGCCACCAGGTTCTCCTCGTCGATCTCGAGGATGCGGTCCATCCGCTCGGTGGTCAGAACGATGCCCCCCTTGGTCGGCAGCGAGCCGCCGGTGAAGCCGCTGCCGGCGCCGCGCGGGAAGACCGGGAAGAACTCGCGGTTGGCCAGCTTCATGACCCGGCTGATCTCCTCGGCGGAGCCGGGGTGGACCACCGCCTCGGGGAGGAAGCGCTGCTGGGTGGCATCGTAGGAGTAGCAGATCAGGTCGGCCTTGTCGGTGCAGACGTTGGCTTCACCGACAATGGCCTTCAATTCATTGATGATAGCGGCGCCGAGCATGGGTTATCCACCTTTGCGGATCGTAACGGCAGAAACCTGCCTGCCTTGGTAATGATTCAATCATAGGGCGAATCGCAGCGTAAGGGCAAGTTGTCCGGTTGCGGCGTTGACAGGCCCTGCCCTAACCACCTAGAATAACCGAAACAAGGCGAAATTTCGAGGTCTTTTTGAAAGAGAAAACGATCTATACCTGTCAGCAGTGCGGACTGCAGAGCCCCAAGTGGCTGGGACGCTGTCCCGACTGCCAGAGTTGGGGGGCGCTGGTCGAGGAGACCGTGACCGTCGTCAAGGGGGGCGGCAAGTCCGCGCGTCCGGGCGGCGGCAGCCAGCCCCAGCTTCTCCGCGAGGTCAGCGTTGCCGGCGAGACCCGCCTGACCAGCGGCTACGGCGAGTTCGACCGGGTGCTGGGCGGCGGCACCGTC
Organism: uncultured Geobacteraceae bacterium; assembly: GCA_964418505.1. GTDB lineage: Bacteria > Desulfobacterota > Desulfuromonadia > Desulfuromonadales > BM103 > VAUL01. Next base: position 264 of record CAYQLP010000071.1, on the reverse strand, counting down.
CCCGGCTCGCTGATCCTCATCGGCGGCGACCCCGGTATCGGCAAGAGCACCCTGCTCCTGCAGGCCGCCGAGCGCTGGGCCGCCCACGGCACGGTCCTCTACGTGACCGCCGAGGAGTCGGCCCGCCAGGTCCGGCTGCGCGCCGAGCGCCTGGGGATCGCCGGCGGCGGTCTCTATCTTCTCGCTGAAAACGCCCTCGAGGCGGTCCTCGAGCGGGTGCGCGAGCTCAAGCCGGCTTTTTTAGTCATCGACTCGATCCAGACC
>CAYQLP010000070.1:0-5977 GCA_964418505.1 uncultured Geobacteraceae bacterium | reverse complement strand
AGGGTGTAGCAGCCGATGTCGCCGGTGACGTAGGCGCCGAGGCGGTTTAGGGTGTAGAAGAGCCCACGGTGCGGGCAGCCCGGGCACATGTTGGGCGGACGCGGCGGCAGCGGCAGGGTCTCGGCGGCCGGCCCGTCGGCCACCGGCGGGACGAAGCCCCCCTTGGCCAGCGCGGCGCGCACCCGGCCGGGGGAGAGTTCGCCGCACAGCGGGACCAGCTCCTTGCCGATGACCTTGATCCCCATGGCCCGAACCTGGTCTTCGATGAAGGGGTCGAGCTCCTCGATGACCAGCAGGGTCTCGACGCTGGCGGCGAAGTCGCGGATCAGGTCGGCCGGCAGCGGATAGACCAGGCCGAGCTTAAGAACCGAGGCTTCGGGGAAGGCCTCGCGCACATACTGGTAGACCACCCCGGCGCAGATCACGCCGACAGCGGCGGAGCGCTTCTCGACGCGGTTGAGCGCGGTGCTCGAGCCCCAGGCCGAGAGGTCGACGAGCCGCTGTTCGACCTGTGGGTGGCGGATCCGGGCGTTGGCGGGGAGCATGACCAGCTTGGCGGCGTCCTTGACCAGCCCGGGGGCCGGCAGCCCCTCGGCCCGTTCACCGAGCTCGACCACCGACTTGCCGTGGGAGATGCGCGTGCAGCTGCGCAGCATCACCGGGGTGTCGAACTGTTCGGAGAGCTCGAAGCCCAGGCGGGTGAACTCCTTGCACTCGCGGGAATCGGCCGGCTCGAGCATCGGCACCTTGGCGAAGCGCGCGTAGTTGCGGCTGTCCTGCTCGTTCTGCGAGGAGTGCATCTCCGGGTCGTCGGCGGCGACCAGGACCAGGCCGCCGCGCACCCCGGTGTAGGAGAGGGTGAAGAGCGGGTCGGCGGCGACGTTGACGCCGACGTGCTTCATGCACGCCAGGGCCCGCCCGCCGCCGAAGGAGGCGCCGATGGCGACTTCCAGCGCGACCTTCTCGTTGGGGGCCCAGGAGGCGTCAATCTCGGCATAGCCGGCGACGTTTTCGAGGATTTCGGTGGAGGGGGTGCCGGGGTAGGCGCTGGCCACCCGGACGCCGGCTTCGTAGGCGCCGCGGGCGATCGCCTCGTTCCCGGAAAGGACCTTGCTGGGCATCGGGATCAACCTCGAGAATTGCGTGATTTTGACAGCTTAGACTGCTTCCGCCAGATACGACGGAGCGTGGAATAGTAATGCATCGGCGACACGGATGTCAAACGAATGCCGGTATGGGGGCGCTCTTTTTACGGCCCGGGACTTGCCTTCCCCGCCCCTCCCGGTGTAAAAGTGGCCTCCAACACTTTCCCAAGGAGTACTGCCGATGTCCGCCAGCAACCCGTTAGCTTTCGTCGAGACCAGCAAGGGCCCGATCATCATCGAACTCGACCGCGCCAAGGCGCCGCTCAGCGTCGAGAATTTCATCGCCTACGCCCGGGCCGGCCACTACGACGGCACCGTTTTCCACCGCGTCATCAAGGGCTTCATGATCCAGGGCGGCGGCATGACTGCCGACATGCAGCAGAAGCCGACCAGTGCGCCGATCAAGAACGAGGCCACCAACGGCCTGAAGAACCGCACCGGGACGATTGCCATGGCCCGCACCATGGTGGTCGACAGCGCCACCAGCCAGTTCTTCATCAACACCGCCGACAACAAGTTCCTCGACAATGCCGGCCTGAGCGACGACAAGTACGGCTACGCGGTCTTCGGCAAGGTGATCGACGGCATGGACGCGGTGTGGGCGATCGAGATGGTCGCCACCGGCAGCCGCGGCGGCCACCAGGATGTGCCGGTGGAGCCGGTGGTCATCGAGAAGGTCACCATCGAAGAGTGATGCAAGCTGCAAGCTAGAACGGTTTTTTACCAAAAAAGCCGGAGTTCTGCTAGAATGGGCGCCAGCAGGAGACTGTATGGCGCCCATTTCCTTGACCAACCGCCTCTACGCGTTCTTCTACGCGGTCAAGCTCTTCCCCTTCCGCAAGGAACGCCGGAAGCGCCTGGCTGACGGCCGCCAGCCGGGTTTCGTCGGCGTGCAGATCGACGGGCTCTCCGCCCCCCACCTGCGCCAGGCCCTCGATCTCGGCTACCTCCCCCACCTCGAGCGCTACCTGCAGCGCGGCCACCGTCTGGTCGAGTACCGCGCCGGACTGCCCAGCACCACCCCCGCCGCCCAGGCGGTGATCTTCCACGGCGTCGAGGAAGGGATCCCGGCCTTCCGCTGGTTCGAGAAAAGCAGCGGCCAGGTGATCTCCTGCAATGACCCCGACCACGTGCAGCTGGTCCGCGAACAGCTTTTTCACGACCGCGAAGGGGTCCTCGCCGGCGGCTCCTCCTACGCCAACATGATCGACGGCGGTGCGGCGCGCAGCGTCTTCACCGTCTCCTCGCCGCACCCGCAGACCCTCTTCGGACGGCTCGGCGGGATACGCATCATTCTCCTCATGCTCCTCAACCCCTGGCGCACCCTGCGCCTCTTCGCCGCCACCTTCAGCGAATACCGGGTCAACCAGCAGGATGTCCTCTGGCACCGCCGCAAACGCCGCTGGCGGCCGATGGAGGGGCTCTTCCCCTTCATCCGCATCTTCTGCAACGTCATCCTCCGCGAGCTGCAGACCTTCGGCGTGCTGGCCGACGTCTACGCCGGCGTGCCGCGCATCTACACCACCTACAGCGGCTACGACGAACTCGCCCATCACTACGGGCCGACCTCGCAGGTGGCGCTGAAGAACCTGCGCTACATCGACCGGCGCATCGGCGAGATCATCCGCGCCGTCGAGCACCTGGGCGCCGCCGACTACACCCTGGTGATCCTCTCCGATCACGGCCAGACCCCCGGCTACCCCTTCCAGGCGCGCTTCGGCGCCACCCTCGGCGAAGCGGTCAGCGCCTTCCTGCGCGAGAACCAGACCGCCGCGGTCTCCTCCGGACCGCTGGCCTACACCCGCATCCAGCTCGGCTACCTGCAGGATGAACTGGAAAGCCGCCAGCGCGGCTGGCGCTACCGGCTCTACCGGCGGACCAAGAGGTACCTGCAGAAGAAGATCCGCGACCTGGTCCCGGAGACCCTCAAGGTCGATCATGACGGCGGGGTGGTGATCACCTACTCCAGCACCCTCGCCCATCTCTATATCGGCGGCACCCCGCAGCGCCTGACCCTGGGGGAACTGGAGGAGAACCAGCCGCTGCTCCTGCGCTTCCTCCACCAGCACCGCGGGATCGGCTTCGTCCTGGCCCTCGGCGACCGCCCGGGGGAACTGTGCATCGTCCATCGCCACGGCACCCTCACCGTCACCCCCGGACGCAGCTACAGCGGTGAGGAACTCGAGTTCCTCCATCCCTACGGCCCCCCCGACGCCCTGGTCGACGAGCTCTACCGCTTCGGCATGGGCGCCAACTGCGGCGACCTGATCATCTTCGGGGGGATCGACGAGGAGGGGATCGCCTGCTTCGACGACCAGGTCGGCGGCCACGGCTCGGTGGGCGGGGAGCAGTCGTGCCCCTTCCTGATCCTCCCGGAAGGTCACCCGGTACTGCGCCGCGGCCCCCTCGCCGGCTACCGTTTCCTCCACGACGAGGTCTTCAAGGCCGCCCTGCAACCGCGCGCCTGACCCCCCTGCCCTGCTTTCACTCACGTCAGCAAAAAAAAGGCCGCCCCCCGATCGGGGGGCGGCCTTTTAGGGCTGATGAGCACTCGGCGCGCCGCAGGCTACTGCAGCGCCGCCAGCTTGGCCAGGCTGCGTTCGAGGATGGTCAGCTTCTCCTCGGCCTCGGCGAGCTTGCCGCGGTCCTTGGCCAGGACTTCAGCGGGGGCGTTGGCGACGAATTTCTCGTTGCCGAGCTTCTTGCGGAAGAACTCGACGTCGGTGCGCACCTTGGCAATCTCCTTGTCGAGGCGCTTCTGCTCCTCGGCGATGTCGACCAGCCCGGCCAGGGGCAGGCAGATCTCGACATCGCCGGCGACCTGGGTGGCGGCCTGGACGGGGCGGGTGAGCTCGCAGCCGACCTGCAGGTCGCCGACCCGGGCCAGGGCGCGAATCGCCCCGCCGGCGCCGGCGAGGATCGCCGCCGACCCCGCCGAGCCGCACAGCAGGCAGGCGGTGATCTGCCGTCCCGGGGGGACATCCATTTCGCCGCGGATGTTGCGGATGGCGCGGATCACCTCCATGACCAGTTCCAGGCGCTCGGTCGCCGCCGGATCGGCGGGGAGCGCCTTGGCCTCCGGCCAGGCGGCGAGCATCAGCGAGGGCGCCGGACGCGTCCCCGGAAGGGCCTGCCAGATCTCCTCGGTGATGAACGGCATCAGCGGGTGAAGGAGGCGCAGGAGCTGCTCGAGGACGGTGAAGAGCACCCCCTGGGTCCGCCGCCTGGCTGCCGCATCGTCGCCGTAGAGGGTTTCCTTGCTCAGTTCGATGTACCAGTCGCAGAAGCTGTTCCAGGTGAAGGCGTAGAGGGTGTTGGCCGCTTCGTTGAAGCGGTAGTCGCTCAGGGCCTGGTCGGTGGCGGCGACCGTCTCGCCGAGCCGGGTGAGGATCCAGCGCTCGGCATCGCCCAACTGCGGATCGGCGAGGTCGATCGATGCCGGCTCGAAGCCCTCGAGATTCATCAGGGCGAAGCGGCTGGCGTTCCACAGCTTGTTGGCGAAGGCCTTGTAGCCGGCGATGCGCTCGGTGGAGAGCTTGATGTCGCGGCCCATGGCGGCGAAAGAGGCCAGGGTAAAGCGGAAGGCGTCGGCGCCGTACTCGTCGATAACGTGCAGCGGGTCGATGACGTTCCCCTTGCTCTTGCTCATCTTCTGCCCCTGGGCGTCGCGGACCAGGGCGTGGATGTAGACGTCGCGGAAGGGGACCTCGCCCATGAACTTCCCGCCCATCATCAGCATGCGCGCCACCCAGAAGAAGAGGATGTCGAAGCCGGTGACCAGGCAGGAGGTCGGGTAGAATTTCTCGAGGGTGGCGGTGTGCTCCGGCCAGCCCATGGTCGAGAACGGCCACAGCGCCGAGGAGAACCAGGTGTCGAGGACGTCGCTCTCCTGGCGCAGCGCCCGGCTGCCGCAGTGGGCGCACTGTTCGGCGTCCGTGCGGCTGACGGTGATCTCCCCGCAGTCGGCGCAGTACCAGGCGGGGATGCGGTGCCCCCACCAGATCTGCCGGCTGATGCACCAGTCCTGGATGTTGTTCATCCACTCGAAGTAGGTCTTCTCCCACTGGGCCGGGACGATGCGGGTCCGCCCGTCCTGCACCGCCTTGATCGCCTCCGCGGCCAGCGGCTGGACCTTCACGTACCACTGCAGCGACAGCCAGGGCTCGATGACCGTCCTGCAGCGATAGCACTCCCCCACCGCGTGCTTGTGGCCGTCGATCTTCTCCAGCAGCCCCCGGGTTTCGAGATCGGCGACTACGTTGGCGCGCGCCTCGTAGCGCTCCTGGCCGCAGTAAGGCCCCCCCTCGGCGTTGATGTAGCCCGACTCGTCGAGGATATTGAGCGCCGGCAGGTTGTGGCGGCGGGCCACCTCGAAGTCGTTGAAGTCGTGGGCCGGGGTGATCTTGACCACTCCGGTGCCGAACTCGCGGTCGACGTACTCGTCGGCGACGATGGGGATCTCGCGGCCGACCAGGGGCAGGATGACGCTTTTGCCGATCAGCTCGGCGTAGCGCTCATCCTCTGGGTGCACCGCCACCGCTGTATCGCCGAGCATCGTCTCCGGGCGGGTGGTGGCCACCACCAGGCAGCGCTCGCTGCCGGCCACCGGATAGCGCAGGTGCCAGAGATGCCCCTGCTTCTCATCGTGCTCGACCTCGAGGTCGGAGAGGGCGGTGTGGCAGCGGGGGCACCAGTTGATCAGGCGGTTGGCGCGGTAGATCAGCCCGTCCTCGTAGAGGCGCACGAAGACCTCGCGCACCGCCTTGGAGAGCCCTTCGTCCATGGTGAAGCGCTCGCGCTCCCAGTCGCAGGAGGCACCCAGGCGCTTGAGC
>CAYQLP010000069.1:0-6100 GCA_964418505.1 uncultured Geobacteraceae bacterium | reverse complement strand
GGCCACCTGCGGCTTCTTCCCGGTGGACCGCATCACCCTCGACTACCTGGCGCTGAGCGGGCGCGAGCCGGCCACTGTCGCCCTGGTCGAAAGCTACGCCCGGGCCCAGGGGCTGTGGCGCGACGCCGCCACCCCCGATCCCGAATTCACCGCCGTGCTGGAACTCGACCTCGGCACGGTGCGCCCCAGCCTGGCCGGGCCGAAGCGCCCCCAGGACCGGGTCGAACTCGGCACCCTCAGGGCCGCCACCGAGGCGGCCATCCCCGCCGAGGCCCGGGAGCGCAGCGCCCCGCTGTCCGGCAGCGACCGGCCGCTCCGCCAGGGGGACGTGGTCATCGCCGCGATCACCTCCTGCACCAACACCTCCAACCCGGCGGTGATGATGGCCGCCGGGCTGCTGGCCAAAAAGGCCGTGGAGCGGGGGCTGAGGCAGCAGCCCTGGGTCAAGACCTCGCTGGCCCCCGGTTCCAAGGTGGTCACCGACTACCTCGAGAAGGCCGGCCTGCAGCAGTACCTGGACGCCCTCGGCTTCAACCTCGCCGGCTACGGCTGTACCACCTGCATTGGCAACTCCGGGCCGCTCCCCGTGCCGCTGGCCGAGGCCATCGAGGCCGGCGGGCTGACGGTCGGCGCGGTCCTCTCCGGCAACCGCAACTTCGAGGGGCGGGTGCATACCCAGACCCGTCTCAACTGGCTGGCCTCGCCGCCGCTGGTGGTGGCCTTCGCTCTCGCCGGGACCACCCTCATCGACCTCGACAGCGAGCCGCTGGGCAGCGACCGGGAGGGTCGGCCGGTCTACCTGCGCGAGCTGTGGCCGTCGAATGCCGAGATCGCCGCCGCGGTGGCCACCGTTTCGGCGGAGATGTTCCGCACCCGCTACGCCGACGTCTTCACCGGCACCCCCGCCTGGCAGGCCCTGCCGGTCCCGGACGGCCAGACCTATGCCTGGGAGCCGGCCTCGACCTACGTCAAGGAACCCCCCTATTTCCAGGCCATGGCCGCACCCCTCAACGCTTACCCCGGTTTTTCCGGGGCGCGCCTGCTCGCCCTGCTCGGCGACTCGATCACCACCGACCACATCTCGCCAGCCGGATCGATCCTCGCCAACGGCCCGGCGGGACGCTCCCTGCGCGAGCGCGGCATCGAGCTGGCCGACTTCAACTCCTACGGGGCTCGGCGCGGCAACCACGAGGTGATGATGCGCGGCACCTTCGCCAACGTCCGTCTGAAGAACGAGCTGGTGCCGGGAGTTGAGGGCGGAGTGACCCGCTGTTTCCCCGGCGGGGAGGAAAGCAGCATCTTTGACGCGGCGATGGGCTACGCGGCGCAGGAGACGCCGCTGTTGATCGTCGCCGGCAAAGAGTACGGGACCGGTTCGAGCCGGGACTGGGCGGCCAAGGGGGTGCTGCTGCTCGGGGTGAAGGCGGTGGTCGCCGAGAGCTTCGAGCGCATCCACCGCAGCAACCTGGTCGGCATGGGGGTGCTGCCGCTGCAGTTCCGCCCCGGCACCGACCGCCGCACCCTCGGCCTCGACGGCAGCGAAACCTTCGACCTGGCCGGGCAGGCGGCCGCGCTGGCGCCGGGGCAGGAGCTGAGTCTGACCATCCGCCGCGCCGACGGCCGGGTCGAGACGGTGCCGGTGATCTGCCGGCTTAATACCGCGGATGAAGTGGCTTACTACAACGACGGCGGGATTTTACATCATGTGCTGCGAAGACTGTTGTACACGATCCCGCCCAGTTCGCGGTAGCGCAGCAGAACCTGGCGGGCCGCCTCGCGCTGCACCCCCTGGGTGACGGCGACGCCGCGGGCGGTCAGCTGGTCCGCCCAGTCGGCGGGAAGCGGCCCCTCGTCGAAGCCGAGCAGCCCCTCGACGTCCTCGCGGGTCGCGCCACAGACCACCCGGTGCACCCCCGACCAGGCCACCGCGCCGCAGCACATGGCGCACATCTGCGCCGAGGTGACCAGCTCGCAGGCGGGGAGGCCGGGGGCAGCGAGGTCGTGGCTGCCCAGGCGCCGCTGGGCCAGAAGCAGGGCGAGGATCTCAGCATGGGCCAGCGAGGTCTGTTGCGTCAGCACCAGGTTGACCCCTGCCGAGAGCAGTTCGCCGCTCCCGGCGGCGAAGACCGCCGCCCCGAAGGGCCCGCCGCTCCTCCGCTCGATGTTCTCCCGGGCCAGGTCGACGACCAGGGCCATGCGGCTGTCGTCATCCGGGAAGGCAGGGGGGCGGGAGGCCAGGAAGGGGGCCATCCAGGCGGGGAGGGTGAAAGTCGCTGAGGACGGGACTGGCATGGCTTCCCCCGTGATTTGGGCCGGAACGCTGCCGGAGGGCTAGGAACGCGGCAGCGACCAGTTGTAGCGGATGGCGAGCAGGCGGATGACGATGACCGTGCCCATGCCCGAGATGGCGGCGAGCGGTCGCGGGGTGCCGGCCGCCTCCAGGCCCACCAGCAGCAGGCCCCCGGCCAGGCAGGCCGAGGCGTAGACCTCCTTGCGCAGGATCAGCGGCACCTGGTTGGCGAGCACGTCGCGGATCACCCCGCCGGCGGTTCCGGTCATCACCCCCATCAGCGCTGCGCCCAGCGGCCCCAGGGCGGCATCGAGTCCCTTGGTGGTGCCGATGACCACGAAGGTGCCGAGGCCGATGGCATCGAGGATCAGCAGGGGGCCTTCGAGGCGCCGGAAGCGCTCGCGGCTGAGGAACACTGCCACGGCGGCCGCTGCGGCGATGTACAGGTAGATTTCATTCTGCAGGGAAAAGGGGGGGACGCTGCCGACCAGCAGGTCGCGCAGGGTGCCTCCGCCCACCGCCGTCACCAGGCCGAGGACCAGGACGCCAAAGAGATCCATGTTGCGGCGTACGGCGACCCAGGCGCCCGAGGCGGCAAAAGCGGCGGTACCGATGAGGTCGAGCAGGTAGAGGACGGTCATGTCAGAGGTCTTTGTAGCAGGATAAGCCCTCGTCGGTGCGAAGACAACTCTCAATCAGCGCGGCATGCGCGGCCTTTTGAGTCGGGCGCGCCCCGGGCGTGCCGGTGGCCTTTGCCGAGCTCAACAACATCACCGCCCTGGCCGAGGCGGCCTCCCCCGGCGGCAACCTGATGCCCGAACTCTCCTTCGGCACCCACTTCTTCCAGGACCTGGTCGAGGCCGACATCTTCCACACCGCACTCTTCCCCGACAGCGACTTCTGCACCTGCCGCCGCGAGTGGCTGGAGGAGCTTCCCAACACCCTCGAAGGGCTGATGCCGGCCAGCGCCCGCTACAAGAAGGTGGTCAAAGTCTACAACCTCCCCTGCGAGGGGCTGCAGCTGCTGGCGGATGTGGTTTCACAGCAACTGCTCTGTTACCGCTGACCTTCCCGCAGGACGCGCAGGCGCCGCCAGGCCCCGGTATGGAAGCGCCAGGTCCAGACCGCCGCGGTGGCGAAGACGAAGAGGGTGGCCAGGGTCCACTCCGCCGTCAGCGATGGGCGGAAGGTGTCGATCAGCCAGAGGATGACCAGGAAGGCGCAGGAGGCGATGGCGAAGGCGCGGGCCAGCCAGCGGGTGTCGCCGACGGCGGCGAGGACGCAGCCGATCATGATGTTGGCGGCATCGCACAGGCAGTAGACGGCGACGAACTTGAGGAGCAGGGCGCCGGTGGCGACGATCTGCGCACTCTCCGCCCCCGTCCCGGCGAAAAGTGACATCAGCGCTGTCCCCGCAGTGGCGTAGAGCAGGGCCATGGCCAGCATCCACCCTTCGCAGACCGCCAGCGACTGCCAAGTGATTGGCGCCACCTCGTCGTCCCGGCCGGCGCCGCGGGCGTGGCCGACCAGGATCCCCGCCGCCTGCCCCAGTCCCAGGGCGGGGAAGAAGGCCAGCCCGTTGATGCGGAAGGCAATGCTCGAGGCGGCCAGTTCCACTGTCCCCAGCCGGCCGATGGCCACCAGGAAGAGCGTCCAGGCCACCAGTTCGCCGCTGATGCGCAGGCCGAGCGGTGCGGCCAGGCCGAGGAAACGGCGCAACTCCGTCCACTCCGGGCGTCTCACGGCAGGCTCCCCCCAGCCGCCGGCACGCAGGAAGATCAGCACGTAAAGCACGGCGGCGACCAGCTGGGCGATCACCGTGGCCAAAGCCGCCCCGGCGATTCCCATCTGCGGCAGCCCCCACTCCCCCAGCACCAGCCCCCAGTCGAGTACGGCGTTCACCGCGAAGGCAAAGAAGGTCACCGCGGTGACGGTGGCGGCCCGGCCGATCCCCGCCAGCCAGCCGGAGAGCGCCGCGCCCAGCACCGGGAAGAGCGAGCCGGCCATGCAGATGCCGAAATAGCTGATTTCGTCGGCGACCACCGGCGCTTCATGGCCGGTCAGCCAAAAGAGCTGGGCGAGGGGCCAGGCCGTCGCCAGGGCGAGGAGCCCGGCGGCCAGGGAGGTGTGGATGCCGAGCCAGGCGGAGGTGCGCACCCCGCGGGCATCGCCGCGGCCGTGGCTGTGGGCGACGAAGGTCCCGGCATAGCCGGCGGTACCGAAGAGCAGCCCCTGGAAGAGGATCACCGCCAGGCTCGCCGGGCCCATCGCCGCCAGGGCCACGCTGGAATGGCGGGCCAGGACGAAGGCGTCGACCACCTGCATCAGGGTGATCGTCGACGTGGAGAGGATCAGCGGGCCGGCCAGGCGCAGCAGGCGCGGGACATGGCCGAAAGTCATGGCGGCGCTACTCGTGGCGCAGGGCGTCGATGGGGTTGAGCCCGGCGGCCCGGCGGGCCGGGAAGTAGCCGAAGAGCACGCCGATCCCCGCGGAGAAGGCGAAGGAGATCAGGTTGATGCCGGGATCAAAGAGGTAGGGGATGCCGATCAGGCCGGCGAGGAAGATGGTCGCTGCGGTGGCCAGGGCGATCCCGGCGATCCCGCCGAGGCTGGAGAGGACCACCGCCTCGATGAGGAACTGCAGCAGGACCTCGCGCTCGAGGGCGCCGATGGCCAGGCGGATGCCGATCTCGCGGGTCCGTTCGGTGACCGAGACCAGCATGATGTTCATGATGCCGATCCCCCCGACCAGCAGGCTGACCGCGGCCACCGCACCGAGGAGCATGGTCAGGATCCGCGTGGTGCTGGTCAGCATTTCGGCGATCTGCCGGGTGTCCATGACCCGGAAATCGTCTTCCTCGTTGTCGCCGATATTGCGCCGCTCGCGCATCAATAGGGAGATCCGCTCCTTGACCTCATCGATCGAGCCGCCGTCTTTCACCGAAACGATCAGCCGGTTGATGTCCTGGCTGCCGCTCAGGCGGCGCTGCACGGTGCGCAGCGGCATGAGCACCACATCATCCTGGTCGGAGCCCATCGACGACTGCCCCTTGGCCTTGAGCAGGCCGATCACCTCGCAGGAGAACTGCTTGACGCGGATCTCGGTCCCCACCGGGTTCTGGCGGCCGAAGAGCTTGTCGCGCACGGTCTCGCCGATCACGCACACCGCTTTGCCGGAGCGTTCCTCGGCGTCGCTGAAATCGCGCCCGGCGACGATCTCCCAGTTGCCGGCGGGGAAATAGTCGTTGCTGGTGCCGGTGATGATGGTCGCCCAGTTGTTGGCCTGGTAGACGGCGGTGGCGCCCTTGTTGACCACCGGCGCCACCCGCTCGATGCCCCCGACCTGGCCGCGCACCGCCTCGAGGTCGGCGGCCTTGAACTTGGGGGCATCCCCGGAGCCGGGGCCGAAGCGCTGGCCGGGGATGACCATCACCAGGTTGCTGCCCATGCTGGTGATCTGGTCGGAGACCGAGCGGGTCGCGCCGTTGCCGAGGGTAACCATGGTGATCACCGCGGCCACGCCGATGACGATGCCGAGGACGGTCAAAAACGAGCGCAGCAGGTTGCGGTGGATGGCGCGGATGGAGAGGAGCAGGGTGTTCCAGAGCATCAGGCGGCCCCTTCGCTGCGGGTGTCGCTGGCCACCCGCCCGTCGACGAAGCGCACCACCCGCCGGGCGCGGGCGGCGATCTCCGGTTCGTGGGTGACCATCAGCACGGTGATCCCCAGGTCGCGGTTGAGCTGTTCGATCAGGTCGAGGATCTCCTCGCTGGTGCGGGTGTCGAGGTTGCCGGTCGGCTCGTCGGCGAG
>CAYQLP010000068.1:0-6103 GCA_964418505.1 uncultured Geobacteraceae bacterium | reverse complement strand
CCCTGGAAGACGAAGCCGAGGTAGTGGCGGCGCAGGAGAGCGCGCTCGTTGCGGCTCAGCCGTTCGACCTGGACCCCCTGGAAAAGGTAGCTGCCGCCGCTGGGGATGTCGAGGCAGCCGAGGATGTTCATGGTCGTCGACTTGCCGGAGCCGCTCGGCCCCATGACGGCGACGAACTCCCCGGCGTCGATCTCCAGGTCGATCCCCTTGAGAGCCTCGAAGGCAGCCGGGCCCCGGCCATAGGTCTTGGTGACCCCGGTGAGCCGGATCAGCGGGGCGTCGCTCATGGGGCGCCGCCCGCCGCCGCCTCGGTGATGACTTCCATGCCGGTCTGCAGGGCCCCGCCGAGGATTTCACTCAGTTTGCCGTTGCTGGCCCCGACCTGGACCTCCACGGCCATCGGCTGGCCGTCGCGCAGCACCCAGACGCGCGGGCTCCCCTCGGGGACCTGGGCCTTGGCCTTCGGTGCCGAGCGCGGCGGGCGGGGGAAGAGGTAGCTGGTTACGCTGCGCGAGTTCTTCTTCTCGGCGGCTTCCGGGGCGGGGGGGACGAAGCGCAGGGCCGCATTCGGCACCAGCAGGGCCCCCTCGCGGGTCAGGGTGGTGATCTCGGCGGTGCCGGTCATCCCCGGGCGCAGGGAGAGGTCGTCATTGGCGACGGCCAGAATGGTCCGGTAGGAGATCACCCCCTCCTTCTGCTGGGCGCCGTAGCCGACCCGGGTGAGCACCGCCGTGTAGCGCCGCCCCGGCCAGGCATCGACGGTGAAGCTGGCTGACTGGCCGGCCTGGACCTGGGCGACATCGGCTTCATCGACATCGACCTGCAGCTCCATCTTGGTCAGGTCCTCGGCCAGGGTGAAGAGGACCGGGGCCTGGAAGGAGGCGGCTACCGTCTGCCCGGGCTCCACCGCCCGCGCCAGGACCACGCCGTTGATCGGCGAGCGGATCTCGGCCTTGCCCAGGTTGGTCTCGTCGGACTGCAGGCTGGCGCGGGCCTGGGTGACGCCGGCGAGGGCCCCGGCCTCGTTGGCCTCGGCGCGCTTGAGGGTCGCCTCGGCGATGTCCATTTCATTCTGTGACGGCACCTTGCCTCCGGAAAGCTGCGCCACCCGGCGATAGCGCTCCAGGGCGGCGCGCGCTTCGGCAACCGTGGCCCGGGCCTGCAGGACCTCGGCCTCGGCGGCGGCCAGGTTGGCCCGCGAGCGGGTCACCGCGTCACTCAGCTTGCTGATGTCGAGGCGGGCCAGGAGCTGCCCTTTTTTGACCGGATCGTTGTCGTCGACCAGGACCTGGTCGACGATCCCCGACAGTTCGCTGCCGACCTCGACCTGGTTGGTCGGCTGCAGGTTGCCGGTCGCCGAGACCTTGACCACCAGGGTGCCGGTTTCGGCAGCCGCGGTGGTGTAGCGCAGCGGTGCCGGTTCGCGGCCGGAGCGCCAGAGCAACAGGCTTGCCAGGATGATCAGGACCAGTCCGCCGGCCAGCCACCAGCGCCAGCGATGCAGGCGGCCGGGCGCGGAGCGGGCGGCAATGATTTGCTGCAGGCCGGAGCTGCCCCCGGCCGGGGTCTGTTCGGTGGGCTTCATGGTGCTCCTCATCAGGATGGGCGGGCTGCGCTCTGCGGCGACCAGCCGCCGCCCAGGGCCTTGTAGAGTTTGATCAGGGCCAGCACGCCGTCGGTCCGCGTACTGGCCAGGCTGTCTTCCAGGGCGCGCACGCTGCGCTCGGTGTCGAGCACCGACTGGAAATCGATCAGGCCGGCGGCATAGCGCTGCCGGGCCAGTTCCGCGGCGCTCTGCGCCGCCCCGGTGGCCAGCGCCAGGGCGGCGCTGCGCTCGCGATTGCGGGCCAGGGCGACCAGGGAGCTTTCGACCTCCTGCAGGGCGGCGAGGAGGGTTTTTTCGTAGCTGACCAGGGCCTGCTCGCGCAGGGCATCCTGGACCTCCACCTGGCTGCGCCGCCGCCCGGCGTCGAAGAGCGGAACGCTGATGCTCCCCAGCAGCGACGAGGCGCCGGCCCCGCCGTTGTCGAGGGCGCCCAGGGACAGGGCCTCGAGGCCCAGGGACCCGGAGAGCCGGAAGTTCGGGTAGCGGGCTGCTTCGGCCACCCCCACCCGGGCGGTGGCCGCCGCGACGCTGCGTTCGGCGGCGCGCAGGTCGGGGCGCTGGCGCAGGGCCTCGGCGGGGATGCCCACGGCAATCTGCTCAGGCACGGGCGGCAGATCGCCCGCCGCGGCCAGGCGTGGATGCAGCGTCCCCGGCGGCCGGCCAAGGAGGAGGTCGAGGCGGTGCTCGGCCTCGGCCAGGGCGGTCTGCAGGGCGGGGATCTGGGCGCGGGTCTGCTCCCGGTTGCTGCGCGCCTGGTCGACCTCCTGGCGGTTGGCCAGGCCGGCCTGCTCGCGCCACTCGGTGAGTTGCAGGGTCTCGCTCTGGCTGGCCAGGTTGTCCCGGGCAATGGCCAGGCGCAGCTGCAGGGAGCGCACCTCGACGTAGTTGGCCGCCACCTCGGCGGCCAGCGAGACACGGGTCTCCTCGAGAGTGGCGGCGGCGGCGGCCAGGTCGGCCTCGGCGGCTTCGACGCCGCGGCGTACCCCGCCGAAGAGGTCGAGTTCCCAGCCGGCATCGAAGCCGGCGCTGTACAGTTCTCGGGTATCGCCGCCGCCGGTGGCCGAGCTCGACTTGCTGCTCCGTCCGCTGGCCGTGCCGGTGACCTCGGGGAAAAAGCCGGCCAAGGCCGTGGTGCGGCGGGCGCGGGCTTCGCGGAGGCGGGCCACGGCGCTGCGCAGGTCGGGACCGGCGGCCAGGGCTTCATCGACCAGTGTGGTCAGCAGCGGGTCGTCGAGCCGCCGCCACCACTGGCCGAGGTCGCCGGGCGCCGTCGGGCTGAAAAGTCCGTCGGCAGGATCGAGGCGCTGCCAGCCGGCCGGTGCGGCGCTCTCCGGCGGGATGTAGTCCGGACCCACCGCCACGCAGGCGGTCAGCACGAGAACGGCCGTTACCGGGAGAGTACGGGCCAGGATGCTTACGGGCATTAAAGTCGTCTTTTCGTCACCGGAGGAGACCTTCGGGCAGGGAAAACTCGGAGTTTGAGGCTTATCGTTTACAAGTTGATACCGCTGTGGCAATTTGTCAAGCGCCAACGGCACAGGGCACAATCCGACTGTGTCAAACGGCGACCACATCAAATTCCGGCGGGTCAAGGATCGTGTGATAAATCAGCAGGCCGTCGCCACAGCCCGGATCGCCGGCCTTGACGACCACGTCGGCAGCCTCGATAACGCCGATGTTGCGCGGGTTGGCGACTTGGTTCATCATTATGTTCAACCCGGCCTGCGCAAGCCCGGACAGGGCCCCGGCACCGATGCCGCCGACGGCAACCGCATCGACGGCCTGCTCTCCCAGTGCTTTGAGCGGCTGGCAGGCGCCGTGGCGGTGATGCCGGTCACGGTTGATCACCGCGGCCACCGTGTCGTCCTCGGTCTCGACGACCGGGAATAGCGGTGCCGAGCCGAAATGATGGAACACGGAGCTCTCGAGCCATTGGTTCCGGGAGGCCGGGAAGCAGATTTTCATGGCCGACCATCCCTTGACGGGAAGGCCTTCGGCGGTAAGTTGGCTAAAATATTCGTTCCAGGAGGTTTTTCATGAGATCAATGCGTTCTGCCCTGGCTGTCGCCCTGTTCCTGTTGCTGTTAACTGCTCATGCCTGGGCTGAGCGCTCGCCGGTCTTCTCGGTCGACCGTGAGTTCTACCCTTACTACCCATCGCTTCTCCAATGGAACAAATCGACTGTGCCGTTCAATGCCCCGGAGGTCTGCGGCGAGTGTCACGAGCAGCAGTATCGGGAGTGGAATGGCTCGATCCACAGTCTGGCCTTCAAGGATCCGGTCTATCAGGGGGAACTGGCCAAAGCCGTTAAGGCGGTCGGCCACGAAATCTCCCGGCAATGCGAAGGATGCCATTCGCCGGTGGGCGTGGTAACCGGCGAGATCAAGGGGCCGGGTCTCAGCGGACTTTCATCGATCGCCTTGCAGGGAGTGTCCTGCGATGTCTGTCACTCGGTGAGCGGCACCACCCATTGGCAGACGCCCTCCCATGAGCCGGAGAACGCCTCGCTGATTCTCTCCCCCGGAGTCGCGACCACCGCGGGGCAACAGTTAATCAAGCGCGGCCCGCTGGCGCCCAGCGAAGGGTGTGGCGGCGGGTTCCATGACTGTGTGGAATCCAGCCTGCACTTGCAGGCCGATTTATGCGCCGGCTGCCACCAGGTCTACCACTACGACGCCCACTTCCCGCTCGAAGCGACCTACCTGGAATGGAAGCACGGGCCATATGCGCAGAAAGCCATCCTTTGCCAGGACTGCCACATGGTCGATATCGAAACGTACAAGCGTTCTGCGGACCAGTTCGTCCGCCCGGAGAAAAAGGACTACCGCCACTATTTCAACGGTGCCAACTTCCTGCTTTCCTACCTGGGGTCCGCGGCAGCACAGCGCGCCGGCAACCCGGAGCTGGCTGACGGGATGATGCAGCAGTACCACATGGCGGTGGCACGCCTCCAATCGGCGGCCGGGTTGGAGTTGACCCCGATTTATCACGATGGCCGCCTGGCTGAAGTCAGAGTACGCGTCAAGAATCTGCGCGCCGGGCACAACCTGCCGACCTCACTGACCAACGTCAGACAGATGTGGCTGGAGGTCACGGCCAAAGATCAAACCGGGCGTGAACTGCTGACCAGCGGCAGCGTCCAGGCGGATGGCTCGCTGCCAGCGGATACCCGGATGTTCAATTCCGACGGCATGGGGCCGGACTTCCACTTCGCCATCGATCCCTGGGTGGTAACGGCCTTCTCCCGTCACGACACCATCCCGCCGCGCGGCTATAAAGACGTTTACTACGGCATGAACCTGCCAGACGGCATCAAAGAGGTCACCCTGGAGGTCAAGTTGCGTTTCCGGCAGGCCGATCAGAAAGTGGCAGAGGCTCTTCTTGCCGCGGTGCCCAAGGATATCGACCTGGAACGGACTTACGGGTTGAGCAGGGTGCCGCCTCTACCGGTTGTCGACATGGCGACCAGCAAAACCACCTTTACTGTGCGTGGCACGCCACCCGGTCAGCAATAGGCAGGGCTGACGGACTGCTCCGGGCGATGCGGTTTTTTCTGCCGTTGATCATTCGCATGTCTCGGTAAAAAGCAAGGCCCGGCATCGCTGCCGGGCCTTTTACTCGTTGCGCGAAGGCGGTGAAGATCAGACCAGGCCGTGGGCGACCATGGCGTCGGCGACTTTGATGAAGCCGGCGATGTTGGCGCCGAGGACGTAGTTGCCGACGGCACCGTACTCCTCCGAGGTCTCGTAGCAGAGGTGGTGGATGTTCTGCATGATCTTCTGCAGCTTCCTCTCGGTCTCTTCGAAGGTCCACGAGTCGCGCTGGGCGTTCTGCTGCATCTCCAGGGCCGAGGTGGCTACGCCGCCGGCGTTGGCGGCTTTGCCCGGGCCGTAGGCGATCTTGGCGTCGAGGAAGACCTTGACCCCTTCGGGGGTGGTCGGCATGTTGGCCCCTTCGCCGACGGCGATGCAGCCGTTCCTCACCAGGGTCGCGGCATCCTTGCCGTTGATCTCGTTCTGGGTCGCCGAGGGCATGGCCACCTGGCAGGGGATCTCCCAGATGTTGCCGCTCTTCTTGTAGATCGCATCCTTGTGGTACTTGGTGTAGTCCTCGATGCGCCGGCGCTCGACTTCCTTGAGCTGCTGGATGAGGGCGAGGTCGAGGCCCTTCTCATGATAGATGACGCCGTTGGAGTCGGAGCAGGCCACGCACTTGCCGCCGAGCTGGTTGATCTTCTCGATGGTGTAGATGGCGACGTTCCCCGAGCCGGAGACCAGGCAGGTCTTCCCTTCGAAGGAGTCCTTGCGGATCTTGAGGGCCTCGTCGATGAAGAAGGTGGCGCCGCTGCCCGGCGGGCTGGGGCAGATCAAGTTCGCGGTCGGACCGGACGGGACGGCCCAGGTGGATTGCCTGGCGCGGATGGATTTCCCGGTTACAAACCCGGTTTTCCGGGCTTTCTATCGGGATGACAGCGTGCCGTTGTCCGGCACGGTGACC
>CAYQLP010000067.1:0-6137 GCA_964418505.1 uncultured Geobacteraceae bacterium | reverse complement strand
GACGCAGGCCCCGCAGGCGATGCATTCTCCACTGATGGTCAGCATGGCGTCCTCCCTCAGATCTCCAGCAGCTCTTTTTCCTTGTCGGCCACCACCTTGTCGATGCGGGCGACGAACTCGTCGGTGAGCTCCTGGATCTCTTTCTCGCCGCGTTTCTCGTCGTCCTCGGCGATCGCCTTGTCCTTGAAGAGCTTTTTCAGCGCCTCGTTGGCGTCGCGACGGGCGTTGCGGATGGCGATCTTCCCCTCCTCGCCCATCTTCTTGACCTGCTTGACCATCTCCTTGCGGCGCTCCTCGGTGAGCGGCGGGAAGGCCAGGCGGATGGTGATGCCGTCGGAGGTCGGGTTGATTCCCAGATCGGCCTTCATGATCGCCCGCTCGATCTCGGGGATCAGCTTCTTCTCCCAGGGCTGGATGGTGATCAGGCGCGGCTCGGGGACGGTCAGCGAGCCGACCTGGTTGAGCGGGGTCGGCGTGCCGTAGTAGTCGATCCGCACATCGTCGAGGATCGCCACCGAGGCCCGCCCGGTGCGCACCTTGGAGA
This sequence comes from uncultured Geobacteraceae bacterium, assembly GCA_964418505.1. Taxonomy (GTDB): domain Bacteria; phylum Desulfobacterota; class Desulfuromonadia; order Desulfuromonadales; family BM103; genus VAUL01. The sequence goes on along the minus strand of CAYQLP010000067.1, from coordinate 5,593 downwards.
GGTCGCGGCGCAGCGCCTCGACAGCCTTGTCCATCCCTCCCCTGGTCCGGTTTTTCAGATCGGCGATCATGGCGTCACTCTCCTTTGACGAGGGTGCCGAGCTCCTCTCCGCAGACCACCCGGCGGATATTGCCGGGACGCATGAGGTCGAAGACGATGATCGGCAGGTTATTGTCCATGCACAGCGAGGTGGCGGTGGAATCCATCACCTGCAGGCCCCGGCGCAGCACCTCGAGGTAGGTCAGGCGGGTGTAGCGCTCGGCGGTCGGGTCCTTGGCCGGGTCGGCGGAGTAGATGCCGTCGACCTTGGTGGCCTTGAGAATGATCTCGGCGCCGATTTCGGCGGCGCGCAGACTGGCCGCGGTGTCGGTGGTGAAGAAGGGGTTGCCGGTGCCGGCGCCGAAGATCACCACCCGCCCCTTCTCGAGGTGGCGGACCGCCCGACGGCGGATGTAGGGCTCGGCGATGGCCTGCATCTCGATCGCCGACTGCACCCGGGTCGACACGCCGAGCTTTTCCAGGGCCTGCTGCATGGCCAGGCTGTTCATCACCGTGGCCAGCATCCCCATGTAGTCGGCGCTGGCCCGGTCCATCCCCGCCGACGAGGCGGCCAGCCCGCGGAAGATGTTGCCGCCGCCGATCACCAGGGCGACCTGGACGCCGAGTTCGACCACCTCGCGAACTTCACCGGCGATGCCGGCGATGACGTCCGGGTCGATGCCGTAGCCCTGGCGGCCGGCGAGGGCCTCGCCGCTGAGCTTGAGGAGAATCCGCCGGTAGGCGGGGGCGGTGGCGGACATGGGGGCTCCTGTCGTCTGGCTTTACTTGGTCATCGAGGCCACTTCGGCCGCGAAGTCGTCAACCTTCTTCTCGATCCCCTCGCCGAGTTGGAAGCGGCTGTAGGCGACCAGTTCGACCTTGGCGCCGATTTCCTTGCCGAGAGCCTCGACGACCTTGCCGACCTTGTGATCGGGGTCGATGACATAGGCCTGCTCGATCAGGCAGATCTCGCCGAAGAACTTGTTGACCTGGCCGTCGAGGATCTTCTCGATGATGTTGTCGGGCTTGCCGCTCTCCCGGGCCTTGACGCGGTAGATTTCCTTCTCGCGCTCGATGACTTCGGCGGGGACCTGGCCGCGCTCGAGGTACTGGGGGTTGGCGGCAGCGACGTGCATGGCCAGCTGGCGGGCCAGGGCGGCCACGCGCTCGTCGGCCGAGTCGGTCTGGAGGGCCACCAGCACGCCGATCTTGCCGGCGCCATGGACGTAGCTGGCCACCGTCCCGGCGGGGACGCTCAGGCGGGCGAAGCGGCGCACGCCGATGTTCTCGCCGATGGTCGCCACCTGGTGGGTCTGCTCCTCGAGGACGGTGCGGCCGGTGCCGGGGAAAGGCAGCGCCTGCAGGGCGTCGAGATCGGCAGGAGCGTTGGCCAGCGCCACTTCGGCGACTCCGCCGACGAAGGCCTGGAAAGCCTCGTTCTTGGCGACGAAGTCGGTCTCCGAGTTGACCTCGACCACCGCGCAGCAGTTCCCCTGGCCGGCCACGGCGACCAGCCCTTCGGCGGCCACGCGCCCGGCCTTCTTGGCGGCGGCGGCGAGCCCCTTGGTGCGCAGCAGGTCGATGGCCTGCTCCATGTTGCCGTCGGTCTCGGCAAGGGCTTTCTTGCAATCCATCATCCCGGCGCCGGTCTTGGCGCGCAGGTCGGCTACCATTCCTGCAGTGATGTTGGCCATGGCGGGTCTCCTTTTATCGGTTCAGTGGCGGATAGTGTGAGGGTCTTGCGCCCGCGGGGGGGGCGGTAAAAAGGCGGCCCGTTCACGGGCCGCCCTGGATTCACCCGGTACGGAAGGTCAGGCTTCGACAGCGGGGGCAGCTTCCTCCGCGGCCGGCGCGACCACGGCGGCTTCCGCCGCGGCAGCCATCTGCTGCTCGTCGGCGCGCAGGTCGACCTCGCGGGCGGCGGCGCCGTCGAGGCAGGCATCGGCCATCTTCTGGGCGAAGAGGCGGATGGCGCGGATGGCGTCGTCGTTGCCGGGAATGATGTAGTCGATCTCGTCGGGGTCGCAGTTGGTATCGACCACCGCCACCACCGGGATGCCCAGCTTGCGGGCTTCCTTGACGGCGATGTTCTCCTTCTTCGGGTCGATGACGAAGATGGCGCCGGGCAGGCGGTTCATCCCCTTGATGCCGCCGAGAGTCTTCTCGAGCTTGTCCTTCTCGCGATTGAGCTGCAGCACTTCCTTCTTGGTCAACAGGTCGAAGGTGCCGTCCTGGGACATGGCTTCGATCTTCTTGAGACGGTCGATGCTGCGCTTGATGGTGGAGAAGTTGGTGAGCATGCCGCCCAGCCAGCGGTTGTTGACAAAGAACTGCCCGGAACGCGCGGCTTCTTCGAAGATCGCTTCCTGGGCCTGCTTCTTGGTGCCGACGAAGAGGACCTTCTCGCCGGTCTGCGCGGTGTCGCGCAGGAAGCCGTAGGCGGTGCGGAAGTAGCGCACGGTCTTCTGCAGGTCGATGATATAGATGCCGTTGCGGGCGCCGAAGATGTAGGGTTTCATCTTCGGGTTCCAGCGCCGGGTCTGGTGGCCGAAGTGAACGCCGGCCTCAAGCAGCTGCTTCATGCTGATCTGGGACATTTTTCTCTCCTTGTGCGGTGGTTTGGGCCTCCGCCCCCGTCATCCCTGGCGGCGGCCCGGGGAACCGGGCACCCGCGCGCAGGTCGGGGAGCGTGCGAATTTGGGACAGCTCGGCTCTATACCACGGGCTTTCCCGCGAAATCAAGGGGTTTTTGCCGACAAGCCGGTTTACAGCGGCGGCCCGGCTGCACTATGATGACGCGCCATGTCCCCCTCCCTGATCAATCGCTACCTGGCCCGCGAGGTCCTCGTCCCCACCGCCATCTGCCTGGTGATCTTCACCCTGGTGCTGGTGGCGGGGCGCCTGGTGCCGCTCGCCGACCTGGTGATCGGCAAGGGGGTGGCGGTCGGCGATATCCTCCGCCTGCTGGGCACCTCTCTGCCGCCGCTGCTGGTGATCATCATCCCCCTCTCCTTCCTGATGGGGATCATGCTCGGCCTTGGCCGCCTCTCCGCCGACGGCGAGATCGTGGCGCTCAAGGCCGGGGGGATCGGCTTGGCCGCCATGGCCCGCCCGGTCCTGCTGCTGGCCGCATTCTGCAGCGTGCTGACGCTGGTGGCCAGCGTCTGGCTGACCCCCTGGGCGAAGCGCGAATTCCTCGCCACGCTCTTCGACATTACCAGCAAGCAGGTCGGCATCGGCCTGCAGCCGCAGGTTTTCTTCAAGCAGTTCAAGGACCTGGTGATCTACGCCGAGGCCCTTGACGCGCGCAGCGGCGAGCTGGAAGGGGTCTTCATCGTTGAGCAGCAGGAGGGCGTCCCCTTGCTCTTCTTCGCCGAGCGGGGGATCCTGCACAGCAACCCGCAGGAGCAGTCGGTGACCCTGCAGCTGCGCAACGGCAGCATCCACCGCCAGAGGAGCAGCGAGGACATCTACCAGGTGATCGGCTTCTCCACTTACGAGATCAGCCCGAGCACGGCGGAACTCAGCGCCGCACCGAAACGCAAGGGCCCGAAACCGGGGGAAGTGGCAACCGCGGAGCTGTGGGAACTGGCCGGGGGTGACAGCGGTGCGGCCCGCCAGGCCCGCGGCGAGCTGCACGGCCGCCTCAGCGCTCCCCTGGCACCGCTGCTCTTCGCCCTGCTGGCCCTCCCTTTCAGCACCTTCTCGCAGCGTTCCGGGCGCGGCGGCGGCTTCGTCATCGGCCTGCTGATCTATCTCGGCTACTACCTGCTGACCTCGCTGGCCAAGATCCTGACCGTGGAGGTCAGCCTCCACCCGCTGCTCGGCTGCTGGCTTCCTCACCTGCTCTGCTTCGCCGCCGCCGCCTGGCTGCTGCGCCAGAGCGCGCTGGAACGCCCCGCCCCGCTGCTGGCCTGGAGCGAGCAGTGCATCCGGGCCCTCCACAAGCTGAAAGCCCGCCATGCGCATTCTTGACCGTTACCTGCTGACCTGCTTCCTGCGCCAGCTGGCCTTGATGCTGGCGGTGCTGGTCGGGCTCTACGGCCTGATCGAGTTCATCGAGCGGGTCGACGACTTCATCGGCAACGGCGCCGCCTTCCTCGACTACCTCTACTACCCGCTCCTCAAGCTGCCGCTGATGATCACTCAGACGCTGCCGATGGCCCTGCTGCTCGCCGCCTTCACCACCATCGGCCAGCTGTCGCGCACCCAGCAGCTCACCGCCCTGCGCGGCGGCGGGGTGAGCTTCTGGCAGACCACCCGACCGCTCTTCGCCTGCGGCCTGCTGCTGTGCCTGGTCATGCTGGGCGCCAACGGCTGGCTGGCGCCGTGGTCCAATCGCGAGGCCCGCTATATCCTGGCGGCCAAACCAGGAGGCAAGCCGGCCCGCGAGGAGGTCAGCCGCGACCTCTACCTCCGCAACAGCCAGGGTTTCCTCAGCGTTGCCAAGGCCTTCCCTGAACGCGGCGAGATTCGCGGCGTGACCCTGATCGAAAGCGGAGCGAATTTCCGCCCACAGCGCCGACTCGAGGCGGGCTCCGCGATCCATCTCGACGATCACCGCTGGCTCCTCCGCGAGGTCAGCGAGCGGCGCTTCTCCCCGCAGGGAGGGGTCAGCGGGTTCAGCCGCCAGGAGGCGCTCGAGGTGGACCTCGGCTACTCGCCGGAGGAACTGCGCGACGTCTGGGCCCTGCCGGCGGAGCTCAGTCTCAGCGAGCTCTGGCAGCTGACCGAGCGGCTCGGCGGACAGGGGCGAGATGTGCAGCGCTACCGCGCCGAGCTGCACTTCCGCCTCGCCCAGAGCCTGATGCCGCTGATCGTCATCCTCCTCGGCGTCCCCTTCGCCCTGCAGCGCGGCCGCCAGGCGACCCTCGGCATCGGTGTGGCCTTAAGCCTGGCGGTCTTCGTCCTCTACATCCTGCTGCAGGCCGTCGGCATGGCCCTCGGTACCGCCCGCCTGCTCCCCCTGCCGGTCGCCGCCTGGGCGGCCAACCTCCTCCTCCTGCTCATCGGTGCCTGGCTCTTCCTGCGCACGGAAGAATAGCCGGCCGGCTGCCGGCGGCACAACGCAAAGCGCCCCGCTCGATCGAGCGGGGCGCTTTGCGTTGGCGGATGTTCAGGTATCAGTACCGGTAATGTTCGCTCTTGTACGGCCCCTCCACCGGGACCCCGATGTAGGCGGCCTGCTCGGCGCTGAGGGTGGTCAGGCTGACGTTGAGGCGGGCCAGCTGCAGACGGGCCACCTTCTCGTCGAGATGCTTGGGAAGGGTATGCACGCCGACCGGATAGCGCTCGGGATGGGTGAAGAGCTCGATCTGGGCGATGGTCTGGTTGGCGAAGGAGGAGCTCATGACGAAGGAGGGGTGGCCGGTGGCGCAGCCGAGGTTGACCAGCCGCCCCTTGGCCAGCAGGATGATGCGCTTGCCGTCGGGGAAGATGACGTGATCGACCTGCGGCTTGATCTCCTCCCAGCGGTACTGCTCCAGGGAGGCGACGTCGATCTCGTTGTCGAAGTGGCCGATATTGCAGACGATCGCCTGGTCCTTCATGCGCA
>CAYQLP010000066.1:0-7370 GCA_964418505.1 uncultured Geobacteraceae bacterium | reverse complement strand
CACACTCCCGGTCCGGAGCGGAGCTGGCGGGCTGGCGTCTGTACCGGAAAGGAGCCGAGACATGGTGCGCATTCGCAAAGCAGGGGAGCGTGGCCATGCCGACCAGGGAGCCTGTCGGAGCAGGGTGACGGAGTTGCGGCGAGCGATGAGGAGTGGCTGGTGATCACCGCCACGGAGGAAGCGGAAGTGCTCGTGTTCGATCTCGGCTGACGACCCAGAGCGCCTGCCTAATCAAGTAGAGGCCGGGCAGGGCAATGATCCCGCCACTCAACCATCTCTCTGGCGAGTCTGTCCATGCTGCCGGCCTGCTCAGCCGGGTTGCGGCTGCGCCTCTTCGCGACATTTGGCCAGCCAATGGTTGATAGCGGCATGCAGGGCGCCGGCGGCCAGGTTGGAACAGTGCATCTTCTCCTCCGGCAGTCCGCCCAGGGCCCCGGCGATCCCTTCCGGGGTGATCGCCAGGACCTCTTCCAGGTTTTTTCCGATTGCCATCTCGCTGGCGATCGACGAGGTGGCAATCGCCGCCCCGCAGCCGTAGATCTTGTACTTGTAGTCGACGATCATTCCGTTATCGATTTTCAGGAAGATCAGCAGGCCATCGCCGCACTCCGGATCGCCGGCCCGCACCACCACGCTCGCATCCTCGATCACCCCGATATTGCGCGGGTTGGCGACATGGTCCATGACAATGTCAGTGTACATGAGCGTCCCTGTGTCTGCGATCGGGGGCGGCCTGCCGCTCAGTGCCCGCAGCCATGCCCATGACCGTGGCCGCCGCAGACCTGCTGTGCGGTCAGTTCGGGGAGTCCCTCGGCGGCCAGCTGGGCCAGGTTGTCGGCCACCGTGCCCTTCTGCGCCTGGTAGACCTTGAGACCGGCCCGGGTCAGGCCGGAGAGGGCGCCGGCCCCGATGCCGCCCACCGCCACGGCGTCGACGCTCGTGCCGCCCAGAGCCTTGAGCGGCTGGCAGGCGCCATGATGGTGCCCAAGGTCGCGATTGATCACCTCGCTGATGGTGCGGTCCCCGGTCTCGACCACCAGGAAGATGGGGGCGGAACCGAAGTGATTGAAGACCCTGCTCTCCAGGCCGTGATTCTGGGCGACGGGGAAACAGACTTTCATGGTGAATCCTCCTTTTTTTGTTGTGTGTATATACACAATAAGGTGGGTTCTTGGGAAAGTCAATCCTCAGTTGCCAAGAATCAAACGAGTCCGATGCGCTTAACCCTTCCTTCCTACGACCAGGAAGATCGGGTACAGCTTTGCACTATCGTCTCGCTCCTTACGGATGGTGTGAACGGTCCGGGCCGAAAGGTCGATGAAACCTGCCTGCTGCAGGATGGCGATCAGGTCGTCCGGCACGAAACCGTGGTGGGCAACCCCCGTGGGGTCGTCGTGAAAGGTCCCGTCCTCGCACTCCAGGTCGGCGAGAGCGACGAAGCCCCCTGGTTTTAACGCTGTCGCAATATCTTGCAGCAGAGTTCGGATGTCGACGACGTGGTGCAGAACCATGCAGGAGAATACCAGGTCGTAAGACTCTGCGGTTAGCTCCCTGTCCTCGGGCGCGACAACGCGCGGTGTCACGTTGCCCAGCCCAAGGGAGGCGACTTTCTTCGCCAACTCCGCGAGCATCCCCGCTGAACTGTCGACCGCCGTCAGGTGACCGATCTCGCCGGCCAGTTGCAGCCCGCACAGGCCCGTCCCGCAGCCGTATTCGAGGGCCTGCATCCCCGGCTGGAGGGGGACGTCAGCGCTGATTGCCGCGCTCACGGCCGCGGCCAGTTGTCGGCGGCGGGGGTTGTCGTCCCAGCCGGCAGCGGCCTTGTCGAAATCGCGGCGAGTCCCGTTTGTCATGGTCCGTTCCCCCTGCATGGTTTGATTACCTGCCGCAATGTGTAAACACACATAAACCGCAAGTCAAGAGAGCTGTTGAATGGCTAATCGCCGAGCAGGAGGGCGTCAGCGCCGCTGTAGACGCCACGAGCCGCGCATTCCGCGCGGCTCGTGTGTTTGACCCCGTCATCGTTGCCCGCACCCAGCAGGCGCTTTCTCACCCCTTCTGGTGCATCGCGCAGTCAACCGCCTGGCGCAGCTCCTCGACATCCTCGGCCTGCTCGGGTGGCAGGGCGTGGTAGAAGACGCCCTCTTCGCGCGCTTTGCGCAGCGCCGCCGCCGGCAGTTCGCTGGCTACCAGGATGATCCTCAGATCGCGGTTGCACTTCTTGAGCACCGGGATCACCTCGGTGGCGAGCAGGTGGTCGAAGCGGCTGCTCAACACCACGACCTTGACGGTCTTCTTCAGGATCCCCAGCAGCGCCCCGGCCAGCGAGGTCGGGGCCTCGACCTCGTAGCCGGCGCCGCTGAGGAGGCCGGCCAGCTGCCTGCGGCTGGCCAGGTTCTCGTCGGCGATCAGGATTCCATGGGCGCTCATGACAGCCTCCTCGTTGCCTTCTTTGCCTAGCTGCGGCTGGAGACGTGGGCATGGCTGGTGTGGCGGGCGGAGAGGACACCTTTGACCATGCCGACCAGCATGAGGATCGCCGGGACCAGCTGCATGACGACGATGAGGGCGCAGAAGCCGAGGAAGATCCCCACCAGCACACCGCTGGAGTCGGTGCGACCACTAGCGGCCAGGGCGGGGAGGGTGGAGGCAACGCTGAGGACTGCTGCGATGGCGAAGGTGCGGGCGAACATGGCGGGTCTCCTTTCGAGAGGTTCAGGTAATCAGCGGCTGGTGTCCGAGCTGGTGCGGCCGACCGAAACGAGCCCTTTGATCAGACCGACGGCGAGCATCACGGCGGGGACCACCTGGCAGGCGATGATCACGGCGAAGAAGCCGAGGAAGAGGTATCCGAGCAGACTTGAGGTTAACATGGCCTTCTCCTTCTTTTTGCTTAGTTGCCCACATAGAAAGCATCAGCCGTGCCAAATCTGAGAAGCCGGTAATCTTTTCTTGTAAGCACTCGGAATCGCTATTGAATATTTTTTGTTCTGGAGAACGCGTGATGGCTGTTGAAGTGGCGGACGTATAAAAAAACATGCGGCGATGAGCGTCGAACTCCCTTTCTTAGGCGTTAAGTTTACGAAATCAAACGATTTAGTGAATCAAGGCGGGGTGTATCGAATGAATATGCGCTAGATAGTTGCCGTATACGGCAGATGAACAGGGTGAGGTGTTGCACAGGATCTATCGGCGTGGAGCGCTTATTCCTTGCGCCCTGCGCTGTTCTGCCCCATTGTGACGGAAATTCGTTCAGGTGCCGGGAGCGACAGCTTCCGTCCCGGGAGGTCATCATGTTCAGATATCTGGCGCTGATCCTGTCGCTGGCGCTCTTCGCCCTGCTGGCGGCGGCCTGCGACAACGGTTCCTCTCATCTCAAGGTCGGGCTGGCCTACGACAGCGGCGGGCGGGGGGACGGCAGCTTCAACGATGCGGCCTACGCGGGCGTCGAGGCGGCCCGCAAGGAATTCGCTCTGCGCCTGGTCGAATCGACGGCGGCCAGCGGCGAGATCGCCGAGGTGCGCCGCGAGCGTCTGTGGGAGTTGGCAGCCGCCGGCTGCAACCCGGTGATCGTCCTGGGCAGCAGCTACGCCGCGGTGGCGGCGGAGGTGGCGGCGGCCTTCCCGCAGACCTCCTTCGCCCTCATCGACAGCGAGGTCAGCGCTGACAACCTCGCCGGGATCCTCTTCTCGGCCGAGCAGGGCTCCTACCTGGCCGGGGTGATCGCCGCTTCGGCATCGGCCCGTGAACACCTCGGTTTCGTCGGCGGCATGGACATCCCTCTGATTCGAGCCTTCGAGGCCGGCTTCTGGCAGGGGGCCCTGGAGACCAGGCCGGGGCTGCGCATCACGTCGCGCTACCTCGGCGACGGCAGCGACGACAGCGTGTGGAACAATCCCGCACTGGGCGCCCAGGCGACGGAGGCCCTGCTGACCGGCGGCACTGACGTGGTCTATGCCGCGGCCGGCGGGTCCAACCTGGGGGTCTTCACGGCACTTCAGGACGCCGGGGGGGCGGGGCAGGGCTTGTGGGGGATCGGCGTGGACAGCGACCAGTACAGCATGCCGTCGCTGGCTGAGGTCAGGGAGGTGATCCTGACCTCGATGCTCAAGCGCGTGGACCTGGCCGTTTACGAGGTGATCGCTGGGGTGGCCCACGGGACCCCGGTGACCGGCGTGCAGCGCTACGACCTGGCCCGCGGCGGTGTCGGCTACGCCCTGTCGAACCCGGCGGTCGCGCCGTACCGGGCGGCGGCCGATGCCGCCGCAGCGAAGATCATCAGCGGGGAGATCGGTGTTGCCGCCGGCATCAGCCACCTGGTGGAGGCGGACAACGGCAGCACTGTCACGCTGGGCAGCGGCGACCTGCTGACGGTGACCCTCCCCGGCAACCCCACCACCGGCTTCAGCTGGTCAGTGGCCGACGAGGCGGGGCCGGTGCTGGTTCAGCAGGGTGGGGCGGTCTATTTCCCCAATCCCGCTGCGCCGGGGGTGAGCGGGGGCGGCGGGAGCGACCGCTTCGTCTTCCGCGCCGCCCAGGCGGGGAGTGCGCAGCTGCGCCTGGCCTACGCCCAGCCATGGAACTCGGGCAGTCCTGCCGAGACCTACTTGGTTACGGTGACCGTCGCCGTGCCGGCCGCCTCCTCAGGCGGTGCCAACGGTCCGATTTTTCACTGACCGCGCCTGGCCCTGACAGTCCCGGAGCTTGGATTACCCGCAGGATGGCGGACAAGCCGTCGCCTGCCAAGCCGGGGGCTGTCAGGGATTCCCCCCTGGAAGCCCCGCTTGTTCCAGCAACCGAAAGATCGCCCGGTAGTAGCGTTTTTCACCGGTACGCCGGTAGAGCTCGACCTGCTCGCGAAGAGCCGCGTGGTCGAGAGCAGGGGCGCTTTGTTCCAGGCCGCCAAGAAGCACGCTGCCGTGCTGCGGGTCGAGCAGGCGCTCGCGCAACTCTTCGCGTTGCCGGAAGCGGAGTGCATCCTCTCGACTTAACCGGCGCTTGCCGCTCAGAGCTGAGTTCAAAGCGGCGAGCAGCTCATCGTCGTCACGCAGTTCCCCGGCAAGGTGCCGCAACTGTCGTGCGCGTGCGGCACAGGCTTTCATTTTGCGCGCCTGTTCGAATTCGACACGCAGTTCTTTCGGCAGCGGCAGTCCCTTGAAGGCGGGTTCAGGGAGCGCAGCGATCTGATGAGCTACGTCAACCACCGCCTCGGCCGCCAGCTTTCGTTGGGTGCGGCTGGGCCGTTCCGTATCGGGGGAGAGCTGTCGCATTGCAGTACCTTTCAGCGTCGTGGGAAATGAGGCTGCCGCTCTTCGTGGCTGGGCTTGCCAGGAATATTCGCTGATCGTACCGGGAGGCAGCGGAAACAGCAAGACTCTGTCTCCCGGCGGGAGGGCGGGGCGAAAGCCAATTCCCATGACATCATCCAGACGACCCTGGCAGGCCGGCGACACCGCACCGGCCAAGTGCATGTCCTGCAACGGCTGTTTCCGCCCCGGCATCAAGGAGGGGGGCATCCGCTGCGTAGTGGCTGAAAAAAACGCCTGAGAAGGGAGAGCTCAAGATGAAGACGAAACGACTGGGGACGCAGGGGCTGCCCAAGGGGGTGGCGGCAGGAGATCGCTATCCGGCGTCGATGATGCCCTTCATTAACCGCTGAACCAGGTGAGCAGGAAAGACAGCCGTAACAAGTCAGGAGACGAAAATGCCGCCAGCCCCTCAAGGCTTGCCGCCTCGCTACAGCTCGCGGCCTTTCCCGCCCTATCGCTACGTTCCCTTTCAGGGGGCGGCGACTCTCCCCCATCCGCGCAACGATCCGGCGGGTCATTCCTACTCGGCCGACGAGGAGTACCTCGCCGCTTTCGGCGCCGGCGACTGGGCGACCTGCGAGCCCTATCTCTATGGGGTCGACCTGTTCAATCATGGCTACTGGTGGGAGGTGCACGAGGCTTTCGAGGTGGTCTGGCAGGCCGCCGGGGGGAGGGAGACACCGTGCGGGGTCTTCGTCCAGGGGCTGATCCAGCTGGCGGCCGCGCAGCTCAAGCGGGTCTGCGGTTCGCTGCGGGGCGCACTCTCGCTGACCGAGAGCGGTTGTGCGAAGCTGGCCGCGGCCGACGGGGTCTACCTGGGCATTGAGGTGGCGGAACTGATCGGCGCGGCCCGCCGCTGCCTGGAGGAGGAGGGCGACGTGTTCCCGCGCATCGTCCTCCGCCTGCCGGCGACTCCCCGCTAGCCCTTCAGCCCGCTCTTGTACAGGTAGTAGTCGTAATCCCCCTCGTAGGGGATCATCTCGCCGTGGTCGATGGCGAAGACCCGGGTGACCAGCAGGCGCAGGAAGTGGCGGTCGTGGCTGACCAGCAGGACCGTGCCGGCGAACTTTTTCAGGGCCTCGAGGAGGATCTCGCGGGACTGGATATCCAGGTGGTTGGTCGGCTCGTCGAGGATCAGCAGGTTCAGCGGCCGGGCCAGCAGCGTCGCCAGCACCACTCGGCTCTTCTCGCCGCCGGAGAGCTTGTCGATGCGCTTGTCGACGTCGTCGCCCTGGAAGAGGAAGGCTGCGCACAGGTTGCGCAGCACGCCGATGGTGGCGGTGGGCATGGCGTCCTGGACGGTCTCGAAGACGCTCTTGCGCGGGTCGAGGATCTCCATGGCGTGCTGGCTGAAATAGCCGATGCTGACGTTGGCGCCGGTGACCACGCTGCCGGTCGTCGGTTCGGTCTGCCCGGCGAGGACCTTGAGGAAGGTCGACTTGCCGGCGCCGTTGACACCGACCACGGCGATCTTGTCGCCGCGCCGCACGCTTCCCGACACCCCGCCGAAGACCGATTTCACCCCGCCCTCCGGCAGCTCCCAGTTCTTCCCCAGCCCTTCGATACGGAAGACATCGTCGCCGCTGCGCGGCGGCTCGGCGAACTCGAAGCGGATCAGCCTCTGCTCGGCGGGGATCTCGATGCGCTCGATCTTGTCCAGTTTCTTGACCCGTGACTGGACCTGCGCCGCGTGCGAGGCCCGGGCGGCGAAGCGGGCGATGAACTCCTCCTCCTTTTCGAGCATCTCCTGCTGCCGTCGGTGACTGGCCAGCAGCTGCTCGCGGCGGATCTCCCGCTCCCGCTCGTAAAAGTCGTAGTTGCCCCCGTAGGTGGTGATCGTCCCGTTGGCCACCTCGACGATCCGCGTCACCAGCCGGTTCATGAAGTCGCGGTCGTGGCTGGTCATCAGCAGCGCGCCCTTGAACTCGCTGGCCAGCCATTCCTCGAGCCAGACGATCGACTCGACATCGAGATGGTTGGTCGGCTCATCGAGGAGCAGGACGTCGGGGTTGACGGTGAGGATGCCGGCCAGGGCGATGCGCATCTTCCAGCCGCCGCTGA
>CAYQLP010000065.1:0-7468 GCA_964418505.1 uncultured Geobacteraceae bacterium | reverse complement strand
CCGTGGAGGTCGCAGCCGCCGACGGGCGTTATCTCGGCACAGGCTACTACAACCCCCATTCTCTGATCGCTGCCAGGATTCTCACCGGTCGACGGGAGTCGATCGATGAGGCCGCCTTTTACACCCGTCTCTTTACCCGGGCGCAGGAGTACCGGCAGTCCCTCAAGGCCGAAAGCGAGGCCCTGCGCCTGGTCCACGGCGAGGGGGACGGCCTGCCGGGGCTGGTGGTCGACCGCTACGCCGACGTGCTGGTGGTCCAGCTGCTGACCCGGGGGATGGAGGCGCGCCGCGAACTGGTGGTTGAGGCGCTGCGCGAGGTCTGGTCGCCGCGGGCGATCGTCGCCCGCAATGACAGCCCGGCCCGCGAACTGGAGGGGCTCCCGCGCACCACCGAGATGCTCTACGGCAGCGCCCCCGAGCCGGTGGGCGCGGCAATCAACGGCCTGACCTTCACCGTCGACGTCCTCGGCGGGCAGAAAACCGGGCTCTTCCTCGACCAGCGCGAGAACTGCCGCCGCCTGGACGGCCTGGTCCCGCCCGGCGGCGAGGTTCTCGACCTCTTCTGCTACGCCGGCGCCTGGTCGCTGCACGCCGGCCGCTACGGGGCCGGCCGGGTCACCGGGGTGGATGCCTCGGCGGCCGCCGTCCGCCAGGCCGGCGCCAACGCCGAAGCCAACGGCCTGGGCGACACCTGCCGCTTCGTCGCCGCCGATGTCTTCGACTTCCTGCGCGAACAGCGCGGGACCCATTACCAGACCGTGGTTCTCGACCCGCCGGCCTTCATCAAGAGCCGTCGCCATTTCGAGGAGGGGAAAAAAGGCTACCTGACCGTCAACCGCCGGGCCCTGGAGATGGTCGCCCCGGGCGGCACCCTGGTCACCTGCTCCTGCTCGCACCATCTCGACCGGCCGACCTTCCTCGCCCTCATCGCCCAGGCTGCCGGGCAGGCCCGCCGCACCGTGCGCCTGGCGGAAATGCGCGGGCAGGCCGCCGACCACCCGGTCCGCCCGGCCTGCCCGGAAACCGACTACCTCAAATGCGCCATCCTCCACGTCGAGTGAGCGCAAACTTAACCGTCCCGCCCCCTCTCCGGCAGTACCTTCGCCCTACCCCTCCTTTACCGCAATTGCGCTGATCACCTCGTAGGTCGCGGGGATCCCCCCATCCTGGCGATGGTCGGCCTCGTAAATTTCGATCATGCGTGTCATCACCTGCCGGGAGGCCAGCCCCCTCGGGCGGCCGGCGGCGGCGTTGCCCGCGCCGATCTGCTTGAGCCGGCGCAGCAGGGCGGGGACGTCGGGGTGCCAGTCGATATCGGGGTAGGTGCTGAAGCTCCGGCAGCTCAATCCCGCCGCCTCCAGGGCGGCACTCACTTCAGCGGCCGCCGGGAAATTCTGCACGTGGGAGTGGCCGCCGGCGGCACATTCGCGGACGGCCCGACGATGGCTATCACGGAGTTCGCACAGGGTCTGTTCGCCGAAGAGAGAGAGGGCAAAGCAGCCGCCGGGGCGGAGGACCCTCGCCACCTCGGCGAAGGCCGTCGGCAGGTCGCTGACCCACTGGTAGACACTGCTTGAGGCCACGGTCGCGAAGCAGCCGTTTTTGAAGGGGAGATGACGCGCGTCCGCATCGCAGGACAGGGCCCCGGGGAGGCTCCCGGCCGCCGTGCAGGTCATGCCGTGGGCCAGGTCGCAAAGGACAAAGCCGCCCCTGATGACAGTCCCGGCCAGGGTCCTGGCCAGCGCCCCGGTGCCGGTGCCGACATCCAGGCACAGACCGGCGGGGAGGCGCTGTTCCGCAAGGGTGGCGGCGAGTTTCTCCACCGCGCGCTGCTGGACGACAGCGTAGCGATCGTAGTCACCGGCGTGAGCGGAGAAGTGGGCGCGGACGGTACCGTGGTCCAGGGGGGTAAAGGGGGTCATGCACAGAAATCCCGGATCAGGGCGGCACATTCGGCCGGCCGGGTCCACAGCGGGGCGTGACCGGCCCCGGCCAGCAGGTGCCAGGCAGCGCGCGGCAGGGCCGCGGCCATGGCCTCCCCGGCCCCCGCCGGAGCAATCCGGTCGCAGGCGCCGTGCACCACCAGGGTCGGGCAGTCGATTGCGGCCAGCAGGGGGCGCTGGTCCTGAACGGCCAGCAGGTCGAGCAAAGCGGCGGCGCTGGCCGCATCGGGGAGGCCGCCGGGTCGTATCGCGCTGCCACGAAGGGTGCGCAGCAGGGCGGCATCGGCCTCCCCTTCGGCAAAGGTCAGGGAGAAGAAGTCGCCGAGGGTGGGTTCGAAGCGCCGGGCCAGGTTGCGACGCAGGGCCTGGACCTGCCCGACGGGGAGCCCCCAGGGCCAGTCGGCAGCCGCAGTGAAGCGCGGCGTGGTGGCGAAAAGCAGGAGGCGGCGCAGCGGCAGACTGCCGCGGGCGGCCAGTTCCAGGGCGGCCATCCCCCCCAGGGACCAGCCGCCGAGAACCAATTCCTCTCCGGGGACCGCAGCCTCCAGCCAGTCGGCGAGGTCATCGGCCAGGGCGGCGAAAGTCGCTGCGCTCACGGGCGAGGAGGCACCGTGGCCGGGAAGATCCGGACAGAGCAGGCGAAAACCGGGAAGCTGTTCGTCGAGGCCGGCGAAAGCGGCCCCGGAGAGGGACCAGCCGTGGAGGAGGACCAGCGGCGGACCGCTCCCAGTTTCGCGCCAGGCCAGGGTCCGGCCATCGGCAAGCGCGTGGCGGTGCA
The DNA here is from genome assembly GCA_964418505.1 of uncultured Geobacteraceae bacterium. Classification (GTDB taxonomy): domain Bacteria; phylum Desulfobacterota; class Desulfuromonadia; order Desulfuromonadales; family BM103; genus VAUL01. The sequence goes on along the minus strand of CAYQLP010000065.1, from coordinate 4,747 downwards.
CAGTCATCGCGATTCGTCCCGGCAGGCGGCGGCGATCAGATCGGCAGCCGCGCACAGCTCGCCGGGATCGTGGGTGGCCATCACCGTGGCCCGCAGCCGGCAGGTCCCGGCAGGGACGGTCGGCGGGCGGATTCCCTGGAGGAAGATGCCGGCCTCCAGCAGGCGGCGGGTGATCGCCATGGTCGGTGCCGGCTCGCCGACCAGCACCGGGACGATCTGCGTAGCGCTGGTCAACAGATCGAGACCGGCCGTGCGCAGGCGGGCGGCGAAGAGCTCGCGGTTGGCGGCCAGGCGGCGGCGCAGCTGCGCCCCTTCGTCGGCTTCGACCAGATCGAGGGCGGCCAGGGCCGCGGCCGGCACCCCGGGGGGGAGGCTGGTCGAGAAGATCAGCGGCCGGCTGCGGTTGACCAGGGTGTCGATGACCACCCGCGGGGCGGCCAGGTAGGCCCCGGCGCCACCCAGGGCCTTGCCGAGGGTGCCCATCTGCAGGTCGATGCGGCCAAGGCAGCCGCAGTGCTCCGCGGTCCCGCGCCCGGTCGCCCCGAGCACCCCGGTGCCGTGGGCGTCGTCGACCATGAGCAGCGCGTCATAGCGCTCCTTGAGGCGGCAGAGTTCGGCCAGCGGGGCGACGTCGCCGTCCATGCTGAAGACCCCGTCGCTGACGATCAGCCAGCGGCCCCGGCGCTGCGCTGATTCGTCGGCCAGGAGCGCTTCGAGGGCGGCGGTATCGCCGTGCGGATAGACCAGGGTGCGGGCCCGGCTCAGCCGGCAGCCGTCGATCAGCGAGGCGTGGTTGAGAGCGTCGGAGAAGATCGTGTCGTCGGGGCCGAAGAGCCCCTGGAGGATCCCGGTGTTGGCAGCGAAGCCGCTGTTGAAGAGCAGTGCCGCCTCGCTCCCCTTGAAGGCGGCGAGGCGCTCCTCGAGGGCGGCGTGCGGGGGCAGAGTCCCTGAGACCAGCCGGCTCGCGCCGGAGCCGGCCCCGTGACGGCGGGTGGCGGCAGCGGCCGCCTCGATCAGCGCCGGGTGGCCGGCCAGGCCGAGGTAGTTGTTGGAGCAGAGAAGCAGGACGTCGCGGCCGTCGACGGTGACCCGCGGCCCCACCCCGTCGACCGTGCGCAGGGTGCGGCGCATGCCGGTCCGCTCGAGTTCCTCCAGTTCCCTTCGCCAGCCTTCCATCAGGGACTCCAGGGACGCGGCGAGGCGATCGTTCCGGCCCGGTCGAAGAGCAGTGGCCGGCCCTCGAGGAAGGTGCGGAAGGCTGCCAGGTCGAAACCGTCGGCGGCGACGAACAGGGCGCGTCCGCCGTGCCGGTCCCCGGGAGCCTTGAGGGGAGAGAGGCGCTGGTAGCCGTGGCGGGGGTCGGCGACATAGCCGTTCAGGTAGTGCGGGTCATCCGACCAGCACAGTTCGGCGACGATCCCCGGGGCCTGGAGGACCTTGCCGGCCAGCACCCAGGCTTCGGCGACCCGGGGGTGGCCCAGCCCGGCGGCAGCCAGTGCGCCCAGAATCGTCGGTCGAGCCGCCGGATCCAGATCCATGCGACTGACGCGGACGCCGCGGGCCGGATCGGCCTCGAGCCGGGCGCCGCTCAGGGCATCGACGATCATCGCCCCGCGCATCACTGCGCCACCCGGGGCCGCGCCCGACGCCAGCCAGCTTAGTGCGGCCTCGGCAGCCGGCGCCGAGACCCCGGCACGGCAGAGCAGCGTCCGCGCACAGTCGCGGCCGGTCCGCCAGTCGGGGAGCTGCCAGGTGGTGATGTCGGGGAGCTGCAGGCGAGGGAGAGTCGCGGCGAGGCGATCGATGCGGCAGGAAATTTCGTCGGGAGCGGCGCCGGCGGCCAGGGCACGGCTGACCATCTCGGCGCTGAGTGCGGGGAGTTCAGCCCCTGCGGCGATACGCTCGGCGCCGCTGAGATGCGCACCGCCGGCGGCGGCGCGCATGCGCAGGCTGTAGAGAGGGGCGTCCATGGGCGGACGTTAGCAACAAGCGGCGCCCATTGTCAACCGCCGCAAGAAACAGGGTTGACAATCAGGCCGGTGGGGCCAGGAATTCCTTGACCTGAGCGGCGATGCCGGCGGCGTCGATCTGCAGGCGGGCGCGCAGTTCCTCCTGGCTCCCCTGCTCGACGTAGCGGTCGGGGAGGCCAAGGCGCAGCACCGGCAGACTGATCCCCCGGTCGGAGAAACATTCGAGGACCGCCGAGCCGAAACCGCCCATGCGGGCATTTTCTTCGACGGTCACCACCCTGTGGGTGCGCAGCGCCTCTGCGCAGATCAGCTCGCCGTCCAGCGGCTTGATGAAACGGGCATCGATCACCGCAGCGTCGATTCCCTCCGCGGCCAGCTGTTCCGCGGCCGCCAGGGCGGCAGAGACGCCGGTGCCCACCGCACAGAGCAGCACATCGCCCCCGTCGCGGAGTTTCTCCCCCCGGCCGATGGCCAGAGGCTCGACAGCCTGGCTGAGGTCGCAGCCGCTGCCGGCACCGCGCGGGTAACGCAGGGCGAAGGGGCCGTCGTGGCCGAGGGCGGTGACTAGGCCACGGCGCAGCTCATGCTCGTCGCGGGCGGCCATGATGGTCAGGTTGGGGATCGGCCGCAGGTAGGAGAGGTCGAAGGAACCGTGGTGGGTCGGCCCGTCGGCACCGACCAAACCGCCGCGGTCGATGGCGAAAAGCACCGGCAGCTTCTGCAGGCAGACGTCGTGGATCAGGCTGTCGTAGGCCCGCTGCAGGAAGGTCGAGTAGATCGCCACCACCGGGCGCTGCCCGTGCGCAGCCAGGCCGGCGGCAAAGGTCACCGCGTGCTGCTCGGCAATGCCGACATCGAAGAAGCGCTCGGGGTAGCGGGCGGCGAAGCCCTGCAGGCCGGTCCCTTCGGGCATGGCCGCAGTGACGGCGACGATGCGCAGATCTTTTTCGGCCAGTTCGATCAGGGTCTTGCCGAAAACCCCGGTGTAGCTGGGCGGACCGCCCTTGCTCTCGCGCGATGCCCCGGTGGCGGGGTCGAAGGGGCCGACGCCGTGGAAGCGCGCCGGGTCGCTCTCCGCCGGCGGATAGCCCTTCCCCTTCTTGGTGACCAGGTGGATCATCACCGGCCCCTCGAGCTTGCTGACGTTGGTGAGGGTCTCGATGAGCAGGTCGAGGCGGTGGCCGTCGATCGGCCCGACATACTCGAAGCCGAAGGCCTCGAAGAGCATCCCGGGAGTCAGAAAGCCCTTCAGCGAATGCTCGGCGCGGTGGACCAGGTCGACCAGCTCCTTGCCGAAACGCGGCACATGGCCAAGGATTTTATCGGTCTCGCGCTTGGCGCGCTGGAAGAAATCGGAGGTCAGGGTACGGCTGAGAAAGGCCGAGAGGGCCCCGACGTTAGGGGCGATCGACATCTCGTTGTCGTTGAGGATGACGATCAGGTTGCGCTTGAGGTGGCCGGCGTGGTTGAGGGCTTCGAAGGCCATGCCGCCAGTCAGCGAACCGTCGCCGATCACCGCCACGACTTTCTCGCTGCCGCCGGCCTGGTCGCGGGCGGCAGCCATCCCCAGGGCGGCGGAGATGGAAGTCCCGGAGTGACCGACATCGAAGCAGTCGTGGGGGCTCTCGGCGCGCTTGGGGAAGCCGCTCAGCCCGTCGAGCCGGCGCAGGGTGGGGAAGCGCGCGGCCCGCCCGGTGAGCAGCTTGTGGGCATAAGCCTGGTGGCCGACGTCCCAGATGATCTTGTCGGTCGGCGAGTCGAGAACGCGGTGCAGGGCGATGCTCAGCTCGATGACGCCGAGGGAGCTGGCCAGGTGCCCGCCGTTGGCGGCTACCGTGGTGATGATCCGGTCGCGCAGTTCTTCGGCGACGCGCGGCAGATCCTCCTGGGGGAGCGCCTTGAGGGCCGCAAGCGGGTTATCGAGGTCGAGAATACTGGTCATGGTCCTATGACGTGCGGTCGATGATATAGCGGGCCAGGGCGCGCAGCGGTTCGGCCGGCGTCCCCAGCGGCTCCAGGGCGGTAATCGCCAGGTCGCGCAATTCCTCGGCGCGGCGGCGGGCTTCACTCAGGCCGAGCAGCGCCGGATAGGTCGCCTTGCCGCGCGCCTGGTCGCTGCCGACGTCCTTGCCGAGTTCCTGCTGGTCGCCAACGATGTCGAGGATGTCGTCGGCAATCTGGAAGGCCAGCCCGGCGCTCTCGCCGAAGCGGGTCAGCGCCGCCAGCTGAGTCGCGCTGCCGCCCCCCAGGCGGGCTCCGGCCTGGATCGAGGCCAGGAAGAGGGCCCCGGTCTTGCGGGTATGAATGTACTGCAGGGTGGGGTAATCGATCGGCTGCCCCTCGGACTCCATGTCGACCACCTGACCGCCGACCATCCCCTGCGAACCGGCGCAGCGGGCGATGGTCTCGATGACCGCGAGGGTGACCGCCGGATCGAGGCCGTGATTGGCCTCGGGATCGGCAAGCAACCGGAAGGCCTCGGTGAGCAGGGCATCGCCGGCCAGGATCGCCTGGGCCTCGCCGTAGACCTTGTGGTTGGTCGGCCGGCCCCGGCGGAAATCGTCGTCATCCATCGCCGGCAGATCGTCGTGGATCAGCGAGTAGGTGTGGAGCATCTCCATGGCGCAGGCGGCATGCATGACCCGGGCGGGATCGCCGCCGACCGCCTCGCAGGCGGCGATGATCAGGACCGGCCGCAGGCGTTTGCCGCCGGCGAAGACCGAGTAGCGCATGGCCTGGTGCAGGCGCGGGGGGAGAACCTCCTCGCGCGGCAGCCA
>CAYQLP010000064.1:0-7475 GCA_964418505.1 uncultured Geobacteraceae bacterium | reverse complement strand
GTGCAGGGGATGCCGGGTCGCAGGTCGACCAGGCGCTGCGGGCGGCTTCGAGCAGCGTGAAGGTGCCGACGATGTTGGTGTGGATGAATTCCGCCGGGCCGTCGATGCTGCGGTCGACGTGCGATTCGGCGGCGAAGTGCACCACCGTGTCGATGCGTTCTTCGGCGAAGAGCCGCTTGACCAGCTCCGCATCGGCGATGTCGCCCCGAACAAAGCAGTAGCGCGGATCATCGGCGAGGTCGGCAAGGTTTTCCGGGTTGCCGGCGTAGGTCAGCTTGTCGAGGTTGACCAGCCGCACCTCGGGACAGCGCTGCAGGCACAGGCGCACAAAGTTCGAACCGATGAAGCCGCAGCCCCCGGTCACCAGAATATTTTTCATTCCCCACTCCTGCTCAGAATATAATCCACCGCTGCGGCCAAATCGGCGCAGACCGGCGTCCCCGGGAAGCGCGCCGCAACTTTGCCTTCATCCTTGCTCCCGTAACCGCTGCGCACCAGGATCGGCCGGCAGCCGGCGGCAGTGCCGGCCTCGATATCGGCAGTCTTGTCGCCGACCATCCAGGATGCCGCCAGGTCGATCCGGTGTTCACGGGCCGCCTGGAGCAGCATCCCCGGCGCCCCCTTGCGGCAGTCGCACTCAACCCGGTAGTCGCCGAACCCCTCGCTGGGGTGGTGCGGACAGAGGTAGAAGGCGTCGATGCGGGTGCCGATCGCCGCCAGTGCCTCCTGGATGTGCTCATGCAGTGCCGCCACCGCCGCCTCGTCGTAGTAGCCGCGCGCCACCCCCGACTGATTGGTGACAACCACCACCAGGTAACCGGCCTCTTTCAAGCCCCTGATCGCCTGCGGCGCTCCGGGGATGAAGGCGAAATCGGCACGGCGGTGCAGATAGTCGACCTCGACATTGATGGTCCCGTCGCGGTCGAGGAAGACGGCGGGGCGCAAGGCGGAAGGCGTCATCCCTGGTAGGCCTGCAGGATCCTGTCGATGATATTGGTGGTCGACTTGCCGTCGACGAACTCGATCAGTTCCACCCTTCCTCCCCAGCTTTCGACCAGGTCTTTCCCGACCACCCCCTCGGGAGTGTAGTCGGCGCCCTTGACCAGGATGTCCGGGCGCAGGGCGGCGATCAGTTCCAGCGGGGTGTCTTCATCAAAGAGCACCACGTAGTCGATGCAGTCCAGGGCGGCAAGAATGTGAGCACGCTCCTCCTCGCCGATCAGCGGGCGCTTCGGCCCTTTCAGACGGCGGATCGAAGCGTCGGAGTTGAGGCCCAGGACCAGCAGGTCGCCGAGCTTGCGGGCCGCCTGCAGGTACTTGACGTGGCCGACGTGCAGCAGGTCGAAGCAGCCGTTGGTAAAGACGATCGTCTCGCCCCGCGCTTTGCGCTCCGCAAGGAGGCGGGCCAGAGCCGGGGGCGCGTGGATCTTGCGGTCGCTGTCGGCATGGCCGCGCCCGGCAGCGTCGAGGATCTCGTCGGGGCTGACCGTCGAGGTGCCGACTTTGCCGACCACCACCCCGGCGGCCAGGTTCGACAGGCGAGCAGCCTCGGCCAGCGGCAAACCGGCGCCCAGGCCGACGCCGATCAGGGCCAGGACTGTGTCGCCGGCACCGGAGACGTCGAAGACCTCGCGGGCCTCGGTGGGCAGATGAACCTCTCCCCCATCGCCGAAGAAGAGGCTCATCCCCTCCTCGCTGCGGGTTAGGACCAGGGCCTCGAGGTCGAGATCGCCGCACAGTCGTCGACCGGCCCGGCGCAGGCTGTCCACGTCGACGATGGCGATCCCCGAGGCGGCCTGGGCCTCCTTGCGATTGGGAGTCAGGGCAGTTGCACCCCGGTACTTGCGGTAGTCGGTCCCCTTCGGGTCGATGACTACGGGGATCCCCTGCGCGCGGCCGAAGGCGATCAGGGCCTGGACCAGCGGCTCGCCGAGGACCCCCTTGAGGTAGTCGGAGACCAGGATCGCCCGGCAGCCCGGGACAAGGGCCCGCACCCTCTCCAGGAGAGCATCCTCGAGCCGTTCATCGATGAGTTCGCGGCTCTCGCGGTCGATGCGCACGATCTGCTGGCTGCTGGCCAGCACCCGGCTTTTGCGGCTGGTGGTACGTCCCGGGGCGAGGACGATGCCGGCAGTGCCGACACCGCGCCCGGCAAGGAGGTCGCGCAGCAGACGGCCGTCGTCATCGTCGCCGAGAACGCTGGCCATCTCGACCTGCACGCCGAGGGCCGCCAGGTTGTTGGCGACGTTGCCAGCCCCGCCCAGGCGCAGTTCCTCGCGCGTCACTTCGACGACCTGCACCGGGGCCTCTGGGGAGATGCGCTCAGCTTTCCCCCACAGGTACTCGTCGAGCATCAGGTCGCCGACGACCAGAATTTTCAGGTTGGGCAGCTGATTGAGGAAGGCTTCTATGGCAAGGCGGTCCATGGTCGACTCGTGGAAAAAGGTCAAGAGTTGGCGAAAAGAGCTGGCCCGGCAGCGAGCAGGCGTCGGCGCACAACGGCGGCGCGGGCGTCAGTGAGCCCGGCGGCTTCCAGGTAGGCGTCGACGAAACGCTCCCAGCCAAAGGCCTGCAGGGCCGTGCGATCCTCGCGGTAGCGCAGCATGTGCCGGAAGTTGCCTGTCCGCTGCAACGGCCACAGCGACCAGGGGAAGATCGTCAGGTCGGCCATGTCAATCAGCCCGAGGCGATCGCCATCGGGAGTGACGATGACGTTGCCGAAGTGCAGGGAACGGAAATATATCCCTTTTTGGTGCAGAGTGGCAACCAGCCGGGCGAAAGCGTCGAAGAGCCCGTCCCGCTCGGCACCCGGCGCGGCCAGAGCCTGGCGCAGGGTCCGTCCGGGGAGGGGGCGATAGGTGACCAGGTGACGGGTGACCGCCGGGCAGTGGGCGAGGTCAGTCACCTCGACGGTCAGGATCCCCCTGCTGGTCAGGCGACGGACGTTGCGAGCGAAACGCACGGCGTAGGGAAGGAAGGCGGCTGTGGACAGACGGTGCTTGCGGCGGAATATCTTTACCAGGGAGCCGTCGGCGAGGCTCAGGACCTTGGGCCCATGGCCATCGCGCTCGATGACCTGAGAGCTATCAAGCAACAGTTGGTAAGATTCAAGAGTAAGACGCCTCATGCCAACAGCCGTCAAGTCAGCTCGCGACGAAGCTGCGTGAACATCATGCCGCGGAGTTCTCGATAGTCCACAGCCCAAACCGGCGCAACGCCAACTTTGTAGCCGGAGAGAAAACTCCTGGTTTCTGCCGCACCAAAGCGATGGCCATCGCGCAGAGTGCGCCGCGCGCTTCTGGCCAAGGCGGTGAGGGCGTGTTTTCGTGCAAAGCGAACCGGCCAGGGCTTACTGGTTTCACGATCGATCAGCACCAGTTGCCGGCTGTAATCATCACGAAAGAGATCCTTCAGTCGTACTGGATGGAAAAACCCGGCCGCATGCAAGCGACCAACCAAAGCCCCGATCTCCTCGAGCAATTCATAGCGCTGCTGAATTGAACCGGTGTCGAACAGAGTTGCGGCTTCACGACCGCGGACTTCCTCGACTAGAAGAAAACCAGCGACCGGCAGTCCGTATCTGCGTTCTTCTCCCCAGGCGATCGGTTTCATTACGGCAAAACCAGCCTCTTGCAAGGAGATCAGAAGCTGGGCTTCGCGAAATGGACCTGTATGGGGTCGCCGCCCGAAAATAAATGATTTAGACAGCCTGACAACGGACTCCCCACGCATACGCTTCAGATAGAAGCCGACCCGGGCGACATGATCCAACAGAGAAAGACGATAGAGTTCACCCCGGTCATCGGGGCGACTGACTTTCTCCCCAAGCGATTTGTTCATCAACGCCGCAAAAGAGCCCAAGCCATGAGCATTGAGGAGTTCAACACTGTCAGGTTCGACGTGGAAAGTGCAGGACATAGCAGGTAGACCGGTTTTTATTCGTTCAAGGAGGATACGGCCGGTGATGGCTGGCCGATTTTCTCGAGGATGGCGGCAGCGAGCAGGGGAATGTTGATCTCGTGGTGGCCGGTGACGGTGTAGCCCTTGCCGCTGCCGGAAGTCGGGCGCTTGACCACGTTCTGCAGGGGGCGATAGTGCTGGGTCATGTCGAAGTTGGCGGTGGAGAAGCCGTCGACGTGATGGCCGAGATTCTGGGCGATGGAGAGGGCCTTGAGGAAGACCTCGGGCATGATCACCGCCGAACCGACGTTGAGCCACACCCCGCCGCTGAGATCGGCGACCACCGCGGTGAGCAGGCGGAAGTCGCGGGCCGACATCTCGCCGGTGACCGCCCCGTCGAACTCGGGGTGCTGGTGGATGATGTCGGTGCCGATGGCGACGTGGACGGTGACCGGGATATCGCACTCAACGCAGGCCGCCAGCAGGCTGAAGTCTTTGCAAGGGTGGTCGTTGGCCAGGATGTGCCGGCCGATCGCCGCGCCGAAACCGATGCCATCCGGGAGTGCGGCCTTCAGCGCCCGGTTCATCCCTCCGCCGGTCTCCTCGGAGAAGCCGAAATCGCCGCTGTGCAGCACCGCGCCGACATCCTCGGAGGTCGCCCCAATCAGCGACACCTCGAAATCGTGGATCGACGCCGAGCCGTTCATGGCCACGGCGGTAATGACATCGGCCTCGATCAGCGCTTTGAGCACCGGCTGCAGGCCGCACTTGATGACGTGCCCGCCCATGGCCAACACCACCGGCCGCCCCTTTTCGCGCGCCGCCACCACCGCATCGACCACCCCGCGCAGCTGGTCGGCACCGAGCAGGCGCGGCAGGGAGGCGAAGAAATCGCCGAAGCTCCCGCCGGTCCGCGGCGGCGCGGCGAAATGCTCGCGGACGTTGACCTTGTTGTCGCGGGTGGTAAGCGAATAGGTGTGGATCGGGGAGAGATCGACGGGAGTGTATTTGGGCATCAGTTTCCGACCTCGTTGAGGGAAATTCAGATCACTGGCCGCCGTAGACGACGAAATGGGGATTGAGCAGGCTCTCCTTGTTGCAGCGCAGCGGCAGACCGTCGAGGGTGACCACACGCCCGCCCGCCGACTCGACTACCGCCTGCCCGGCAGCCGTGTCCCACTCCATGGTCGGACCGAGGCGCGGGTAGAGATCCGCGCGCCCTTCGGCCACCGCGCAGAATTTGAGGGAACTCCCTACAGGCAGGGCATCAGCCAACTTGATGTCGCGCAGAAAGTCATCCAGTTCCGGAGAGGGATGTGAGCGGCTCATGACTACCGTCAGGCCGGAATCCGAATCAGCGGACCGCACGCTGATTCTGCTGGGCGCAGCCGAGCCGCACTGCAACCAGGCCCCGGATCCGACGCCACCCCAATAGAGCCGGTCAAGCGCCGGGACGTCGACAATACCGAGAACCGGGCGACCGTCTTCGATCAAAGCGATATTGACGGTGAATTCGCCGTTGCGCTTGGTGAATTCCTTGGTGCCGTCTAGGGGGTCGACCAGCCAGAAGCGCCTCCAACTCTTCCTCTCGGCATAGGGGATCTCGCGTCCTTCCTCGGAAAGAATCGGCAAATCAGGAGTCAGCAGGCGCAGACCGGCCACGATCGTTTCATGGGAGAGGCGATCGGCGATCGTCAAAGGTGAGTTATCGGCTTTCCGTTCCACACCGTGATCACCATCGTAGACGCTCATGATAGCGGCACCGGCACGCCGGGTGATCTCGAGAAGACTGTCTAACAGAGCCATCATCGGCGGTCTCCATCCTGCCCTGAAACTTCCGGGTGAGGTGCGGTCGAGCTGTCACCGAGCAGAAGGTGGACGACCTGCTCGGCAAGCTCTTCCGGAGTTTTCCTCCCACCATCGAGGACGATCTCCGCCTCTTCCGGCACTTCATAAACCGAATCGATTCCGGTGAAATTCTTCAACTGCCCGGCCCGGGCCTTGCGGTACAGACCCTTGGGGTCGCGCTGCTCGCAGATCTCCAGCGGCGTGTTGACATAGACCTCGAAAAACTCGCCCGGGGGAAGCAGTTCCCGGGCCATCTGCCGTTCGCTGCGAAAGGGGGAGATGAAGGAGATCAAGACGATCAGCCCGGCATCGACGAAGAGTTTCGCCACCTCGGCAACCCGGCGGATGTTCTCGACCCGATCGGCATCGGTGAAGCCGAGATCCCGGTTCAAGCCGTGGCGAACGTTGTCGCCGTCAAGAAGATAAGTATGGCGGCCGAGGGACTGCAGCTTCTTCTCGACCAGGTTGGCGACCGTCGACTTACCCGCTCCGGAGAGGCCGGTGAACCACAGCACGCAGGGCTGCTGCCCCTTGAGCTGCGAACGGCTCCCCTTGTCAACCGCCAGGGCCTGCCAGTGAATGTTGGTTGCCCGGCGCAGGGGGAAGTCGATCATCCCGGCACCGACCGTGGCGTTGCTCAGGCGTTCGACGAGAATGAAGCTGCCAGTGGCGCGATTGGCGGCGTAGGGATCGAAGGCGATCGCCTTGCCCAGCGCCAGGTTGCACACCCCCACCTCATTGAGTTCCAGGGTCTTCCCCGGCTCGTGCTGCAGGGTGTTGACGTTGACCTTGTGCTTCAGGGAGCTCACCTGCGCCGGCACCGTGGCCGTCCCGCACTTGAGCAGGTAGCTCCGCCCCGGCAGCAGCATCTCCTCATGCAGCCACACCACCCGCGCCTCGAACTGATCGGCGAAATCCGGACGCGCAGCGGGGGTGCTGAGAACATCGCCGCGGCTGACGTCGATCTCGTCGGTGAGAGTCACCGTTACCGCCTGTCCGGCCACCGCCTCCTCCAGATCGCCGTCGTAGGTGACGATGCGCGCCACCCGACTGCTCTTTCCCGATGAGGCCACCGTCACCTCGTCGCCGGGGCGCAGTGTCCCGGAGGCCAGCGTCCCGGCGAAGCCCCGGAAATCCAGGTCCGGCCGGTTCACCCACTGCACCGGCAGGCGGAAGGGCCGGGAGACGGCCTCGTCATCCACCTGCACCGTCTCCAGGTACTCCATCAGCGTCGGCCCGCCGTGCCACTTGGTATGAGGGCTCTTCTCCAGCACGTTGTCGCCGTTGAGCGCCGACAAAGGCAGGGCGGTGATGTCGGCAAAGCCCAGGCCCTCGGCGAAGGCCTCGTACTCCTCGCGGATGGCGTGGAAGCGCGCCGCCGACCAGTCGACCAGGTCCATCTTGTTCACCGCCAACACCACGTGACGGATCCCCACCAGCGACACCAGGTAGCTGTGCCGCCGGGTCTGGGTCAGCAGCCCCTTGCGGGCATCGACCAGAATCACCGCCACCTGCGCCGTCGACGCCCCGGTGACCATGTTGCGGGTGTACTGCTCGTGCCCGGGGGTGTCGGCGACGATGAACTTGCGCTTGTCGGTGGAGAAGAACCGGTAGGCGACATCGATGGTGATGCCCTGCTCGCGCTCCGCCGCCAGCCCGTCCACCAAAAGCGCGAAGTCGATCTCGCCGCCCTGGGTGCCCACGCGCTTGCTGTCGGCCTCCAGCGC
>CAYQLP010000063.1:0-7650 GCA_964418505.1 uncultured Geobacteraceae bacterium | reverse complement strand
TGTCGAGCTCGTCCAGCGTGTAGCCGACGGCGAGCTTCGCCGCGATCTTGGCGATCGGGAAGCCGGTGGCCTTGGAGGCCAGCGCCGAGGAGCGCGACACCCGCGGGTTCATCTCGATGACGATCATCCGCCCGTTGGCCGGGTTGATGGCGAACTGGATGTTGGACCCGCCGGTCTCGACGCCGATCTCGCGGATGATCCTGATCGCCGCATTGCGGAGCAGCTGGTATTCCTTGTCGGTCAGGGTCTGCGCCGGGGCGACGGTGATCGAGTCGCCGGTATGCACCCCCATCGGATCAAGATTCTCGATCGAGCAGATGATCACCACGTTGTCGGCGAGGTCGCGCATGACCTCGAGTTCGTATTCCTTCCAGCCGATCACCGACTCCTCGACCAGCACCTCGTCGGTGGGCGAGGCGTCGATCCCGGCCATGACCATCTGCTCGTACTCTTCGCGATTGTAGGCGATGCCGCCACCGGTGCCACCGAGGGTGAAAGAGGGGCGGATGATCGCCGGGAAGCCCACCGTGTCGATGATCTCCATGGCCTCCTGGTAGTTGTGGGCCAGCCCGGAGCGCGGCACCGGCACGCCTATCCTTTCCATGGCGGCCTTGAAAAGCGTACGGTCCTCGGCCATCTCGATGGCCGGCAGCTTGGCGCCGATCAGTTCGACCCCGAACTTGTCGAGGACCCCGCTTTTGGCCACCGCCACGGCGGTGTTGAGGGCGGTCTGCCCCCCCAGTGTCGGCAGCAGCGCGTCGGGGCGCTCTTTCTCGATGATCTTCGCCAGCACCTCGGGAGTGACCGGCTCGACGTAGGTGCGGTCGGCGAAGTCCGGGTCGGTCATGATCGTCGCCGGATTCGAGTTGAGCAGGATGACCGTGTAGCCCTCCTCTTTGAGGGCTTTGCAGGCCTGGGTACCGGAATAGTCGAACTCGCAGGCCTGGCCGATGATGATCGGTCCGGCGCCGATGATAAGGATCTTTTGGATGTCGCTTCTCTTGGGCATTTATCAACCTCGCGTCGCGTCACAGGTGACCCGTGACGTACATGATCAGGCAAACGGGCGGTGCGGCAAAGAGGCTGTCCGCCGGTTAAGGTGTCTTGAAGTTTTCCATCAGCTTGATGAACTCGTCGAAGAGGTAGCGGGCATCGTGGGGGCCGGGCGAGGCCTCCGGATGATACTGGACCGAGAAGGCCGGAAGCTCGTTGTGATGCAGCCCTTCGACGGTGTTGTCGTTGAGGTTGATGTGAGTGACCACCGCGCGGTCGGCAATCGTCCCGGCTTCGACGGCGAAGCCGTGATTCTGCGAGGTGATCTCCACGCAGTGCCCGTCGCCGCGGCGCACCGGCTGGTTGCCGCCGCGGTGACCGAACTTGAGCTTGTAGGTGCGGCCGCCGAGGGCAATGGCCAGCAGCTGGTGGCCGAGGCAGATGCCGAAGAGTGGCACTTTGCCGAGGAGGTGGCGGATGTTCTCCTGGGCGTAAACCAGCGGCTCGGGATCGCCGGGGCCGTTGCTGAGGAAGACGCCGTCCGGGCGCAAGGCCAGGACCTTGGCTGCGGGGAAGTCGGCCGGAACCACGGTGACGTCGCAGCCGGCGTCGACCAGGTTGCGCAGGATGTTGCGCTTGATGCCGAAATCGTAGGCCACCACCCGGAACTGTGCCGCGACCGGGCGCTGCCGGTAGCCGTCCTCAAGATCCCAGGTCCCTTCGTTCCAGTGGTAGGGCTCCTTGCAGGTCACTTCCCTGACCAGGTCGCGGCCGATCAGCGGCGGCGCGGCCTTGGCCTTCGCCACCAGGCTCTGCGCGTCGAGGTCGACCGACGAGATCACCCCGGTCTGGGCGCCGTGCGTGCGGATATGGCGGACCAGGGCGCGGGTGTCGATCCCCTGCAGGCCGACGATATTCTGCTCTTTGAGGTAGGCGTCGAGGGAGAGCTGCGAGCGCCAGTTGCTGGGGAACTCGCTGGCTTCCTTGACGATGAAGCCGGCCAGGTGCGGGCAGCGCGATTCGACGTCTTCGACGTTGACGCCGTAGTTGCCGATCAGCGGATAAGTCATGGTGACGATCTCGCCGTGATAGGAGGGATCGGTAAGAATCTCCTGGTAGCCGGTCATACTGGTGTTGAAGACCACCTCGCCGGCCGTCTCGCCGATGGCCCCGAGTGCCCGGCCGTAGAAGATCCGGCCGTCGGCCAGGGCTAATGCTGCTTTCATCTGTTGCTCCTTGACTGATTTCGTAAACAGGGAATCCAGGAGTCGGAATCCAGGCGCCAGAATGAAATCAAGGGATTTCTTCTGAATACCGGATTCCGAATTCCTCTTGATGGTTAGCGTTGGAACTTGATCTCGCCCCCGACCACTGTGCAGCGGGCGCCGCCGCGCATCTCCCAGCCCAGGAAGGGCGAGTTCTTCGACTTGCTGCTCAGCGCCCCGGCGTCAACCGTCCAGGTCAGGGCGGGGTCGATCACGGTAAGGTCGGCGACTTCACCGACTTCAAGTGTCCCGCGACGAATACCGAGAATTTTCGATGGATTAGTGGCCATCTTCTCAACCAGCTTCTGAAGTGTGATCACACCCTCGTCGACCAGGCGGAGGGAGAGCGGCAGGGAGGTCTCGAGGCCAATGATGCCGTTCATCGCCTCGTTGAACTCGACATCCTTCTCGTCGATATGGTGCGGGGCGTGATCGGTGGCGATGCAGTCGATGGTGCCGTCGGTGAGGCCGGCCTTGATGGCGGCGACATCCGCGGCCTCGCGCAGGGGCGGATTCATCTTGGCATTGGTGTTGTAGCCGCGCACGGCGTCGTCGGTGAGGGTGAAATAGTGCGGTGCGGTCTCGCAGGTGACCTTGACGCCGCGGGCCTTGGCGTCGCGGATGATCCGCACCGCGCCGGCGGTGGAGACGTGGGCGATATGAATCGGGGAGTTGGTGTACTCGGCGAGCAGCACCTCGCGGGCCGTGGCGATATCCTCGGAGGCCCGCGGGATTCCTTTCAGGCCGAGTTCCGTCGAGGTGAAGCCCTCGTTCATCACCCCTTCGCCGACCAGTTCGAGGTCCTCGGCATGGGAAATGACCAGGATGCCCATGCCGCGGGCGTACTCGAGTGCCCGGCGCATCAGTTCGGTATTGCGGACCGGTCGGCCGTCATCGGAGACCGCCACGCAGCCGGCTTCCTTGAGCTCCCCCATCTCGGCCAGGCGATCGCCGGCCATTCCCTGGGTGATGGTGCCAGCCGGAAAAACGTTGCAGAAGCCCTGCTCCCTGGCCTTGTTGATGATGTAGCTGACGATCGCCGCGTTGTCGATGGCCGGCTTGGTGTTGGGCATGCAGCACAGCGAGGTGATGCCGCCGGCCACCGCCGCCCGCGTACCGCTGACGATGTCCTCCTTGTATTCCTGCCCCGGGTCGCGCAGGTGCACGTGCATGTCGATCAGCCCAGGCGTCACGTAGCATCCGGCGGCATCGACCACCTGCGCCCCTGACGGGGCGACCAGACCAGTGCCGATCTCTTTGATCACGCCCTCCGCCACCAGTACATCCATCACCGCATCGAGCTTCTGCGCCGGATCGATCACCCGGCCTCCCTTGATCAGCAGTGTCATTTGGTCACCTCGTCCAATTTGATTGGTTTCTTAATTCAGTTAAGGGTGTTCAATTTGTGCAAGGTCGACCACTCACTCCAGGTTGCCGCCGCCGGAGACGTGGTAGAGCATCGCCATGCGCACGGCCACGCCGTTTTCGACCTGCTTGAGAATGTGCGACTGGGCGCCGTCGACGACGTAGGAGGACATCTCCACGCCGCGGTTGATCGGGCCGGGGTGCATGACCATCGCCCCGGGTTTGGCCAGCTTGAGGTTAGTTGGATTGAGCCCGTAGTAGCGGGCGTATTCGCGGGCGTTGGGCATCAGCGTCTTCCCCTGGCGCTCCTGCTGGATGCGCAGCATCATCACCACGTCGGCGTCCTCGATCGCCTCTGTCATGCTGGAGCAGACCGTGACGTTGCCGAGACGCTCGGCCCCGGGGGGCACCATCGTCGGCGGCCCGGCCAGGTAGACATGAGAGCCGAGCTTGCTCAGTCCCTGGATGTTGGAGCGCGCCACCCGGCTGTGCGTGATATCGCCGACGATTGCCACCTTGAGGCCGTCGAGGCGACCGAAGTGGTCTTTCATGGTCAGCATGTCGAGCAGTCCCTGGGAGGGATGCTCATGGGCCCCGTCGCCGGCGTTGATGATCGAGCAGTCGACCTTGCCGGCCAGGAAGTAATGCGAGCCGGAGACGGCATGACGCATGACGATGATGTCCGGCTTCATGGCCAGCAGGTTGAGGGCGGTGTCGGCCAGCGTCTCCCCCTTGGTGGCCGAACTGGTCGAGGGGGAGATGTTGACGGTGTCGGCGGAGAGGCGCTTGGCGGCGAGCTCGAAAGAGGTGCGCGTGCGAGTCGACGATTCGTAGAAGAGGTTGATGATCGTCCGACCGCGCAGGGTCGGGACTTTTTTAATCTCCCGGTTGTTGATCTCGCGCATGCTCTCGGCAGTGCCGATGAGCAGCTCGATTTCCTCCTTGGTGAGATCGCGCAGGGCGATGATGTGCTTGTGGCGGAACGTCATGACCGGATCCCCTTTGCCTTTATGGTTTGATCAAGCGGACTTCGGTGGGCTGGTGGGCGGCATCGAAACCGACCACGACCTCTTCGCCGCGGGCGGTCGGCACGTTGCGGCCGACATAGTCGGCACGGATCGGCAGTTCGCGATGGCCGCGGTCGATCAGGACGGCCAGCTGGATGCTGCGCGGCCGGCCGAGGTCGATCAGGGCATCCATGGCGGCGCGGATGGTGCGCCCGGTATAGAGGACATCGTCGACCAGGACGACCTGCCTGCCGTCGAGGGGGAAGAGGATTTCGGTCTTGCCCACCGGCAGGTTGCCGCGCTCGGCGAGGTCGTCGCGGTACATGGTGATATCGACCGCCCCGCAGGGGACCATAGCCTGCTCGATCGACTGGATATGCTTCTGCAGCTGGGCGGCCAGGTGCACCCCGCCGCTGCGGATGCCGACCAGGGCCAGACCTTCGACCCCTTTGTTGCGCTCGAGGATCTCGTGGGCGATGCGGGTCAGGGCCCGGCTGATTCCAGACTGGTCGAGTATGATGGTTTCGCTGCTGGCCATGGAGCCTCCTTGCGGGTCAGGAGAAAAGAAAAAAACAGCCTCTCCACCGACTGGCGGAAAGGCTGTTGGTCTGACTGGAACGGATGCTGCCGCTTCATGTTCGCCGCCTTTGCCGACCTCACGGGATCAGCTTAAAAGGGGATATCGATAACTTTTAGAACTATAGCAGGGCTGCCGAGTCGGGGTCAACGGCGAATTGTACGGGGCTCACTCGATCCAGCGGCCGATTCGTTCGAAGCGCGGCATCATCCGTTCGCTGTCCCAGGACCAGTACTTGATGAAGGCCAGCCCCTTGATTTCGTCGTTGCGCACGAAGCCCCAGAAGCGGCTGTCGTAGGAGCGGTCGCGGTTGTCACCCATGGCGAAGTAGTGCCCGGGGGGAACCTTGAGCGGAGGCAGGTTATCGCGTCCGGGGACGAGGTTGCCCTCCTTGTGCACAGCCTCGGCGATAACCAGCGGCTGGCCGTTGACAAACAGCTCCTTGTTGCGAACCTCGATGGTATCGCCGGGGACCCCAACGACTCTCTTGATGAAATCACGGCGGGCCCAGAAGGCCAGGTCGCGGTCCTCGGGGAACTCGAAGACAATTATATCCCCCCGCTGCGGTTCGCGAATGGTCAGGAAGCGCCCGTCGACGCCGGGGACCTGCAGCCCGTAGACAAACTTGTTGACCAGCAGGTGATCGCCGATCAGCAGAGTATCCTCCATCGATCCGGAGGGAATCTTGAAGGCCTGGACGACGAAGGTGCGGATGATCAGGGCGAGAATCGCGGCAACGACCAGCGCCTCGCTCCAGTCGCGCCACACCGATTTGCGGGGTTTATCACCGGAGGGCTTCTTTGCAAACAGTCCCACTACTTGGACTCCTTGACCTTGAGAATGGCGAGGAAGGCTTCCTGCGGCAGTTCGACGTTGCCGACCTGCTTCATGCGCTTCTTCCCCTCCTTCTGTTTCTCGAGCAGCTTGCGCTTGCGGCTGATATCGCCGCCGTAGCACTTGGCGGTGACGTCCTTGCGCAGAGCCTTGACCGTTTCGCGGGCGATGACCTTGCCGCCGATGGCCGCCTGGATCGCCACCTCGTACTGCTGGCGGGGGATGAATTCCTTCATCTTGCTGACCAGCTCGCGGCCGCGGTACTGGGCCTTGTCATTGTGGACGATCAGCGACAGGGCATCGACCGGGTCGCCGTTGATGAGGATGTTCAGCCGCACCAGGCTGCTGCGCCGGTAGTCGAGGTGCTCGTAGTCGAGGGAGGCGTAGCCGCGCGACAGGGTCTTGAGGCGGTCATAGAAATCGAGAACGATCTCGTTGAGGGGCAGCTCGTAAATGACCATCACCCGGGTCGCGGTCAGGTACTTGATCTCGCGCTGGACGCCGCGCTTCTCTTCGCACAGGGCCAGCACCGCGCCGACGAACTCGTTGGGGACGTGGATCGAGGCGAGGATGAAGGGCTCCTCGATGGTGTCGATGTACTGAACCGCGGGGAGCTTGTTGGCGCTGTCGATGAGCAGCGTTTCCCCCTTGACGGTGGTGACCCGGTAGACGACGGTCGGCGCGGTGGTGATCAGGTCGACGCCGAACTCCCGTTCCAGGCGCTCCTGGATGATCTCCATGTGGAGCAGGCCGAGGAAGCCGCAGCGGAAGCCGAAACCGAGGGCCATGGAGTTCTCCGGCTCGAAGGAGAAGGAGCTGTCGTTGAGCCGCAGCTTCTCGATGGCATCGCGGAGATTGTCGTAGTCGCCGGAGTCCACCGGGTAGAGCCCGGAGAAGACCATCGGCTTGACTTCCTGGAAGCCGGCCAGGGCGGTTTCGGCGGGGCGCCGCACGTGAGTGATGGTATCGCCGACCTTGGCGTCGGCGACCACCTTGATGGCTGCGGTGATGAAGCCGACTTCACCGGCGGAGAGACGATCGACTTCGCAGGCATGGGGTGAGAAGACCCCGGCGCGCAGCACATCGTATTCACGGCCGCTGGCCATCAGGCGGATTCTGTCCCCCTTGGCGAGCGCGCCGTCGACGATCCGCACCAGCACCACGACACCTTGATAGGGGTCATACCAGGAGTCAAAGATCAGCGCCTTGAGCGGGCCGGCCGCATCACCCGCCGGGGCGGGAATTTGCTTGACCACCGCCTCGAGGATCTCATGGACGCCGATGCCGGCCTTGGCGCTGGCGGCGACCGCTTCCGAGGCGTCAAGGCCGATGATCTCCTCGATTTCGTGACGGACCCGCTCCGGCTCGGCGCTGGGCAGGTCGATCTTGTTGAGGACCGGGAGGATCTCGAGATCCTGGTCGAGGGCCAGGTAGACGTTGGCCAGGGTCTGCGCCTCGACCCCCTGGGAGGCATCGACCACCAGCAGGGCCCCTTCGCAGGCCGCCAGGGAGCGGCTGACCTCATAGGTGAAGTCGACATGCCCGGGGGTATCGATCAGGTTGAGGACATAGTCCCGACCGTCGTCGGCCCGGTAGCCGAGCCTGACCG
>CAYQLP010000062.1:6824-7712 GCA_964418505.1 uncultured Geobacteraceae bacterium | reverse complement strand
CCCCGGGCTGATGAAAGTGGTGCGGGCGGCGAAGAGCACCCCCACCAGCCCGGCCCAGAAGGCGCCGCAGGCGTAGGCAGTCAGCTTGGTGTGGGCGACATTCACCCCCATGGCCGCACAGGCGATTTCATCTTCGCGCAAGGCCACCCAGGCCCGGCCGATCCGCGAGCGCTGCAGGCGGCGGGTAACGAAGGCTGTCAGCAGCGCCAGGGCCAGGGCCAGGTAATAGAGGTAGATGGTCACCGCCTCCAGCGACAGTTCCCGGCCGAAGAGCCCGGGACGGGCGATCCCGGCGATCCCCTGGGCTCCGGCAAAGACCGAGTCCCAGTTTTCGAAGACGATCTTGGCGATGGCGCCGAAGCCGAGAGTGACGATCGCCAGATAGTCGCCGCGCAGGCGCAGGATCGGCAGACCGAGGAGCAGGCCGCACAGGGCACCGGCCAGGCCGCCGAGGGGGAGGCAGCTCCAGAAGCCGAAGCCGAAGCGGGTGTTGAGCAGCGCGTAGGTATAGGCGCCGATGGCGAAGAAGGCGATGTAGCCCAGATCGAGGAGACCGGCCAGGCCGACGGTGATGTTCAACCCCAGGCCGAGAACCACGAAGATCAGCGCCAGCCCCATGATGCTGGTGCCGTAGCTGCCGACGATCCACGGGTAGAGCAGCGCGGCTGCCGCCAACAGGGCCAGAGCCGTCCGGAAGCAGCGCGGCTCGGCGAAGAATTCGTAAAGATTTCCGCCGAGATTGTCGACGATATGGCTGAGATCGACACTGTGCCGCCTGACCGAGCTCACCAACAGGGCCGCGCAGAAACCGCCGCCGGCCACCCAGGGAAGAGTGTGCCAGCGCCATTCGACGACCTGGTTGAGAGTGTCGACGCGCACGGCCAGCAG
>CAYQLP010000062.1:0-6814 GCA_964418505.1 uncultured Geobacteraceae bacterium | reverse complement strand
AGGGCGAGAAAAGTCAGCCCCATGGCGACCGCCCCGGCCCGCAGCAGATCATGCAGCGGGCTGCGCTGCCGGGAGGTGTCGCTCACCGCCTCAGCTTGCCGGGGCAGCGGCGCCGCTCATCGCCAGCCAGGCGTTGATCAGGCCGTTGGTCGAAGAATCGTGAGCGGTGACCGGGTCGGTGCCGCGCAGCTCGGGGAGAATCCGGGCGGCCAGCTGCTTGCCGAGTTCCACCCCCCACTGATCGAAGCTGAAGATGTTCCAGATCACTCCCTGGACGAAGATCTTGTGCTCATACAGGGCAATCAGACTGCCGAGGACGCGCGGCGTGATCTGCCGGGCGAGGATCGAGGTCGAAGGACGGTTGCCGGCAAAGACCTTGTGCGGCGCCAGCCTGGCGACCTCCGCTGCGCTCATCCCGGCGGCGCGCAGTTCGGCCTCGGCTTCGGCGAGGGTCTTGCCGTTCATCAGCGCCTCGGTCTGGGCGAAGAAGTTGGCCAGCAACAGCTGGTGATGATCGCCGAGCGGATTGTGGGAAAGCGCCGGGGCGATGAAGTCGCAGGGCACCAGCCGGGTCCCCTGGTGCAGGAGCTGGTAGAAGGCGTGCTGCCCGTTGGTCCCCGGCTCCCCCCAGATGATCGGCCCGGTCGCGCAGCTCACCGGCTGGCCGGCGCGGTTGACCGACTTGCCGTTGCTCTCCATGTCCCCCTGCTGGAAATAGGCGGCGAAGCGGTGCAGGTACTGGTCGTAGGGGAGGATGGCGTGGCTTTCGGCAGCGAAGAAATTGACGTACCAGATGCCGAGCAGAGCGAGGATGACCGGCAGGTTGTCCTCGAGCGGGGTGGTGCGGAAGTGCTCGTCCATGGCGTGGGCGCCCTCGAGAAGCTCACGGAAGCGCGGGAAGCCGATGGTGCAGGCGATCGACAGGCCGATCGCCGAGCAGAGCGAGTAGCGCCCGCCCACCCAGTCCCAGAAGCGGAACATGTTGGCGGGATCGATGCCGAAGGCGGTCACCGCCGCCTCGTTGGTGGAGAGCGCCGCGAAGTGGCGGGCGATGTGGCGCTCGTCGCCGGCGGCGGCCAGGAACCACTGCCGGGCGGTAGCGGCGTTGGCCATGGTCTCCTGGGTGGTGAAGGTCTTCGAGGCGACCAGGAAGAGGGTGCGCTCGGGATCAAGCCCGCGCAGCGTCTCGACGATATGGGTGCCGTCGACATTGGAGACGAAATGGGCGCGCAAACCGGGGCGGCGGTAGGCCTTGAGCGCTTCGCTGACCATCACCGGGCCGAGATCGGAGCCGCCGATGCCGATGTTGACCAGGTCGGTGACCGGCTGGCCGGTCCAGCCCAGCCAGGTCCCGCCGTGAACCTGCCCGGCGAAGGCCTCCATCTGCGCCAGCACGGCATTGACTTCCGGCATGACATCGCGGCCGCCGACCGTGACCGGCCGGTTGCTGCAGTTGCGCAGGGCGGTGTGCAGCACCGCGCGCCCCTCGGTGGCGTTGATCGGCTCACCGGCGAACATCTGCGCGATCGCATCCGGGAGAGCGCACTCGCGGGCCAGTTCGCAGAGCAGCGCGAGGGTCTCGGCGGTGATGCGGTTCTTCGAGAAGTCGACCAGCAGGTCCTCGAAGCTCAGCGAAAAGCGCGCAAAGCGCTGCGCATCGCCAGCAAAGAGCTCGCGCAGGTGCAGGGGCTCAACCTCGCGATGGTGGTCAGCCAGCTTCTGCCAGGCGACGGTGGTAGTCGGATCGATGGATTTGAGCATACTCCCCCCTTCAGACTTTTTTCTGCTCGGCCGAACCCAGAAGCCCGGCCGGGCGCAGGATGAGGATCAGCACCAGGACGGCGAAGGCGAAGACGTCCTCGTAGGCGCTGGAGACGTAGCCGGCGGCCAGCGACTCGGAAAGGCCCAGGACCAGGCCGCCGAGCATGGCCCCGGGGAGGCTGCCGATGCCGCCGAGAACCGCGGCGGTAAAGGCCTTGATACCGGCCATGAAGCCGATGGAAAAATTGATCTGGCCGAGATAGGAGCCGACCAGCACCCCGCCGACCGCAGCGAGCACCGAGCCGATGACGAAGGTCAGGGAGATCACCCGGTCGACGTCGATGCCGACCAGGCGGGCCATAAGCGGATCCTGGCGGGTGGCGCGCATGGCCCGGCCGAGGGCGGTATAGCGGACCAGCACGGTCAGCCCGGCCATTAGCAGGGCGCTGGTGACCAGGATGATCAGCTCCGCCGAACCGAGCAGGCCGGCCAGGGGCTCCATGAAGGCGAACTCGGGAAGGAGCGCCGGAAACGGCAGAAAGTCGGCGCTCTGCGCCAGCATCACGTAGTTCTGCAGGAAGAGCGACATGCCGATGGCGCTGATCAGCGGCGACAGGCGCGGGGCCTGGCGCAGGGGCCGATAGGCGATCCGTTCCAGGGTGTAGCCGTAGACGGCGGCGTAGAGGGCGGCAACCAGTCCGGCCAGGAGCAGGACCGACCACCCGGTGAAGCCGTAGCTGGTGAGCACGCCGGCGACGACCAAAGCGACAAAGGCACCGATCATGTAGATCTCGCCGTGAGCGAAGTTGATCAGCTGAATGATCCCGTAGACCATCGTGTAGCCCAGGGCGATCAGGGCGTAGATGCTCCCGCGGGTCAGGCCGCCGGCAACCAGTTCGAGAAAATAGTTCAGCTTACCTGACCTCGGTGAATTTGCCGCCGCGCACCTGGTAGACGGCGAAGCCGACGCCCTCGGCGTCGCCGCGGGCATCGAACTTGATCCTGCCCAGGCTGGTATCGGCGGGGTTGCTGCGCAGGGCCTTGCTCAAAGGTTCGGCGTCGATACTGCCGGCTTTGGAGATGGCGGCGATCAGTGCCTGCCAGGCCGCAGCCCCTTGATCGAAGAAGGTCCCCGGCTCGCGGCCGCTCTTCTGCCGGTAGGCGGCCCGTACCTGCAGGTTCAGCGGGTACTTGCTGACATCCATCGGGCCGGTGGTATAGACCCCCTCGGCGTTGCTGCCGGCAATCGCAATGAAGCCGGGGCCCATGATCCCGTCGGCGCCGACAAAGGGAATCTCGACGCGTTTTTTCTTCATCTGGGCGACCAGTTTGGAGGCCTCGGGGTGATAGCCGCCGAAGATCAGCGCCTCGGCACCGACGTGGCGAAGTTTCTGCACCACTGCCGAGTAATCGAGGGCCCCGGGAGTGATCCCCTCGTAGAGCACCACCTCCCCCTGCCCTCCTGCAACGATGGCCTGGCGGGCGGCATCGACCAGCCCCTTGCCATAATCCCCCTTGTCGTGCAGCAGGGCAATCTTCCTGGCCCCCAGCTTGCCGAGGGTCAAGGCGGCGGCCATCTCTCCCTGCAGGTCGTCGCTGGCGATGGTGCGGAAAAAATTCGGGTAATCGCCTGATCGGGTCAGCGCGGGAACGGTCGATGAAGAGGAAATGACGACGATTTTCGCTTCTTTGTAGATCGGCAGCGCAGCCTTGGTCGGCCCGGAGCAGGTATGGCCGATCACCGCCCGGGCTCCCTGGGCGATCATGCTGGCTGCCACGTTGGCGGCAACTTCGGGCTTGCATTGATCGTCGAGGACCACCAGCTTGACCGGGCGACCGAGGACCCCGCCCTTGGCGTTGAGGTCGGCGGCGAGCATCTCGACCACCTCCTTGGTGGCCACCCCGTAAGCGGCGAGGTCGCCGGTATGTGCGCCGGCCAGGCCGATGACGATGGGCTCGGCGGCGGCATTGGTCAGGGGCGGGAAGAGAATCGGCAACAGCAGCAGAACGATCCGGCTGAGCAGACGAACAGGCATCGGCAACGACCTCCAAGGAGCTGAAAAGACTATATCGATGAGCTCACCCCAGGGTCAAGGCCGTTGCGCGGCAAGCAAACGGCCCGCCGATGAGGGCGGGCCGTTGAACAGGAACTTCTGTGCAGAAATCCTACTCCAGCACCACCAGCAGGTCGCCCTGCTCGATCTGGGCGCCCTGCTCGAAGCGCAGCTCGGCAACCACGCCGTCGACCTTGGCCTTGACGTTGGTCTCCATCTTCATGGCCTCGGTGGTCAGCAGGGTGTCGCCGGCCTTGACCGGGTCGCCGACCGCCACCAGCAGTTTGAAGATCTTGCCCGGCATCGGCGCGCCGACGTGTTTGCTGTTGGCCGGGTCGGCCTTCTCGTGGCTGACCTCGTCGGTCTTCACCGACAGGTCCCTGATGGTGACCACGCGGGGCTCGCCGTTGAGCTCGAAGTAGATGTTGCGGCTGCCGTCGTCGTGGACGCGGCCGATGGCGTTGAGCTTGATGATCAGCGTCTTGCCGGCCTCGATGTCAATGCTCACCTCGTCGCCGACATCCAGCCCGTAGAAGAAGACCGGGGTGGGGAGGAAGGAGGTGTCGCTGTACTCCTGGCGGTGGCGGTCGAACTCCTCGTAGACCCCCGGGTAGAGGACTGCGGAGAGCACGTCGCGGTCGCTGACGTTGTGGCCGAGCTTGGTCTGTACTTCCCCCTTGCGGGCGGCGAAGTCGGCCGGCTCGAGGAGTTCGCCGGGGCGGCAGGTCAGCGGCTGCTCCCCCTTGAGGATGATCGCCTGCAGGCGCTCGGGGAAGCCGCCGACGGGCTGGCCGATCATCCCCTTGAAGAAGTCGACCACGCTCTGCGGAAAGCTCAGCTCCTCGCCGCGGGCGAAGACATCCTCGGGCTCGAGGTTGTTCTGGACCATGAACATCGCCATGTCGCCGACGATCTTCGACGACGGGGTGACCTTGATCACGTCGCCGAACATGAAGTTGACCTTGCGGTACATCTCCTTGCACTCCTCCCAGCGGTGCCCCAGCCCCAGCCCCTCGACCTGCGGCTTGTAGTTGGAGTACTGCCCGCCGGGGATCTCGTGGTGGTAGACCTGGGCGGTGCCGGAGCGCAGTTCCGACTCGAAGGGGGCGTAATAGGTGCGCACCGTCTCCCAGTAGTTGGCCAGCAGCTGGAGCCCCTGCTGATCGAGTTGGGGATCCCAGATCGTCCCCTCCAGCGCCGCCAGCAGGGCGTTCATGTTCGGCTGGGCAGTCAGCCCGGAGAGGGAGGAGAGCGCCGTGTCGACGATGTCGACCCCGGCCTGGGCGGCCATCAGCAGCATCGCCCCGCCGTTGCTCGAGGTGTCATGGGTGTGCAGGTGGATGGGGATGCCGATCTCGTCCTTGAGGGCCTTGACCAGCTTCTCGGCGGCAAAGGGCTTGAGCAGTCCGGCCATGTCCTTGATGCCGAGGATGTGCGCGCCCATCTTCTCGAGCTCCTTGGCCAGGGCCACGTAGTAGCTCAACGGATACTTGTCGCGCTTGGGGTCGAGGATGTCGCCGGTGTAGCACATCGTCCCCTCGCAGACCGCGCCGGTGCGCTCGCGCACCGCGGCCATCGCCACCTGCATCCCCTTGGTCCAGTTGAGGGAGTCGAAGATGCGGAAGACGTCGATGCCGCTGTCGGCGGCTTTGGCAACGAATTCCTGGACGACGTTGTCCGGATAGTTAGTGTAGCCGACCGCGTTGGAGCCGCGCAGCAGCATCTGGAAGAGGATGTTGGGCACCTTCTTGCGCAGGCGGTCGAGGCGCTCCCAGGGATCCTCGCGCAGGAAGCGCATCGACACGTCGAAGGTCGCCCCGCCCCACATCTCCAGGGAGAAGAGCCCGCCGCCGAGATGGGCGGTGGCCTCGGCGATCGCCTCGAGGTCATGGGTGCGGACCCTCGTCGCCAGCAGCGACTGGTGGGCATCGCGCCAGGTGGTATCGGTGATCAGCAGCTGGCGGTTCTTCTTGACCCATTCGGCCAGCCCTTCGGGGCCCTTGGCGAGGAGGATGTCGCGGGTGCCGCGCGGGTGGGCCTTGCCGTAGGCGATCTCCGGCACGCTGGCTTCGCGCAGGTTGCGGAACTTCAGGGCCCGCTCCGGCTTGATCCCCGGGTAGCCGTTGACCGTGGTATGGCCGATGAAGTTCATGATCTTGTTGGCGCGGTCCTTCTTCTCCTTGAGGTCGAAGACCTCCGGATGATTGTCGAGGAAGGAGGTGTCGCATTTCCCCTCGAGGAAGACCGGGTGGGTGATGACCTTCTCGAGGAAGCCGATGTTGGTCTTGACCCCGCGGATGCGGAACTCCTGCAGGGAACGGTGCATGGTCTTGGCGGCATCGCCAAAGTTGAGCCCCCAGGTCGAGACCTTGACCAGCATCGAGTCGTAGTGCGGGGTGATCACCGCCCCGGAGTATGCCGCGGCGGCGTCGAGGCGCACGCCGAAGCCGGCGGCCGAGCGATAGGCCTTGAGGGTGCCGAAGTCCGGGGCGAAGTTGTTGAGCGGATCTTCAGTGGTGATGCGGCACTGGATGGCATAGCCGCGCAGCTCGATGTCCTTCTGGCTGGTGATGCCGATTTCCGGATCGGCGAGCTGGTAGCCCTGGGCGACGCGGATCTGCGCCTGCACCAGGTTGCGCAGGGTGACCAGTTCGGTGACGGTGTGCTCGACCTGGATGCGCGGGTTGACCTCGATGAAGTAGAAGTCCCCCTGCTGGTCCATGAGGAACTCGACAGTGCCGGCGTTGCGATAGCCGACGTGGCGCGACAGGGCCATGGCGTAGTCGCAGACCTCGGCGCGCTTTTCCGGGGTCAGGTAGAGCGACGGGGCGATCTCGATGACCTTCTGGTGACGGCGCTGGATCGAGCAGTCGCGCTCGTAGAAGTGGACGATGTTGCCGTGGTTGTCACCGAGAATCTGGACTTCGACGTGCTTGGGGTTCTCGATGTACTTCTCGAGGAAGATGGTAGCGTTGCCGAAGGCCGCCTGGGCCTCGGAG
>CAYQLP010000061.1:528-7954 GCA_964418505.1 uncultured Geobacteraceae bacterium | reverse complement strand
GAAGGTGGCGCCGTAGCCGGTGGCTTCGGTGCGGACCAGCGAGCCGCCCCACTTGAGCCCTTTGCCGGTCAGCACGCCGGCTTCCCAGCGGTTGACGATGCGCTTGTACTGGCCAAACATGTAGCCGATTTCGCGGCCGCCCACACCGATGTCGCCGGCCGGGACGTCGGTATGCTCGCCGAGGTGGCGGTAGAGCTCAGTCATGAAGCTCTGGCAGAAGCGCATGATCTCGTCGTCGGACCTCCCCTTCGGGTCGAAGTCCGAGCCCCCCTTGCCGCCGCCGATCGGCAGGCCGGTCAGGGAGTTCTTGAAAATCTGCTCGAAGCCGAGGAACTTGATGATCCCCAGGTAGACCGAGGGGTGGAAGCGCAGGCCGCCCTTGTAGGGGCCGAGAGCCGAGTTGAACTCGACGCGGAAGCCGCGGTTGATATGAACCTGCCCCTTGTCATCCTGCCAGGGCACCCGGAAGATGATCTGCCGCTCCGGTTCACAGATGCGCTCGATGATCTTGCGCTCCATGTACTCGGGGTGCTTGACCACCACCGGTCCGAGCGATTCGAGCACCTCCTGCACGGCCTGGTGGAATTCGATTTCACCGGGGTTGCGCTTGAGGACATCCGAGTAAATGGGTTCGAGTTTTTCGTCCAGCTTGATCGGCATGGGCTCCTCCTTGAGTGGCGGGGCGCTGTTGCCCCGGGTAATGGCTAGCCCGACACTCAGTTGCCATTTGCGTGCCGATTTTTGAGGACGCTGAATATTTAACGTAAGAATCTGATATCGTTTAACTTGTAAATTGGTGAGGGGCGTTGGTCGCGAGACTGGAGCTCTGCTGAAGTCTATCCAGACTACACAAAGTGTTACTCAGAAAATAACTCAAAAACGCTCAGGGGCAGGCAGGGCGCTGTTCATGCTGCCGGTCCGGTAGCCTTCGAGGTCGAGGGCGACGTAGGTGAAGCCCGCCGCCTTGCAGGCGGCCACCAGTTCGCCGCGCAGCCCGCCGGCGAGGAGGCGCGGCAGCTCTGCTGCGGCCAGTTCGATGCGGGCGGTGTCGCCGTGGTGGCGAACCCGGTAGGTGGTGAAGGCGTTGCGGCGCAGGAACTCCTCGCAGCGCTCCACCTGGCCGAGGCGTTCGGCGGTGATCGGCGTGCCGTAGGGGAAGCGCGAGGCCAGGCAGGCGAAGGGCTGCTTGTCGGCGGTGGGGAGGCCGGCGCGGCGGCTCAGGGTGCGCAGCTCCTCTTTGCCCAGCCCGGCCTCGAGGAGCGGTGAGCGGATGCCGAGCTCCCGCGCGGCCTCGTGTCCCGGCCGGTAGTCGGCCAGGTCGTCAAGGTTGGCGCCGTCGACCACCGTTGCCAGCCCCAGCGCGCGGGCCTGCTCCAGGCAGAGAGTGAAGAGGGCGTGCTTGCAGTGGTAGCAGCGGCGCGGCGGATTGTCGGCAAAGCCGGCAATCTCCAGCTCGTTGCTCTCCACCACCAGCTGGCGCACGCCCAAGGCGGCGGCCAGGCGCTGACTCTCGGCGAATTCGTGGGCGGGATAGGTCGGCGAGGTGGCGGTCAGCGCCACCACCCGGTCGGCGCCGAGCAGTCGGCTGGCGTGCCACAACAGGTAGGTCGAATCGACTCCGCCGGAAAAGGCCACCAGCAGGGGGGCGCAGGCAGTGAGCAGCTCGTCGAGATGACGCTCTCGGTTGGCAAGGGTCATTGTTGACGGCAGCTCAGATGAAGTACATGAAGCGGTGGTCGAGCTCTTTTTCCAGCCCCTGACGGGCGGCCCGCTCGCACAGCTCCTTGAGGGTCACGGTGGCGAGGTAGTCCTTGAGCCTGACGGTCGCCTCGAGCCAGACCTGCTGGGTGATGCACTGGTTGTCGAATTCGCAGTCGCTCTTCCCCTTGACGCAGTCGACCAGCCCCATTGCTCCCTCGGTGGCGTCGATCACATCCATGACCGTAATCTCAGCGGGCTTGCGGGCCAGGACATAGCCCCCCTGGGGGCCGCGCTTGCTCTTGAGCAGGCCGGCTTTTTTCAGGTCCTGGAAGATCTGCTCGAGGTAGCGCGGCGAGATCTGCTGGCGGCGGCTGATGTCCTTGATCTGCGCCGGCAGGGTGCCGGCGTGATAGGCCATGTCGAAGAGGGCGCGCAGCCCGTAGCGGCTTTTGGTGGACAGTTTCATGACAAATCTCCGGTTGAGCGGTTAGATTCATTTATAGATAAATGACAGCGTCGCTGTCAAGAAAGTGCGGAGCGGCTTGGGGTGGCCCGTGGCGGAAAGTGGGCGGCGAGTCAGGCGGTGAGCGGCAGGAGGCGGCCGAGGAGTGCCGCTGCGGCGCTTTCGACGCGCAGCGGGCGGCCGCCGAGGTGGACCGCCGCGAAGCCCCGGGACTGCAGCAGCGCCACTTCGAAGGGGACGAAGCCCCCCTCCGGGCCGATGGCCACGGTCAGCTGCCCGGTCACGGCCGACGGACAGGGGGCGGCCTCGTAGGGGTGGGCGACGAAGCAGCGTTGGCCGGCGACCAGGGCCGGGAGTTCGTCTTCGACGAAAGGGCGGAAGCGCCGGCGCAGCAGGACCTCGGGGAGGAGGGTGTCGCCGGCCTGCTCGAGGCCGAGGAGCAGCTGCTCATGGAGTGCCGCCGGCTCGAGAAAGGGGCTCTGCCAGTAGCTCTTGTCGACCCGCGCGGTGTTGAGCAGGACGATGCGCTTGCCGCCGAAGGAGGCCAGCGCGGGGAGGAGGCGGCGCAGGACCTTGGGGCGCGGCAGGGCGAGGAGCACGGTCAGCGGTGCGGGGGGGAGCGGCGGCTGGTCCAGGCAGACCTCGAGGGTGGTGCTGTCCGCCTGGCGGCTGACCACCCGGGCGGTGCCCCGCGGGCCGTCGAGGAGCCCGGCGCGCAGCGGCCGGTCGGACTCGGCCTTGAGGATGTCGAGGAGGTGCTGATGACGGCGGCCGGAGATCGTCACCCGGTGGGGGGCGACGAAATCTCCGGCCGTGAGGAGGAGCAGGTTCATGGCGGCGGGGGCCCCGCCGTTACTTCGCCGGGAGGACGTCCGGGGTGAAGTGCAGGGTGCGGAAGTAGTCCTCGCTGGTCTCGGCGCGGCGGATCAGCTCGACGGTGCCGTCGGCGCGCAGCAGCAGCTCCTTCGGGCGCAGGCGGCCGTTGTACTGGAAGCCCATGGCGTAGCCGTGGGCGCCGGTGTCGTGGATGGCCAGCAGGTCGCCGTCGGCGACGGCCGGCAGGTGGCGCTGAACGGCGAACTTATCGTTGTTCTCGCACAGGGAGCCGACCACGTCATAGACCTGATCGCAGGGCTGGTCTTCCTTGCCGATCACGTCGATGTGGTGATAGGAGCCGTAGAGGGCCGGGCGCATCAGCGACGACATGCAGGAGTCGACGCCGATGTACTTGCGGTAGATCTCCTTGTGATTGATGGCGGTGGTGAGCAGGCTGCCGTGGGGGCCGGTCATCCAGCGCCCGCTCTCCATGTACATGCGCGGCACGAAGCCGCGGACCGCCTTGAAGTCGTTGAACTGGGCGGTGATCTCGCGAGCCATGGCGGGCAGGTCGAGCCCATGGTCCTCGGGGCGGTAGGGGATCCCCAGTCCGCCGCCGATGTTGACGAACTCGAAGTGGATGCCCAGCTCGTCGGCGACCAGCGCGGTGATCTCGAGGAGCATGCGCGCGGTCTCGATGATGTAGGTGCAGTCGCGCTCGTTGGAGGCGACCATGGTGTGCAGGCCGAAGCGGGTGGCGCCGCGCTCGCGGGCCTTGCGGTAGGCGGGGATGATCTGCTCGTGGCTGATCCCGTACTTGGCCTCCACCGGGTTGCCGATAATGACGTTGCCGGTGCGGCGCGGTCCGGGGTTGTAGCGGAAGCAGATCAGCTCGGGGAAGACCGGGACCTTGTCGATCAGCGAGATGTCGTCGAGGTTGAGGATGCAGCCCCCCTCGGCGGCGGCCGCCGTGAATTCCTCGGGGCTGGTGTTGTTCGAGGTGAACATGATCTCTTCGCCGTGGGCGCCGATCTGGCGGCTCATCACCAGTTCGGGGATCGAGCTGCAGTCGAAGCCGAAGCCCATCTGCTTCATCAGGGCGAGGATGCGCGGGTTGGGCAGGGCCTTGACCGCGTAGTATTCGCGGAAGCCCTCGATGCCGGAAAAGGCCTCCTTGAGGGCTGCGCCGGTAGCGAGAATGCCGGCTTCATCGTAGATGTGGAAGGGGGTGCCGTAGTGGGCGGCGATCTCCCCGGCGCGGGGGAAGAGGCGCTGCTTGAACTCGCTGGACATCGGCATGGCGGGACTCCTGTCAATGGAACTGAGCGCGGGAAAGCGCAAAATATGAATAATCTTTTGAGATATAGCTGAAGGAGGGGGGAAAAGACAAGGGGGGAAAGCGCTCAGCCGATGGTCGTCAGTTGCCGGCCGCGGCGGGGGGCGCCGACGGGGGTCGTGCCGGCGATGCTCAGGACTGTGCATCCGGCCCCTTCCGGCAGGTACCAGCCGATTGGCAGGGTGACGCCGGCGGCGGCTGGGCCGGGGGATACGGTGACTCGGCAGGCGCCGGCAGCGCTCCAGGTCGAGATTGTCGAGCCGTAGGCTGCGGCCAGATCGCCCAGGGTGATGAAGCGCGTCGCCCCGGCGGCGCTCCAGCCATCGAGCGCATCGGCCAGCCACTGTGGCCCGTTGAGCGCCACATCGCGATCGTGGAAGTAGCCGATGGCGGGCAGCCCGCCGGCCAGGCACGCCGGCGAGGGCTGGTCGAGGGGGGTGAGGCGCAGGTCGGTGGCCCAGCAGAAGTGCTCTTGGCAGCGGAAGGCCCAGGCTGTGCTGCACACCGCCTGGAGGCCGGCGGCGAGGGCGACTTCCAGGGTGCGCGGGCTCCACTCGTGCCCCGGGCAGACCAGGGTGGCCGGGCGCCGGCCGAAGCGCCGGCGAATCTCACGCAGTCCGGCGTTGAGCGGGTGGTCCTGACCGCCGGCAAGATCGGCAAGATGGTCGGCCCGGGGGCCGAGCTCGCGGAACCAGGCGACCTCCCGGTAGCGATCGGCGGCAGCCGCCCAGGCCGCGGTGTCGGGGTGCATGTGGGTATAGCCGTGCAGGGCGATGTCGATCTGGCCGCACCTGGCGGCGGCGGCCAGTGCCCGGTACTGGCCGGCGTAGTCGTGGCGGCTCCCCGGATGGTGGCCGGCGAGGTCGTCGTAAACGACCGCGGCTGAAGGGTGGATGCGCCCCGCCACCCTTGCCACCGCTTGCCCATCGACCAGCAGGGTGCCGCGGGCCGCGTCGCCGTCGTCCACCCAGCCGCCCACGTAGCTGACCGTCAGCCGCGCCCGGCGGGCGGCGAGGAGGGCGAGGAGCGCCCGCCAGTCGTTGGCATCGAGCTGGCGGTAGGCCCAGGAGGCCAGGTGGACGTTCTGCGCCGCCCCGGGATCATCCATGCGCAGGGCAACGCAGCCCTCCAGGTCGAACCAGGCCACCGGGAAGCCGCCGGCCTCAATGAGCAGGGTGCGCAGCAGGGCGCTGGCGGCAGCGCCGGCCGAGCGGGCCGCGGAGGGATGACAGCCGAGGGTGACGATCCGGCCCCGGCCGCACTGTGCGGCCACGGCCAGGGGCTGATCGTCGAGGCGGGCAAGGGCTTGGGTGTCGGCAGCCAGTGTCAGGCGGGCGGCGGGGAGGGCGGCGCAAGTGGTCCACCGGCGGGGCGCTTCACCGTGCCAGGCGAGGGTGGTGCCGGAGTAAGCGCTCCCTTCCAGGCAGGCCCCGGCGGCCCTGGCCCAGGGGCTCCCCGCGGCTCCCGCCCGCCCGATCAGCAGGGCCGCCTCGCCGGCCAGGAAGTTCTGCAGGGCGGCGACGGCCTGGTCATCCAGGCGGGCCGGATCGCAGCCGATCACCACCCAGCGCCGCTGGTGGGCGAGCGCGGCGCGCAGGGCCGCCACCTCGGGGGGGACGACTTCCACCGCCCAGCCCAGGGCGCGGGCCAGCCCCAGCCAGTCGCGCCCCTCCCGTTCTTCGGCGGGGACGGGGCGGTCGCTCCCCCACAGGGCCGCCTCGGCGGGGAACTCCGCCAGGTCGGCAACCAGCAGGAACTCGGCTGCGTACTCCACTTCAGCCATGAGCTGCTCTCCCTGGGGTCTCACGACCCGGGGCCAAAACGACCGTGGCCGCGCAACTTGTCGGAAAGCTGGCGGCCACGCTCAGTGTCGGTTCCTTCACCTTGTTCAGATGATCTTGCTCAAGGGGTACTCGACGATCCCCTGGGCACCGAGACGCATCAGTTCGGGGATGATGCGCCGTACTTCCTTCTCCGGGAGGATGCTTTCGATGGAGACCCAGTCGGATTTGTAGAGGTGCGAGACGGTCGGGTTCTTCAGGCTGGGCAGCACCGCGGTGATCTCTTCGATGGCGCCGGCGGGGGCATTGAGCTTGAGGCCGACCATCCCTTCGGCGCGCAGCGCCGACTGCAGCAGGGTGGCAATCTGCTCGATCTTGGCCCGGCGCCAGGGGTCGTTCCAGGCCTCGCGGTTGGCGATCATCACCGGCACCGACTGCATCAGGTCGCAGACGATGCGCAGGTTGTTGGCACGAATGGTCGAGCCGGTCTCGGTGACCTCGACGATGGCGTCGCACAGCCCCTCGACGACCTTGGCCTCGGTGGCCCCCCAGGAGAACTCCACGGTCACCGGGATGTTGCGCTCGGCGAAGTAGCGCTGGGTGAAGCCGACCAGTTCGGTGGAGATCACCCCCCCGGCGAGGTCCTCGGGTTTCTGCACCGGCGAGTTCTGGCCGACCACCAGGACCCAGCGCACCGGGCGGCGCGAGACCTTGGAATAGACCATCTCGCAGACCTCGACGACGTCGGCCTGGTTCTCCGCCACCCAGTCGCGCCCGGCGATGCCGACGTCGATGGTGCCGCGCTGCACGTACTTGCCCATCTCCTGGGGGCGGATGAGACTGCACTTCATCTCGTCATCGTCGATGGTCGGGAAATAGCTGCGCGAGGAGACCCCCACCGACCAGCCGGCCTGCTTGAAGAGGTTGACGGTGGCGTCTTCGAGGCTGCCTTTGGGGATGCCGAATTTCAGAATGTTAGCCATGACGGTTCCTTCGGCGGGCGCGGCTTTTGGCCAATCTCGGCGTTGGCCGGCGGGATATCCTTGTGCGGCGTGGCGCTGCCACGCCTCCGCGTCATCCCTTGGCCGCCTTGACCTTGGCGCAAAATCCACGCCCCGGTTGGATTTTCAGGTAAGGGCGAATCGCTCCGGGCGGAAAAGGCGCTCTCCTTATTTTTTGTAAACTTCTGCAGGGTCGAAGAGTGGGTTTGAATGTTCTACCCACTCGCCGTTCTCCCAGCGGACGTAGAAGCAGCTGCGGTTGCCGGTATGGCAGGCGGCCGGGCCGTTCTGCTTGACCTTGATGACCACCGTGTCGGCGTCGCAGTCG
>CAYQLP010000061.1:0-518 GCA_964418505.1 uncultured Geobacteraceae bacterium | reverse complement strand
TCGACCACGTCCTGGGTGTTCCCCGATTCCTCCCCCTTCATCCAGTACTTGTTGCGGGTGCGGCTGAAGAACCAGGTCTTGCCGTCGCGCAGGGTGTACTCGAGGGTCTTCTGGTCCATGAAGGCGACCATCAGCACCTCGCCGTTCTCGTGGTCCTGGATGATGGCGGGAATCAGGCCGCCCATCTTGTCGAAATCGATCTTGATCATGGGGGTTCTCCTTGCAGTTGAAAACGTCCTGTTATGGCGCAGAGCTTAACGGCTGTCAACCGTTTCGCTGCGTTGCAGCGGCCGGGATCAGCTGCGGAAGACGAAGTAGACCGCGCCGAGGAGGCACAGTCCGGCCCACAGGTAGTCGAGCTTGAGGGGGTGATTCATATACAGGACCGCGAAGGGGACGAAGACCGCCAGGGTGATGACTTCCTGGAGGATCTTCAACTGCCCGAGGCTCATCACCGTGTAGCCGATGCGGTTGGCCGGCACCTGCAGCAGGTACTCGAAGAGGGCGATCCCCCAGCT
>CAYQLP010000060.1:1577-8294 GCA_964418505.1 uncultured Geobacteraceae bacterium | reverse complement strand
GATCAGCGCCACCTGGCGCATGAAGGTCGACTTGCCGGCCATGTTCGGGCCGGTGATGATCAGCAGCTGGTCGTCGGCGGTATCCATCTGCACGTCGTTGGGGACGAAGCGCTCGCCGAGGTTCATGGCCTCGATCACCGGGTGGCGCCCCTCCTCGATGACCAGCGCGGTAGAGTCGTCCATCTCCGGCACGCAGTAGCTGCGGTCGTGGGCGAGGTCGGCGAGCCCGGCGAGGAGGTCGAGGGCGGCCAGGGCGTCGGCGGTCCCCTGCAGCCGGGCCCCTTCGGCGGCCACCCGGCGGCGCACCTCCTGGAAGAGCTCGTACTCGATCTCGGCGACCCGCTCCTCGGCGCCGAGGACCTTGTCCTCGTACTCCTTGAGGGCCGGAGTGATGAAGCGTTCAGCGCCGGCCAGGGTCTGGCGGCGCTGGTAGTCGTCGGGGACGCGGGCCAGGTGCGCCCGGGTGATCTCGATGTAGTAGCCGAAGACCCGGTTGTAGCGGACCTTGAGGGTGGTGATCCCGGTGCGCTCCTTCTCCTCCTGCTCGAGGCGGGCGATCCACCCCTTCCCTTCGCGGCTGATCTGGCGCAGTTCGTCGAGTTCGGCGTGGAAGCCCGGGCGGATCAGCCCCCCCTCGCGCACCCCCAGCGGCGGGTCGTCGACAATGGCCAGGCCGATCAGCTCATTGAGGTCGGCGAGCGGGTCGAGGCCGTCGCGCAGCCCGGCGAGCAGCTGGTCGTCGATCCCGGCCAGCAGGTCGAGGAGCGGGGGCAGGCGGTCGAGGGAGCTCTTCAGCGCCGCCAGGTCGCGGGCGTTGCCGGTGGCCATGGCGATCCGCCCGTTGAGCCGCTCGAGGTCGCAGACCCCGCCGAGCGCCGCGCGCAGGTCATCGCGCAGCAGGCTCTCCTCGACCAGGGCGGCGACCGCCCGGTGGCGGGCGCGGATCGCCTCGAGGTCGACCAGCGGCTGGCCGAGCCACTGGCGCAGCTTGCGCGCCCCCATGGCGGTGACAGTGCGGTCGAGGACGCCGAGGAGCGAGCCGCGCCGCCCGCCGTCGACCAGGCTGCCGGTCAGCTCGAGGTTGCGCCGGGTCGACTCGTCGAGGTGCATGAACTGGCCGCTGTGCACGGTGCGCAGCGGCTGCAGGTGCGGCAGGGCCCCCTTCTGGGTCTCGCCGAGGTAGTGGAGGACCGCCCCGGCCGCGGCGAGGGCGCCGGGGAGCCCCTGGCAGCCGCAGGCCTCCAGGGAGAGGTGCGGGAAGCTCTCGCGCAGCGCCTGGCGGGCACGGTCGACGGCCACGGCCCACTCGGGGACGCGGGTTACGGTCCGGCCGTGGAGAACCGCGGCCAGGTCGGCGAGCAGGGCGTCCTCGGCCGCTCCGGCGGCGACCAGCACTTCGGCGGCGTCGCGGGCGGCCAGCTCGGTGGCCAGCTCGGCCGGAGAGGCGCACTCAGCGGCGCGGAACTCGCCGGTGGTGATGTCCACCGAGGCCAGTCCCCAGCGCCCCTCCTCCCCCGCGGCGAGCGCCGCCAGGTAGTTGTTGCGGCGCGGGTCGAGAGTCTCGGTGTCGACCACCAGCCCCGGGGTGACTACCCGCACCACCTCGCGGCGGACGATCCCCTTGGCGGCTTTGGGGTCCTCGACCTGCTCGCAGATCGCCACCTTGTAGCCCTGCTCGACCAGCCGGGCGATGTACGGCTGGCAGCTGTGATAGGGGATGCCGCACAGGGGGACCTCGTCGGCAGCCCCCTTGTTGCGCGAGGTCAGGGTGATGTCGAGGAGGCGCGACGCCAGGACGGCGTCATCGAGGAACATCTCGTAGAAGTCCCCGAGCCGGAAGAAGAGGATGGCATCCGGGTGGGTGGCCTTGACTTCGAAATACTGCCGCATCATCGGCGTCAGGGGACGGCCGGCGGCCGGGGAATCGGACATGGAGCGGGCAACCCGGTTCTTGAGGTGCGGCGCCGCACGCGGGGCGCCGTTTAACCGGATTATGTTAACAATGCTGACCCGCCGAGTAAATCGAAAAGGAACGCCGGAACTCCCCCGCGGGCGTTGCAACGGGGCCCGGAGTGGACTATGGTGGGGAAAATTCTCATGGAGCCATTCCCATGGTCGACCTGACGCCCCTGCCCCTTGCAGCCGTCAATCCCGCGGACTTCACCGTCGCCGACGAGGCCGACGAAGTGCGCGTCGACGAACTCGCCACCCGCCTGCTCCTGGCGGTGCGCGACGAGTTGCTCGCCGGCGGCTTCCCGCCCCTCGACGCCGGCCGCCTGTGCCGGGGCGCCGACCTCTTCCTGCGCGACTTCATCATCCCGGTCTGCGGCGACAACCTGCTGCGCCTGCCGGCGGGGCGGGTCCGCCAGTTCGCCGGCCACTGGTACATCGTCAACACCCTCGACCCGCAGCCGGAGGAGCTCGCCGGGATCCTCGCCGGCATCGCCGCCTGCTACCGGCTCCTCAGCTCCCGCGACCTGGTCGCCGCAGAGATTTTCGCCGAGGTCACCGCGGCCTGCGCCGACCTCCCCTGGTACAAGCAGCGCATCGCCGACTTCTGGGCCATCGAGGGCGACGGCTACCGCAAGTGGCGCGACGCCTGCCCCCTCCCCGCCTAGCACCGATGGCCAGCGTCTCGCCGAAGATCGCCGCGGCCCGCGTCTCGGTGGCCACCGCCACGGTCCTGGCGCTCCTCAAGCTGGCCACCGGGCTCGTCACCGGGAGCCTGGCGGTCCTGACCTCGGCGGTCGACTCGCTCCTCGACATCCTCATGTCGGGGGTCAACTACGTGGCGATCCGCCAGGCCGAGCAGCCCGCCGACGAGCGCCACCCCTACGGCCACGGCAAGTTCGAGACCCTGGCCACCCTGGTCCAGGCCCTGGTCATCGCCGGCTCCGGGGTGTGGATCTGCATCGAGGCGGTCCATCGCCTGCAGGTCGGTCAAACGGTCCGCCAGCCCCTCGGCGGCATCGCCGTGATGATTGTCAGCCTGGCCGGCTCGCTGCTCGTCACCCGCTACCTGCGCCGCGCCGGGGAGGCCACCGACTCCTCGGCCCTCAAGGCCGACGCCCTGCACTTCGCCATGGACGTCTACACCAACCTGGCGCTGCTGGCCGGGCTGGTCATCCTCTTCTGGTTCGACCTCCCCTGGCTCGACCCGCTGATGTCGCTGCTGGTCGCCGCCTACATCCTCAAGGAATCCCTCGGCCTGCTCCGCCACGGCCTGCGCGACCTCCTCGATGAGCAGCTCCCCGACACGATCCGCCGTGAAGTCGAAGAGCTCATCGCCAGCCACCGCGGCGACCTCCTCGACTACCACCACCTGCGCACCCGCCGCGCCGGCTCGCAGAAGCTGATCGACTTCCACCTCACCGTCTGCGGCCAACTCCCCGTCGCCGACGCCCACCGCATCACCGACGAGCTCGAAGCAAAAATCGGCGCCCGCTTCAGCGGCGCCGACATCACCATCCACATCGAACCCTGCCAGCAGGCCGACTGCCCGGGGCGGAAAGAGTGCCCGGTGGTGGGGCATACTGCGGAACCATAAATGACGAGGGCGGCCAAATCGGCCGCCCTCACTGTCTCTCACCAGTATTCCTGAACGATCTACCTCTTTCTCTGCTCCGTGGCGATCGCCAGCCGCCCCACCCCGGCGGACTGGGCGAGGTCCATGAGTTTGACGACGTCGCCGTGGCGGGCATCGCGGTCGGCGAGGAGGAGGAAGGTGACCTCCTTGGCGCGGGGGCCGAGGTCCTTGAGGAGGGTGTCGATCTCGGCGGCGGTGACCGGGCGCTCGCCCTGGAAGATCCTCCCCTGGCGGTCGAGGTAGATGCGGATCTCTTTGGGGACGCGGGCCATCTTCTGGGTGGAGGTTTCGGGGAGCTTGATGGCCAGCCCGGGGGTCTCGACGAAGGTGGTCGAGATCATGAAGAAGATCAGCAGGAGGAAGACGCAGTCGACCATCGGGGTGAGATCGAGCCGCGGCTCCTCGATGCCGCGCCGGGAGAGGAAGCGCACCTTATTCCCCGAGGAGGTCGACGAGGCGCAGGGAGGCCTCTTCCATCTCCAGCACCAGGCGCTCGACCCGGCTGGAGAGGAAGCGGTGGGCGAGGATCACCGGGATGGCGACGATCAGGCCGAAGGCGGTGGTCAGCAGCGCCTCGGAGATTCCCGAGCCGAGGGTCGCCGGGGAGCCCCCGCCCTCGGCGGCGATGACGTTGAAGCACTGGATCATGCCGGTGACGGTGCCGAGCAGGCCGAGGAGCGGGGAGAGCGTGGCGATGGTGCTGAGCAGGCCGAGGAAGCGGGTCAGCGGCACGGCCTGGCGCTGGCCGGACTCCTCGGTGACCGCCTTGACCAGTTCGCGGGGGCGGCCGGCGGCGCGCAGGGCGGCGGTGAAGACCGGGGCCAGCGGCGAGGCCGAGCGCCGGCAGACGATCAGCGCCTCGTCGTGGGCCTGCCGGGCCACCAGCGGCTCGACGGTGCGCACCAGTTCATGCACCTGGCGGCGGGCGCCGCGGTAGGTCCACAGCCGTTCGAGGAAGATCCCCAGGGCGATGATCGAGCAGAGGGCGATCGGGTACATGACCGGCCCGCCCTTCTGGAAGAGTTCCCACATGTCGCGGTTCTCCTTTCAGGCGCCTTGCGCCAGGCGGGCGGCGAGAGCCGCCTGCAGCTGGGCGAAGGCCGCCTCGAGGTGCTGGGGGATGACCCGCACGTCGGCGAAGACCGGCATGAAATTGGTGTCCCCGCCCCAGCGCGGCACGATGTGCTGGTGAACGTGGTCGACCACCCCGGCGCCGGCCACCGCGCCGAGATTCATGCCGACGTTGAAGCCCTGGGCCCTGAACTCGCTGCCGAGCAGTTCCAGGCACAGGCAGGTGAGGTGGTGCAGCTCGGCGGCCTCGGCGGCGGTGAGCAGGTTCGGCCGGGCGACGTGGCGCAGCGGCGCGACCATCAGGTGGCCGTTCGAATACGGGAAGCGGTTGAGGATGATGAAGCAGTGCGCGCCGCGGTGCAGCACCAGGCGCGCGGCATCTTCGGCCGGCTCGCCGAGGCAGAAGACGCACTCCCCCGCTCCCGGACCCTGCACGTATTCGAGGCGCCAGGGCGCCCACAGCCTCTCCATGCCTCACCTCCCGGTCGCTCGTTACTGTTCACCCGTCACCGCTTCGTTTTAGCCCTGCCGCCGGGGAGTGTCAACCGTCATCGCCGGATTACCGTCATTACGCTTGACCCCCGGGCGAATGTGTGTATGAATTCATCGGATAAACGCCGACCTAGGAGAGACGAACAGCGTTTCTTCTTGACAGGAACGGCCGGCGGGCCTAAGAGTATTTTTTACTTTAAATAAAAATTTTCACCCTCAGCAAAACACCAACCCGCGCCGTGCCTGGCTCTTTTCCGGCAGCGGCGCCCGCCACGGAGGCCAAACATCATGTCAAAACGCCAGGAAGCCCTCGACTACCACAGCATGGGACGCAAGGGCAAAATCGAAGTCATCACCACCAAGCCCTGCGCCACCAGCCGCGACCTGTCGCTGGCCTACAGCCCCGGGGTCGCCGAGCCGTGCCTGGCCATCGAGCAGGATCCGACCCTCGCTTACGAATACACCGCCAAGGGCAACCTGGTGGCGGTGATCTCCAACGGCACCGCGGTGCTGGGCCTGGGCGACATCGGCGCTTTGGCCGGCAAGCCGGTCATGGAGGGAAAAGGGGTCCTCTTCAAGCGCTTCGCCGACGTCGACGTCTTCGACATCGAGCTCAACACCAAGGATTCCGACGAACTGATCCGCACCGTCAAGATCCTCGAGCCGACCTTCGGCGGCATCAACCTCGAGGATATCAAGGGCCCGGAGTGCTTCTACATCGAGGAGAAGCTCAAGGAGATCATGGACATCCCGGTCTTCCACGACGACCAGCACGGCACGGCGATCATCGCCAACGCCGGCCTGCTCAACGCCCTGGAGCTGACCGGCAAGCAGATCGGCGAGATCAAGATCGTCGTCAACGGCGCCGGCGCCGCCGGCATCGCCTGCGCGCAGATGGCCCTGACCCTGGGCGCCGACCGCAGGAAGATGATCCTCTGCGATACCAAGGGAGTGATCTACCAGGGGCGCACCGAGGGGATGAACGAGTACAAGGAGCGCTTCGCCACCGAACTGCCGGCGCGCACCCTCGAGGACGCCATGGTCGACGCCGACGTCTTCTTCGGGGTCTCCTCCAAGGGGGCGCTGACCCCGGCGATGGTCAAGTCGATGGCCAAGGATCCGGTGATCTTCGCCATGGCCAACCCCGACCCGGAGATCCTCCCGGCGGAGGCCCAGGCGGTGCGCGGCGACGTGATCATCGGCACCGGCCGCTCCGACTACAACAACCAGGTCAACAACGTGCTGTGCTTCCCCTTCCTCTTCCGCGGCGCGCT
Source organism: uncultured Geobacteraceae bacterium (assembly GCA_964418505.1). Classification (GTDB taxonomy): domain Bacteria; phylum Desulfobacterota; class Desulfuromonadia; order Desulfuromonadales; family BM103; genus VAUL01. The sequence goes on along the minus strand of CAYQLP010000060.1, from coordinate 1,871 downwards.
GGACACCCACGCCCGGGCGATCAACGACGAGATGAAGATGGCCGCCTGCCTGGCCCTGGCCAAGCTCGCCAAGGAAGACGTCCCCGACTCGGTGCGCAAGGCCTACGGCGGGGTGGAGATCAAGTTCGGCCGCGAATACCTGATCCCCAAGCCCTTCGATCCGCGCGTCCTGCTCCACGTCGCCCCGGCGGTGGCCCGGGCGGCCATGGAGAGCGGCGTGGCCCGCCGGCCCATCGACGACCTCGACAAGTACTGCGAGCGCCTCGAGGCGCTGCAGGGGCGCTCCAAGGAGAT
>CAYQLP010000060.1:0-1567 GCA_964418505.1 uncultured Geobacteraceae bacterium | reverse complement strand
AACCAGCACGGCGCCAACGCAGGACGCCAAGAGATCCGCATTCAACAAGGCCAAGTCGGCCCCCAAGCGGCTGGTCTTCCCCGAGGGCGAGGAGGAAAAGGTTCAGCGCGCCGCGGTGATCCTGGTCGAGGAGGGGATCGCCGTGCCGATCCTGCTCGGCAACGTCGAGCGGATCCGCGGCAAGGCCGCCGAGCTGGGGATCGACCTCGGCGACATCCAGATCATCGACCCGCGCGAGGCGGAAATCACCCAGTTCTACACCGAGGAGCTCTTCGCCCTGCGCCAGCGCAAGGGGGTGACGCTGGCCGAGGCGCGGCGAATGATGCGCAACAACCGCAACTACTTCGGGGCGATGATGGTCGAGAAGGGCGATGCCGACACCATGCTCTCCGGCATCAACGCCCACTACCCCGACACCATCCGCCCGGCGCTGGAGGTGATCGGCAAACTCGATCACCTCTCCAAGGTCCACGGCATGTACATGCTGGTGACCAAGAAGGACACGGTCTTCTGCGCCGACACCACGGTGGCCATCGAGCCGACCGCCGAGGAACTCGCCGAGACCGCCATCCTCACCGCCCAGTACGCCCGCCACTTCGACGTCGAGCCGCGGGTGGCGATGCTCTCCTTCTCCAACTTCGGCAGCGCCGAGCACCCGCTGACCACCAAGGTCAAGCGCGCCACCGCCATGGTCAAACGCCTCGCCCCCGACCTGACCATTGACGGCGAGTTGCAGGCCAACGTCGCCCTCGACCCCGAACTGGTCGAGCGCCAGTATCCCTTCTCGAAACTGAAGGGGAACGCCAACTGCTTCATCTTCCCGGACCTGCAGTCGGGGAACATCTGCTACAAGATGCTCCACAAGCTGGGCGGCGCCGAGACCGTCGGGCCGATCCTGATGGGGATGAAGAAGCCGGTGCACGTCCTGCAGCGCGGCGACGACGTCTCCGATATCGTCAACATGGCGGCGGTGGCGGTGGTCGACGTCCAGGAGATGCAGGGGAAATAGGATGCGTTATCTCAGTACCCGCGGCCAGGTTCGCGGCATCCCCTTCAAGCAGGCGGTAATGATGGGCCTCGCCGAGGACGGCGGGCTGCTGCTGCCGGAGAGCATCCCGCAGCTTTCCCCTGGCGACTGGCGGGCCCTGGCCTCGCTGGCCTACCCGGAGCTGGCCTTTCAGGTCCTGGCGCGCTTCATCGACGACATCCCGGCCGCCGACCTCAAGGCGTTGGTCGACCGCTCCTATGCGACCTTCACCCACCCGGAGGTGACCCCGGTGGTCCGCCAGGGGGATGTCCACATCCTCGAGCTTTTCCACGGCCCGACCCTGGCCTTCAAGGACGTCGCCCTGCAGCTGCTGGGCAACCTCTTCGAGTACCTGCTCGAAGAGAGCGGCGAGCAGCTCAACATCGTCGGGGCCACCTCCGGCGACACCGGCAGCGCGGCGATCTACGGGGTGCGCGGCAAGCGCGGCATCAACATCTTCATCCTGCACCCGCAGGGCAAGGTCTCGGCGCCGGCACTCCCGGCGATTTCTCACCTGTAAAGAATACCCGCAAAAACGCT
>CAYQLP010000059.1:0-8302 GCA_964418505.1 uncultured Geobacteraceae bacterium | reverse complement strand
TGCGCAGGGCGGTGAAGGCCTCGGCGTAGCCGTCCAGACCGCCGACCCCGGCGGGGACGTAGGCGCCGGCGCTGTCGTTCATGCCGATCAGGGGAATCCCCTTCTCGCCGGCCAGGTACATGAGGTTGGCCAGCTTGCGCCCGTTGGTGGCGTCGATGGAGCCGGCGCGGACGGTGAAGTCGTGGCCGTAGACGGCGACGTCGCGGCCGTTGATGTTGAGGATCGCGGTGACCAGCGAGGCGCCGTCAAGATTTTTCCCCCAGTTCTGGAAGAGGACGTTGGGCGCCTTGCTGGAGAGGACGTTGAGGCGCTCCCAGACGGTCATGCGCTTCTTGAAGTGCTGCTTCTCGATCTGGCCGATGCTGACCGAGCGGATCGGCCGCTGGATCAGGTCGTAGCCTTCCTTCATGACCTCTTCGTAGGCACCGGTCTTGCCGGCGATTTCACCGGGGTTGGTGAAAGCGACCTCTTCCGGCGGGGCAAACGGGTTTTTCAGCAGCGGCTTCATCGTCGTCTTGGACATCTGGCGCCATCCTTTGCGGTGAATGGAATATATGGCCACCGGCCACGCGCCATAGCGGTGCGGTCCGGCGGTGCCCAGTGGTGGTTCGGTTGCTTACGGGGGGTGAAGAAGTCCGTTAAAATAAGGTTTTACACCCGCTCGATATAGCCCAGGAGAGCTCACGCTGTCAACGGTAAATTAACCTTCGCTAAAGGCGCTTTAACGAGGATAAAGTCCCGGCGGAGGGGGCAAACCGTTTTATGACAGGGCCCGCGCAGGACCGGCGGCAACCCCGGCCGCAGCGGGGCGGCGTTGACTTCCGGACGGTACTTGGCGCATTATTCGAAAGTAGTTATAACTCCTTGACGAGGGATGGATTTGCCCCAGCTTTTCCCGGATTTCCCGATCGGCGTGCAGCTTTGGCCTCAGGCCCGCCGCCGCCCGCGCGTATTGCGCGAGGGCTATACCTTCGCCCTGCTGGAAAACTCCTCCGACACCTATCACTTCGCGGTGCTCGCCGGCATGCAGCGCATCCGCCGGATTTTCACCGAGTTCGCCCAGTCCCTGCCCGACGAAGCCTTCTTCATCCTCGAGTTCTATCCCAGCGAACCCTCGGGGAACGACCAGGAGCCGCCGGCACCGACCATCCACTATTCCCCCTACCTGCCGGTGGAGGTGATTCTCGATACCCTCGAACCTTACTGGGACCGGCTGCTGCACGACGGCTTCGTCGGCTTCGGCCTGGCCAACAACCGCGCCAGTCAGGAGCTCTTCTATTCCGAGGAGAAGCTGCTGACCTGCTTCACCGACCACCACATCCGCCTGATGGACCAACTGGGGCGCGCCGGGGTCCCTCATCGCCAGAACCTTCTGCTGCACACCGATCTCGGCCACGATCACCTCTCGCTGCTCTGCCTGGAGCGCGCCAGCCTGCCCCCCGCCCTGCAGGGGTTCAGCGATCGCGAACTCGATTACGCCCACTTCTGCCAGGAACTGGTCGAGATTCTCGAGATGTATCCGGTGGAGGAGAGCCTCTCCTTCTTCTTCTCCCGCCGCGAACAGCAGCTGATCGAGGAGATCCTGCGCGACCACCACGAATTTGCCGACTATGCCGAGGACGACTTCGGCTCGCTGCTCCTCGACTGGAACGACTTCGTGGCCGAGTGCACTTCCCATTTCGAAGGGGACCTGTGGGAGTACCGTCAGGGGCTGCGCCTGCGCGACATGATCCAGCATGTCATCGTCAGCGTCCCCGAGCCGCTGCAAAAACGCATCCGCGAAACCCTTGGCGAAGCCGACGAGCGCTTCCGCCAGGACCTGACCGATCGCCGCAAGCGCCTCGACGCCCCGGAGGAGGCCCAGCCCCCCGAGGAGCACTTCTGGTACCACGGGGTGATCCGCCACGCCGGGGTGGACTTGCGCAGAGACCTGATAAGACACGGCTGGTACAAGTAGCCCGGTTGTTCGGCCGATGAAAAACGCCCGTCTGCGGTGTTGCCCTTGATCCCATGATACTTCTGATTGCCGCCGTGCCCCTCGAGACCGAACTGCTGCGCCGCGAGCTGGCCCCCTGCGAGGTGCGGCGCCATGGCGTGCTGACCGTTTTCCGCGGCACCCTGGCCGGCCAGGCGGTGGCGCTGCTGCACAGCGGAGTCGGCAAGGCCTCAGCCGCCGCGGCCTCGGCCCTGGCCCTCGCCCTGCTGCGCCCGCAGGCGGTGATCTCCTTCGGCTGCGCCGGCGCCTACCCGGGGAGTGGGCTGGAGATCGGCGACCTGGTGCTGGCTGACGAGGAGTGTTACGGCGACGAGGGGACGCAGACCCCGCAGGGCTTCCTTGACCTGCGCCAGCTGGGGCTGCCGGCGGTGGAAATCGATGGGCAGCGCTGGTTCGACCGCTTCCCGGTCGATGGTGAGCTGCTGACCCGTGCACACCGCCAGCTGAGTGCCGCCCTGGCCGCCGGGCGGCGGGTCGGCACCGGCCCGCTGGTCACCGTATCGACCTGTTCTGGAACCCTGGCCCTGGGCGAGGAAGTGGCGAAGCGGACCGGCGGGGTGGCGGAAAACATGGAGGGAGCGGCGGTGGCCCAGCAGTGCGCGGTGGCCGGCACCCCCTTCCTCGAAGTGCGCGGCATCTCCAACCTGGTCGAGGACCGCGACCCCCGGCGCTGGGACCTGAAGGGGGCGTCAGCCGCCGCCCAGCAGGCCGTGCGCCTTCTCCTCGGCGGCTGGACCGCGGGAGAGGAGCCGGCATGACCCGTCCGTTGACTCTCGGCTACTCTCCCTGCCCCAACGACACCTTCATCTTTCACGCCCTCACCCACGGACTGGTCGACACCCCCGGCTTCAGCGCTTGCGAACGCCTGGAGGATGTGGAAACCCTCAACCGCCTGGCCCTGGAGGGGGCGCTGGATCTGACCAAGGTCTCCTACCACGCCCTCGGCCATCTGCGCGACCGCTACGTCCTGCTGCGCAGCGGCGGGGCGCTGGGGCGCGGCTGCGGGCCGCTGGTCATCGCCCGCGAGGCCCGGCCGATGGCCGATCTGCGCGGCCGGCCGATCGCCATCCCCGGGACGCTGACCACTGCCAACCTCCTCCTGCAGCTTTACGGCGAGGGCTACGACCAGGTGGTGCCGATGCCCTTCGACCGGATCATGGCGGCCCTGGCGGCCGGCGAGGTGGAGGCCGGGCTGATCATCCACGAATCGCGCTTCACCTACCGTCAGCAGGGCTTCCACGCGCTGCTCGACCTCGGCGCCTGGTGGGAAGCGGAGACCGGGCTGCCGATTCCGCTGGGGTGCATCCTCGCCCGCCGCGATCTCGGCGCGGAACTGATCGCCGGCGTCGAGCGCGGGATCGCCGCCAGCCTTGCCCACGCCCGCCGCCACCCGCAGGCCGCTCGCGCCTACATCCGCGCCCACGCTCAGGAGCTGGCCGACGAGGTGATCGACGCGCACATCGCCCTGTACGTCAACGATTTCTCGGCCGACCTTGGCAGCGAAGGGCTGGCCGCCGTGACCACCCTGCTGGCCCGCGCCGAGGCCCGCGGCCTGGTCCCGCCCTGCAACCTGCCGCTGCTGGTCTGAACACGCCGGCGCGGCGCAGCAAGTGAACGAAAAAGGGGCGCCCGGTCATGGGCGCCCCTTGATTTTTACTGGATCGGTTCCTCCCGCTACTGGCTCAGATGAACCGCCTTGATGAAGAGCGGCTCGACGGCCTGCTCCAGCCGGGCAATGACCTGCGGTGCGATCGGCGAGTCGGTGGAGAGGACGACCATCGCCTCGCCGGCCTTTTCACGGCGGCCGAGGTTCATGTTGCCGATGTTCAGCCCCTCTTCGCCGAGGATCGTGCCGATCCTGCCGATCAGCCCCGGGCGGTCGGCGTAAGTGATCACCAGCATGTGCTCCTCGGGCTGGAAATCGGTGACGAAGTTGCGCATCTTGACGATCTTCGGCATGCCGTCGAAGAGGGTGCCGGCGACCATGCGCGTCCCGGTGGGGGTCTCCAGGGTCAGGGTGATCAGGTTGGAGAAGGACTCCGACTCGGTGCTGCGCACCCCCTCGACGATGATCCCCATCTCCTCGGCGACCAGCATGGCGTTGACCATGTTGACATCCTGCTCGGTGCAGTTCTGCAGCAGGGCCGCCAAGCCGCAGACGGTCAGCGGCGTGCAGTCGAAGCGCGCCAGCTTGCCGTTGTAGGTGAAGGTCACCTTGCGCGGGTTGGGGGGAGCGAGTTTGGAGGTGAACTCGCCAAGGGTGGCGATCAGGCCGATGAAGGGCTTCATGTGCTCCATCAGGTCGGGATCGAAGCGCGGGATGTTGACGGCATTGTTGAGCGGCCGGCCGTCGAGGTAGCTGATCAGCTCTTCGCAGACGTCGACGGCCACGTTTTTCTGGGCCTCGAAGGTGTTGGCGCCGAGATGCGGAGTGACCACCATGCGCGGGTGGGCGATCAGCCGCTTGAGAGTCTCGGTCTTCGGCGGCTCCTCGCTCCATACGTCGAAGGCCGCGCCGGCCACCTTGCCGTTTTCCAGGGCCTCGAGGGTGGCGGCTTCTTCGTAAATGCCGCCGCGGGCACAGTTGACGATCAGCACTCCGTCCTTCATCCGCTCGAACTGGGCGGTGCCGATCAGCCCCTCGGTCTCCTCGTTGAGCGGGGTATGCACGGTGATCACATCGGAGAGGCGCAGCAGGTCATCGAGGGAGACCAGGCGCACGCCGTGGTCCTCGGCGCGCTTCTCGGAGATGTAGGGGTCGCAGGCCAGCACCTCCATCTCGAAGGCGCGGGCGCGCAGGGCGACCCGCCCGCCGACCTTGCCGAGACCGATCACCCCGAGGGTCCGCCCCTTGAGCTCGTAGCCGGTGAAGGGGGCGCGCTTCCAGTCGCCGTTCTTGAGGCTGGCATTTGCGGAGGTGACGTTGCGGCACAGGGCCAGCAGCAGGGCCATGCTGTGCTCGGCCGCCGAGTTGGTGTTGCCGAAGGGGGCGTTGACGACGATGATGCCGCGCTGGCTGGCGGCCTCGACATCGACGTTGTCGATGCCGACCCCGGCGCGGGCGATCAGGCGCAGGTTGACGGCGTGTTCGAGGAGCGCTCGGTCGACCTGGGTGCCGCTGCGGGTGATGATCGCCTCGTAGGCGCCGATCTCGGCGTAAAGCTGCTGGGGGGAGAGGCCGAGACGGACGTCGACCTGGAAGCGCGGGTCGTCGAGGAGCAGTTGCAGGCCGCTTTCGGAAACCTCATCGGTGACAATGACTTTCATGAATTAATCCTCCGCGAATGATGCGCGGGACAGAGCCTCCAGGCCCGCACCGCCGGGCATATTAGGCCCTGTAGCGCCCCCTGTCAACGTCCGGGGATGGTGATGCACAAGCACTCGGCCTCGGCAAAGAGCAGCCCCTCGTCGCTGTGGATGCGCCCATGGACCATGACCTTGCGCCCCTCGGCGGAGACGATCCGGCTGTCGACCTGGACTACGGTGCGCAGCGGCAGGAGTTTCTGGAAGTGCACGTTGAGCTTGCCGACGACAATCGCGTAGCCGGCCGCCCAGGCCGCGAGGCCGAGGACCTCGTCGAGGACCGCGGCGATGCTGCCGCCGTGGGCGTGGCCGGGGGGGCCTTCGGTCTCCGGGCCAAACCAGATGCGGGCCACCAGGGCACCGTCCTCGTTGCGATAGTAGCGGACCCGGAAGCGTTCGCCGGTGGGATCGCCGGAGACGAAGCGCAGCGAGTTGCCGACCAGCGCCGGGGCGTCGAAGTCGCTCCACCCGGCGGCGCCGGCCAGGGAGGGGATCTCTTTCACACAGGGGAGCAGGTCAGCCATGCCGGCGCTCGAACTCGCGCATGAAGCCGGCGAGGGCCTCGACCCCGGCCAGCGGCATCGGGTTGTAGAGCGAGGCGCGGATGCCGCCGACGGCGCGGTGCCCCTCCAGGGCATAGAGCCCGGCGGCCAGGGCCTCGGCAATGAAGCGCTTCTCCAGGTCGGCCGAGGGCAGGTGGAAGGTGACGTTCATGATCGAGCGGCAGGCCGGGTCGGCGAAGCCGCGGTAGAAGCCGGACTCGTCGATCACCCGGTAGAGCAGTGCGGCCTTCTCCTCGTTGCGCCGCTCCATCGCCGCCACCCCGCCCTGCTCCTTGAGCCACTCGAGCATGCACTTGACCACGTAGACCGCGAAGGTGTTGGTGGTGTTGGTCAGCGACTCGTCCTTGTCGAGCTGGGTGTAGTTGAGGAGCAGGGGCGTCTGCGCCGAGGGCTGGCCGAGGAGGTCGGCGCGGATCGCCACCACCGCCATCCCCGAGGGGCCAAGATTCTTCTGCAGGCCGGCGTAGACCACGCCGAAGCGCCGGTAGTCGAGAACCCGGGAGAGGATCTCCGAGGTCTGGTCGGTGATCAGCGGCACGACCCCGGCTTCCGGAAACGCGGTCCAGCGCGTGCCGCAGACCGTGTTGTTGCTGGTCAGGTGCAGGTAGGCGGCCGCCTGATCGATGCCGCCGGAATCCACCGTCGGGATGCGGCGGTAGCCGTCGGCCTCGCCGGAGGCGATCACCCGAACGTCGGCGAACGCTTTGGCGTCCTTGATCGCCAGCTGCGAGAAGTTGCCGCTGTCGACGTACAGGCAGGTGCGCGACGGCGAGCGCCCGGCCAGGTTGAGCGGCAGGGCGGAGAACTGCATGCGCGCGCCGCCGTGGACGAAGAGCAGGCGGTAATCGTCGGGGAGCCCGGAGAGCTCTCGGAAGAGGGCCATGGCCTCGTCCTGGACCGCCTTGAACTCCTTGCTGCGGTGGCTGATCTCGATGATCGAGGCACCCATGCCGCGATAGTCGAGGAACTCGTCGCGAATCCGCTCCATCACCGGCGTCGGCAGCATGGCCGGCCCGGCACCGAAATTGTAAACCCGGTGGGACATCAATAACTCCTTGGCTCAACCTCAATATCGATGATTTGAAAGCCCCTCCCCTGGTGGGAGGGGACAGAGGGGAGGGGGCAGCATTGTCACCCTCTCCCGGCCCTCTCCCATCAAGGGAGAGGGGAAACCCAAGCGCCGTCGCGAACAGGGGTAATCCGCCGGCATTCCAGGTAAAAACGCTTCTCGTCGGCCTCGCCCATGGAGAAAGTCTTCCGCGCCAGGGCGCCGTCGTTGACGATGGTGCGGAAGAGTTCGTGTTTGGAGAGTGCCGGCAGCAGGAAACCGATGGCGTCGGCCTGGGCGCCGAGGCGCTGGACGGCGGCGGCGCCGTGGATGTAGTCGATGTGCCCGCGCCCCCCCTCGGCGAGATAGGCGTCGAGGAACTCCTGCAAAGTGGCCACCGCCAGGGTCAGGTGCGGGTGGAGAATGGTCAGCAGGCCGGAGCGCCCCCCGGTGATGAAGGGGATGGCGTGGCTCCCCGGGACCGCTGCCGAGAGGGCGGCCACCGCGGGAGTGGCATCGGTGAACCAGTCGATCCGGCAGGGGGTGCCGGCGGCGGCGAAGTGGGCGCGGGCGCAGGCCAGCAGGTCCTCGGCATCGACGTCGAAGAGGACACGGTGGATGGCCTCGAACTCCAGGCCGGGGTCGTGAACGTTGACCAGCTCGACCAGGGCGTAGCGTGCCGGGTGGTCCATGATCGCCGCGCGGTCCGGGGCCTCCTCCTTGAGCTGCTCCCAGATCGCCTTGGCGGTGGCGAAGCTGTGGTTGCCGTCGCCCATGGCGTAGAGCATCACCCGGTCGCAGCCGTAGCGGGCCTGGTAGCGCTGCGGGTCGGCGAGGCGGGCCAGGGCCGTGCCGATCTGCTCGATCACCGCCGGGTCGCCGAGGTGCCAGCCGCGCAGGCGGCCGCCGTTCTGCATCAGGGGGAAATCGTAGAGCGGGGTGTGGCACTGCTCGAAGAGCGGTTCGATGACGGTGCGCTCGGGATCGTCGATCAGCACCATGATGTGCGGCAGTTCGATGGGGGCCTTCTCGCGGACGCGGATGCGTGGCGGCAGGCGGTCGAGGATCGTCCCCTCGGTGGCGCGGATCAGGGTCTTGGCCCCGGGGAGATAGTCGTAATGCTCAAGGTCGAGGGCGACGACCAGCCCCTTGCGCGACGGCACGTGGGCGGTCTGCCGGTCGAGAAGAACGAAGCCGGGGGGGAGCTCGCGCAGGGTACCGTCGGCGAGATAGCTGTCCATTGCCGCGTTGATGGCGGCAATCCGCTCCGTCGTCCCCCCCTGGCCGAGGAAGACCTCGGGGAAGGTCAGGCGCAGGGTCGAGGGGGCCTCGCCGACCAGCCGGTCGACCGCTGACCAGTACTCCGGCTCGGCGGTGTACTGGTCGCAGGCG
>CAYQLP010000058.1:8476-9034 GCA_964418505.1 uncultured Geobacteraceae bacterium | reverse complement strand
CGTTTCCTGCACGTCAGCACCGACGAGGTCTACGGTTCCCTGGGCGACACCGGTTTCTTCACCGAGACCACCCCCTACGATCCGCGCTCTCCCTACTCGGCGAGCAAAGCCTCGTCCGACCACCTGGTCAGCGCCTACCACCACACCTACGGGCTGCCGACGCTGATCACCAACTGCTCGAACAACTACGGCCCCTGGCACTTCCCCGAGAAGCTCATTCCGCTGATTATCAACAACGCTCTCAACGGCAGGGAACTGCCGGTCTACGGCGACGGCAAAAACGTGCGCGACTGGCTGTACGTGGTCGACCACTGTGCGGCGATTCTCACGGTGTTGCAGCAGGGCCGGGTGGGGGAGACCTACAACGTCGGCGGCAACAGCGAGAAGCAGAACCTCGAGGTGGTTCAGACCATCTGCGATCTCCTCGACGCCCGCGTCGGCCTGCTCCCCGACGGCCAGCCGCGCCGCTCCCTGGTCCGCTTCGTCAAGGACCGTCCCGGCCACGACCGCCGCTACGCCATCGATGCCGGCAAGATCCGCAGCGAACTGGGCTGGCAG
>CAYQLP010000058.1:1815-8466 GCA_964418505.1 uncultured Geobacteraceae bacterium | reverse complement strand
AGCCCACCGTGACCTTCAGTGAGGGGATCGCCGCCACCATTGACTGGTACCTGGCGAATCCGGCCTGGGTGGCCGGGGTCATCGACGGCAGCTACCGCGAGTATTACGAGAAGATGTATGGCGGGCGTTGAACCGCAAAGCCTCGCCCTGATCGGCGCCAACGGCATGCTGGCCCGCCAGGTCGCGAATCAGGCGGCTGCCCATGGCTATGTCGTCACCGGCTTCGATCTCCCCGACTTCGATCTCACCAGCCGGGCGCAGGTCCTGGCTGAGATGCAGGCACTTCGCCCGGCAGTGATCGTCAACTGTGCCGCCTATACCAACGTCGACGGCTGCGAGAGCGCTGAAGCACTCGCCACCCGCGTCAATGGTGACGGCCCCGGCTATCTGGCCGAGGCGGCCAGGGCGGTCGGCGCGGTGCTGGTGCACATCTCCACCGACTACGTCTTCGCCGGGGACAAAGATACCCCCTACCTGGAGAGCGATCCGGTCGGGCCGCTGTCGGCCTACGGGCGCAGCAAGCTGGCCGGCGAGCGGGCGATCGCCGGCAGCGGGCTGGAGCCCTGGCTGATCATCCGCACCAGCTGGCTCTACGGCCCCGGCGGCAAAAACTTCGTCGAGACCATCCTGCGCCTGGCCGCCGAACGCGAAGAGCTGCGCATCGTCGCCGATCAGGTTGGCTCTCCGACCTACACCGCGGACCTCGCCGCCGCCATCTTTCGCCTTCTCGCCGCGAGCACCGGCGCTCAGGAGTCCGCCGCCGGACATTGGGGTCTCTATCATTTCGCCAACGCCGGCCAGTGCAGCTGGTACGACTTCACTTGCGAAATCGTCCGCCTCGCCCGCCAGCTGGGCCTGCCGGTAAAGACACAGCGCATCGTGCCGATCGGCACCGCCGACTATCCCCTGCCGGCGACCCGCCCGGCCTACTCGGTCTTCTCCACCGACAGGTACCGGACGGTGACGGGAGCGGAGATTCCTGAGTGGGCTGAGAGTCTGAGAAGATATTTTGCTGAGAGGGCGTAACGGAGAACCCCTAACGGAGAAGACGTAGCGGGTCACGTCCTTTGCTCACGGATCACGAACCAGGGGGATTTCAAATGATAAAAAAAGGTATCGTTCTCGCCGGCGGCGCCGGCAGCCGCCTCTACCCGCTGACTTTGGTGGCCAGCAAGCAGCTGCAACCGGTCTACGACAAGCCGATGATCTACTACCCGCTGTCGACGCTGATGATGGCGGGGATTCGCGAGATCCTGATCATCTCCACCCCGCACGACACTCCGCGCTTCCAGGCGCTGCTCGGCGACGGCAGCCGCTTCGGCGTTCGCCTGGAGTACGCCGTGCAGCCCGAGCCCAAGGGGATCGCCCAAGCCTTCCTGGTCGGCGAGGAGTTCATCGCCGGCGATCAGGTGGTGCTGATTCTCGGCGACAACATCTTCTACGGCAAGATGGGGCTCGACCAGATCGTCCGCGATTTCAGCAGCGGGGCCAGCGTCTTCGGCTACCCGGTCCACGACCCGGAGCGCTACGGGGTGGTCGAGTTTGACGCCGCCGGCAAGGTCCTGAGTCTCGAGGAGAAGCCGGCCCGCCCGAAGTCCCACTACGCCGTCCCCGGACTCTACCTCTACGATGAGCAGGTGACCGCCATGACCAAAGGGCTGACCCCTTCGCCGCGCGGCGAACTGGAGATCACCGACCTCAACAAGGCCTACCTGGCTCTCGGGCAGCTCAAGGTCGAGCGCCTCGGGCGCGGCATCGCCTGGCTCGATACCGGTACTCACCAGAGCCTGCTGGAGGCCAGCCACTTCATCGGCACGCTGGAGGCCCGCCAGGGCTTAAAGATTGCCTGCCTGGAGGAGATCGCCTGGCGGCGTGGCTTCATCGATCGTGGTCAGATGGAGCAGGTGATTGCCGCGACGCCGAAGTCGAGCTACCGCGAGTACCTGGAGATGGTCATGCGCGATGATTTGGGGCTGTGAGACATGAAAATCACTGAGACCTCGCTTCCCGGGGTGCTGCTCCTCGAGCCGAGAGTCTTCGGCGACGAGCGGGGCTTTTTCGTCGAGACCTTCCGGGAAGAGGTCTTCGCCGAGGCCGGGCTGGATGTGACTTTCGTCCAAGACAACCAGTCGCGCTCACGGCGCGGAGTGCTGCGCGGCCTCCACTACCAGCTCGAGCAGCCCCAGGGGAAGCTGGTGCGGGCTGCCCGCGGGCGGGTCTTCGACGTGGCGGTCGACGTGCGTCGCGGCTCGCCGCACTTCGGCCGGTGGTTCGGCACGATACTGGACGACGAAAGTCATCGGCAGATGTATATTCCTGCCGGCTTCGCCCACGGCTTCGTGGTGCTTTCCGAAGTCGCCGACTTCGTTTATAAATGCACTAATTACTATCATCCGCAGTCCGAGCAGGCAGTTCGCTGGGACGACCCGCAGATCGGCATCGAATGGCCGGCGGAGATTCTCGACTTTTTGAGCTTCTCGGCCAAGGACCTGCAGGCGCCGCTGCTGCGGGACGTGCCGGCGGAGCGCCTGGCCAGACTTGAGATTGGGCCGGCGCAGCTTTTTCACCTTGTAAATGAACAGGAGCAGCCATGATCCACAGCATGACCGGTTACGGCAAGGGCGAGGCGCAGGTCGGCGGCGTCTCCCTCTCCGTCGAGATCAGGACCGTCAACCACCGCTACAGCGACGTCACCGTCAAGCTGCCCCGCCCCCTGCTGGCCCTGGAGAACGAGGTGCGCCGCCAGATCGGCCAGGCGGTGCGGCGCGGCAAGATAGATGTCTTCGTCGGCTTCGCCCAGGCCGAGGAGGCGGCGGTGGTTCCGGTGGTCAACCGGCCGCTGGCCGCGGCCTACCATGAGCTCTTTACCCGCCTGCGCAACGATCTGGGCCTTTCCGGCGGGGTTACCCTCGAACTGATCGCCGCCCAGAAGGACGTCATTCAGCTGCGCGAGACGGAGAGCGGCGCCGAAGATGTCCAGGCGTGCCTGCAGGAGGCCCTGGCCCTGGCCATCGACCAGCTGCTGACCATGCGCCGCGCCGAGGGGGCGGCGACCGCCGGCGACCTCGACGAGCGTCTGGCGGCGCTCGAGGGGATGCTTGCCGCAGTCGAGCAGCGTGCCCCGTTGATCCCCAGCGAGTGGCAGGCCAAGCTTCTCGAGCGCCTGGCGCGCTTGCAGCAGAATCTCGAGTTCGATCCACAGCGCCTGGCCCAGGAGGTGGCGCTCTTTGCCGACCGCTGCGACATCAGCGAGGAACTGGTCCGTTTCCGCAGCCATATCGCCCAGTTCCGCGGGCTCTTCGGTGACCCCGAGGCGGTCGGCCGGCGCATGGACTTCCTCGTCCAGGAACTCAACCGCGAGGTCAACACCATGGGCTCCAAGTCCAACGATGCCGAGCTGACCCGTGTGGTGGTGGCGATGAAGGCCGAATTGGAGAAGGTCCGCGAGCAGGTGCAGAATGTCGAGTAAGGCCGCCCCCGGCCTGCTGGTGGTCCTCTCGGCCCCCTCCGGGGCGGGGAAGACCTCGATCTCCCGCGCCCTGTTGAGCAGCCGGCCGGCCCTGCGCCAGTCGGTCTCCTGCACGACGCGCGAAAAGCGGGGAGGGGAGGTCGACGGGGTCGACTACCACTTCGTCAGCCGAGCGGAGTTCGACCGGATGGTCGCCTGCGGGGCCTTCGCCGAATGGGCCGAAGTGCACGGCAACCGCTACGGGACGACCCGCTCGGCCCTGGCCGAGGCCACTGCGGCCGGCCAGGACATCCTCCTCGACATCGACGTCCAGGGGGCGGCGCAGATTCGCGCCAGCGGCCTCGACGCGGTCTTCATCTTCATCCTCCCGCCGAGCCTCGACGAGCTCCGCCAGCGCCTGGCGGCCCGCGACACCGATGCCCCGGAAGTCATCGAGCGACGGCTGGCCAACGCGGCGGGTGAGATACGCGCGTCCGTCCATGCCGATTTTATCGTCGTCAACGATCGCCTGGCCGACGCGATTGCCCGGGTCGAGGCGATCCTCTGTGCCGAAAAGGCCCGTCGTCACCGGGTCATCCCCACCCTCCCCGACGAATTCGGCTTGAAATAACTTCCGCACAACGGTATTTTATAGTTTCGAACAAATGCAGATTGAATCCTGAACTGGAGCAGCCATGGCCCGCATAACTGTCGAAGATTGCCTCAAAGAAGTCCCCAACCGCTTCCTGCTGGTGATGGTGGCGTCCAAACGCACCAAGCAGCTCTTCAAGGGGGCCCAGCCGCTGATCGACAACAAGGGCGGCAACCGCAAGGTGGTCCTGGCCCTGCGCGAAGTTGCCGCCGGCAAGGTCGAGTACGAACTCCCCTTCCGCCAGCCGCGCTGATTGAAAGGCCGGCGGTGGTTGCCGGCCATCGTCAGTTTTCACGATGCCGGTCCCCAGGGCCGGCATCAGTCCGTTTGGGGCCCCTGACCGGATGATAAGTCTCGACGACATCCTTGCCCAGCTGCCTGGTGACGGCGAACCTGCCGCCGTCGAGCGGGTTCGTTCGGCCTACGCCTTCGCTTGTGCCCGCCTGGAAACGTCCGCGTCAGGACGCAGTGCGGCGGTGCATGCGGTTGCTGTCGCCCACCTCCTGGCCCGCCTGCACCTTGATGCCGATACGGTGGCTGCCGCCCTGCTGCAGGCGACCGTCGAGACCGGCGCCGCCACCCCGGCCGAGCTGCGCAGCATCTTCGGCGGCGATATCGCCGATATGGTCGACACCATCGGCAAACTCAACCGCATCTCTTTTCGTGCCGGCGAGGAGCGCCAGGCCGAGAGCTTCCGCAAGATGCTCCTGGCCATGGCCCGCGATATCCGCGTCATCCTGATCAAGCTCGCCGATCGTCTGCAGACCCTGCGCTCCAGCGACGACCTCCCTGGTGAGGGGCGGCAAAGGCTGGCCCGCGAAACCCTGGACATCTACGCGCCGCTGGCCAACCGCCTGGGAATCAGCTGGCTGAAGAGCGAACTCGAGGACCTGGCTTTCGCGGCCCTCGAGCCCGAGCGCTATCGCCAGCTCGAAGAGCAGATCGCCAGTCACGCCGCAGAACGCTCCGCCTACGTCGAGGAGGTAAAGGCCCGCCTCGAGGAGTCCCTGTGCAACCAGGGGATCGACGGCGAAGTCCAGGGGCGCTTCAAACACCTCTGGTCGCTGAGCAGCAAGATGGCCCGCCAGGGGATCGATTTCAGCCAGGTGCACGATTTGATCGCCTTTCGAATCATCGTCCCCACGGTGCGCGACTGCTATGCGATGCTCGGCGTCATCCACGCCACCTGGCGGCCGATCCCCGGGCGCTTCAAGGACTACATCGCCATGCCCAAGGCGAACATGTACCAGTCGCTGCACACTACCGTGATGGGCCCGGGCGGGCAGCGCATGGAGGTGCAGATTCGCACTGCGGAAATGCACCGCATCGCCGAGGAAGGGATCGCCGCCCACTGGCTGTATAAAGAGGGGAAGGTCGAGGGGCGCAACGATGACAACCGCTTCGGCTGGCTGCGCCAACTTCTCGAGTGGCAGCGGGAGCTGAAGGATTCACGGGAGTTCATGGCTTCGGTGAAGATTGATCTCTTCCCAGAGGAGGTCTACGTCTTCACCCCCAACGGCGAGGTCAAGGAGCTGCCGCGTGACAGCACCCCGGTCGATTTCGCCTACAGCATCCACTCCGACCTCGGTCACAAGTGCACTGGTGCCCGGATCAACGGCAAGCTGGTGCCGCTCAAGACCGCGCTGCAGAACGGCGACATCGTCGAGGTCGTCACCTCACTCAACCAGACCCCGAGCAAGGACTGGCTCAAGTTTGTCAAGACCTCCAAGGCCCGCAACCGCATCCGCCACTGGGTCAAGGAGCAGGAGCACCAGAAGAGCGTTGAGTTGGGGCGCGAACTGCTGGAAAAGGAGCTGCGCAGGTACGGGGTGGCTTTCCATCGGGCGATGGCCATGGAGGGGATGGCCAGGGTCCTTGCGGAGCTGACCTTTAAGTGCAGCGACGATCTGCTGGCGGCGCTTGGCTACGGCAAGCTGACCACCGGCCAGGTCATCGCCCGACTCCTCCCCGAGAAGGTCAAGGCGGAGAGTGCCAGGCCGCCGCGCCAGGAACAGGCGGAGAAGGCCCGCAGGAAGCCCAGCGGCGGGCTGCGCGTCCAGGGGTTGGATGATATCCTCATCCGTTTCGCGAAGTGCTGCAATCCGCTCCCCGGCGACGAAGTGGTGGGCTTCATCTCGCGCGGCAAAGGGGTGACGGTGCACGCCGCCGGCTGTCCGCGGATCTACGAGACCGACCCGGGGCGGCGCATCGAGGTCAGCTGGGACCTGAGCCAGAAGGCCGCCCATGCGGTGAAGATCCGCACGTGGTGCAGCGATATCAAGGGGGTGCTGGCCGGGATCACCGCCGCCATCACCAAGAGTGAAGCCAACATCGCCCGGGCCAGCGCCTACACCACCCGCGACGGGCGGGCGGTCAACACCTTCGAAATCGACGTCAACGACGTCGCCCACCTGTCGCGGGTCATGGACGCCATCCGCAAGGTCAAGGGGGTCAATCAGGTCGAGCGTATCGGACAGGGGCAGTAGAGGTGCTGGAAGTTACGGGAAGAAAGGTCTTTTTCGATGCTTAAGCTCAAAGTAGAAACGGATAA
>CAYQLP010000058.1:0-1805 GCA_964418505.1 uncultured Geobacteraceae bacterium | reverse complement strand
GTACTCGCAGGCCACGCGCTGCGGCAACACCGTCTTCCTCTCCGGGCAGATCCCCCTCGATCCGGCCAGCGGCGAACTGGTCGGGGCCGGCATCGAGGCCCAGACCCGCCAGGTCATGGCCAACCTCGGCGCTGTTCTGGCGGCCGCCGGTCTCGACTTCGCCAGTCTGGTCAAGACCACCATCTACCTGGTCGACCTCGGCGACTTTGCCGTGGTCAACCGCATCTACGGGGAATACCTCGGAGACGTTCCCCCGGCCCGGGCCACCGTTCAGGTGGCGGCGCTGCCCAGGGGGGCGCTGGTGGAGATCGACGGGGTAGCGGTTATTGGGTAGTGATGGGCGGTAGTTGTGCCCTCCGGCAAGGGCAGGGGTGCCGGGGGAGGGCGGGGCGGTTCCTAGGCCGCACACGCTCCGGACCGTTTCATCTCCAGCCTCCGCCAGCCATCTTGCCTGAGAAGTCAGCTTCCCCCCGGCGGTCAGACATGCGAAGCGGCCGCTCGTCACCTCCCCGCCACTCCCCGGAACAAGGCCGGGCCTGACTGCGGATCAATCTTTGTGCGCCACTCCGGCAAAAACACGGCAGAAACAAAAGGGGCGACCATTCGGTCGCCCCTTGCGCGTACTATCGTTCGAACCGGCTTACACGGCCTTCTTCACCGCCCCGGAGCGGATGCAGCGGGTGCAGACCTTGACGTTCTGCACGCTGCCGTTGGCAACGGCGCGCACCTTCTGCAGGTTGGGCTTGAAGACCTTGCGGGTTTTATTGTTGGCGTGGCTGACGTTGCAGCCGCTCATCGGTTTTTTACCACAGACAGCACAGACATTGGCCATGATCGGATCCTCCGTTTCTTGTGAACGGGGATTTCTATCATGAGTGCCGACCCCGTGCAAGAGAAAATTATCAAAAAAGAACAGTTCAGCCCTGCAGTGCCGGATTGACCAAAGCCCCGGAAGCGGGGAGGGCCGGCGGGTCGATAGTGACCCGCCGGCCGTCAACCTTGATCCGGCCCTCGGCGAAGAGCTGGATGGCCCGCGGGTAGATGCTGTGCTCCTGCTCGAGGATGCGCGCCGCAAGGGTCTCGGCGCTGTCGTCGGGGAGGATCGGGACTGCCGCCTGGATGATGATCGGCCCGGTGTCGACGCCGCCGTCGACAAAGTGCACCGTGCAGCCGGAGAAGCGCGCGCCGTAGTCGAGGGCCTGCTGCTGGACGTGGAGACCGGGGAAGGCGGGGAGCAGCGCCGGGTGGATGTTGATGATCCGCTGCGGGAAGGCGGCCAGCATCACCGGGGTGATGATGCGCATGAACCCGGCCAGGACCACCAGTTCGACGCCGGCTGCGTGCAGGGCCTCGACCAGGGCGGCGTCGAAGGCCTCGCGTCCCGCGAAGTCGCGGTGGTTGACGCAGTGGGTGGGGATGCCGGCCCGCCCGGCGCGAGCCAGGGCCCCGGCGTCCGGGTTGTTGGCGATGACGATGGCGATTTCGGCCGTCAGTGACCCGTCCTGGCAGCGGTCGATGAGCGCCTGCAGGTTGGTGCCGCCGCCGGAAGCCAGAACGCCGATGCGCAGTCGCCCGGTCATCGGCGTCAGACCAGTTCGATGGGGGCGCCGCCCTCTTCGCGGGGGACGATCTCGCCGATCAGGTAAGCTTCCTCATTCATACCGCGCAGGCGGTCGATGATCTCGCTGGCGTCGTCCCTGCGCACCACCATGACCATGCCGATGCCGTTGTTGAGGGTGCGGTAGAGTTCCTCCTGCTCGAGGTTGCCGGCCTCGCGGAGCATCTCGAAGACCGGCTGCTTCGGC
>CAYQLP010000057.1:0-9664 GCA_964418505.1 uncultured Geobacteraceae bacterium | reverse complement strand
GGGAAGCCTGGCTCGATTTCTTTGCCGAGGCCGTGATCGTCACCGCCACCCAGGCGGTGGAAACGGCCCGGCAGCTTCTCGCTTTGTCGAACCAGGACCGTGTCAAGATCAGCGGCCTGGGGCGGGCGGCGGCATCCACGCTGCAGGTTCACCGGGCGCTGATGGAGCATCCTCTTGCCACGTCTGTCTCGCTGGTGGAGAAGACCGGCATCACTCCCGCCACGGTCAACAAGGCGCTCGCTCACCTGGAGCAGCTTGGCATCGTCAAGGAGCTGACTGCCCGGAAACGTAACCGCCTGTTCAGCTATGCGGGCTATATCGAGATCATGAGTCGCGGCACGGAACTGCCGGGAAGGTAGGCCTATCCCCGTTTCCGGAATCGAACCGGATTCGTCGGGAGATTTTTTTGGGTATCGGTGCAGCATGGACGGTCTCGACGATTACCACTTCCCCCCCTGCGGCGACCGCCCGGCGCTGGGGCCCGGCGGCTTACGGCGGCGCTACCTCGAGCTCCTCGCCGCCTGCCGCTTCAGCCGCGAGACGCTGCGCACCCCGGCCTGATTGGCAGGTACAAATTGCCCGGCGTTGCTGATATGCTCGGGCGATGAAAAATTTCCTCCCGTACCTCCTGGCCCTCTCCCTTCTGGCGGCCGGCTGCGGTCATTCCGAGACCCGCGGCCGGGGCCCGGCGCAGTACCTCGAGGCGGTCAGGAACGACCCGGTGCGACTGGAGCAGTTCGTCAGGGAGCTCCCCAAGGGCGGCGACATCCACAGCCATCTCTCCGGGTTCCCCTACGCCGAAAGCTACCTGAAGTGGGCGGCCGAAGACGGGGCCTGCATCAATACCGCCACCTGGCAGATCCTCGCCGCCCCCTGTGCCGACGGTTCCCGCCCGGTCGCCGCGGTCATCGCCGACCCCCTGCTGTACAACCAGGCCATCGATGGCCTGTCCATGCGCAACTTCCCCCTCGAGCCGCCCAGGTACGGCCACGACCACTTCTTCGCCCTCTTCTCCCGCTTCGGCCTGATCAGCGCCACCCGCAAGGCGGACATGCTCGCCGAGGCGGCGACGCGCGCGGTGGCCGACCGGACCGACTCCCTCGAACTGCTCGTCACCTTCCAGAGCGAAGGCTTGGGCCGCCTGGCCGAACGGCTCCCCTGGACGGGCGACCTGGAGACCGACTACCCGGTTTTTGCGGCCGGCGTGCAGGGGCTGCTGGATGCCGGCCAGGCCGAAATCGCCGACCTGACTGCCCGGCAGAGGGCGATCCTGGGCTGTGACGAGGAGCCCGCTGCGGCCGCCTGCGGAGTCGACATCGGTTTCATCCAGCAGGCCAACCGGACCTCTGCGCCGCAATGGGTCTTCGCCTCGCTCATTTTCGGGGCGGAAATGGCGGCCCGCCAGACGGCGGTGCTCGGCGTCGACCTGGTTTCCCCCGAGGACCATCCGCAGGCCCTGGCCAACTACGAACTGCACATGGAGATGCTGGCCTTCCTTAAGAAGAAATACCCCGGCCTGAAAATCTCCCTGCACGCCGGGGAACTCAACGCCAGCCTGGCCCCTCCGGAAGACCTGGGTTTCCATATTACCCGGGCCGTCCGCGCGGCCGGGGCGACCCGCATCGCCCATGGCGTTTCGCTGAAGAATGAACCCGGCTGGCGGGAACTGCTCGAGGAGATGGCCGCGAAGCAGGTGGGGATTTCCATCCTGTTGACCAGCAACGCCCAGATTCTCGGCGTGCAGGGGGAGGCCCACCCCTTCCTCGACTACCTGGACGCCGGCGTCCCCGTCACGCTCGGCAGCGATGACCAGGGGGTTTCCCGCGGCAGCCATACGGCTGAATATGCCAGGGCGATCAGGGATTACGGGCTGACCTGGACGGAGGTCAAAAGGCTGGTGCGGACCAGCCTGGAGCAGTCCTTCGCCCGAGGCGGCAGCCTCTGGGAGGAGCTGGGTGACGAGCCGCGGCCGGTCGAGGCCTGCCGCGATGCAGTGACGGGGGAGTTTTTATCGCCGGGCTGCGCGGCCTACCTGCAGGCCAACGCCAAGGCCGCCGCGCAGTGGCGCCTGGAAGAAGGTCTGCACACCTTCGCGGGCCGGTACCGGTAAGTCCGCGGCGGACTTGGGGGTGCCCCTAGTTGCAATCGCTCCGCCACAGGCAGGCGTCCTGCCCGCAGGAGGCCGAGGACTGCGTGTTGAAGCAGGCCGTGTTGCCCTCGGCGTCCTGAATGGAGCGAACCAGCTGAGCCTTGTTGAGCTTTGCGGTCTTGATCTGGTGCCGTTTGGCAAGAGACTTGATTTCTTCGAGTTTCATGGTGTGACCCCCTTGACGGTGAAGTCCGCGTCACTGTGCCGCCCGCTGACAAAAAAGCCTGGGCTGACCATGCAGCCCCGGCTTTTTCCGGTTGTGACCCGCCGGCCCGGCGGAGCGTTCCGCGGACTATTTGCTGGAGACGTGGGCGTGGCTGGTGTGGCTGGTCGAGAGCACCCCTTTGACCAGACCGACGGCGAGCATCACGGCCGGGACCAGCTGGCAGACGATGATCAGGGCGAAGAAGCCGAGGAAGAGGTAGCCGAGCAGACTGGATGTGAACATGATGTCCTCCTTCTTGGTGCGTCGTTGCCCAGATAGAAAGCATCAGCCGTGCCAGCTTTTCCGCGATCGCCGCATAATCTTTTAACCTCATGATATCTATAGACATTAGCCTTCGTCCCGGCGGACTCCCCGCGGCCCGCTGTGGCCTGGGTGTATAGAGAAAATATGCGCCGGGCAACCGTTGCCGTTCTGGGCCGGATGATCCAAGTTAATGTTATTATTGAAGTTATCTTTAGATTACGATATGTATCGAAAAAACATGCGGCAAATATCTGCCGCATACGGCCGGTATGCAGGCCGTGAGGGGCGGCCATCTCGATCACCGCGGGCGGCTGGCCGCATCCGCTTGTCTGCCCGTCTGTCGCCTGTTACCATGACCTGTCTTTCCTCATTGCTTTCGCCACCGCAGGGTGGCCGATGCCACTTTCTAAACGAGGTGTACCGTGTCCAGTCGAAAGAAGATCTGCATCAATACCGGCGGCGGTGATGCCCCGGGCCTCAACGCGGTGATCGAGGCGGTGACGATGGCCGCCCACACCCGGCAGTGGGAGGTCTACGGTATCCGCAACGGCTACGGCGGACTGCTCAACACCGACGACATCATCCCCCTGACCCCCGAGAAGGTCGAGGGCATCGCCAGCATCGGCGGGACGATCCTCGGCACCACCAACAAGGGGAACCCCTTCATAATGCCGGTCTGCAATGCCGCCGGTGAATGTGAAACCCGCGATCTTTCCCCGCGAGTCCTCGACAACTTCCGCCGCCTGCGCTTCGATGCCTTGGTTGCGGTGGGCGGCGACGGCAGCATGGAGATCGCCCATCGCTTCGCCAGGATGGGGATGCCGGTGGTCGGTGTGCCGAAAACCATCGACAACGACATGGGTGGGACGGTGATCACCTTCGGCTTCGATACGGCGGTGAGCATCGCCACCGAGGCCATCGACCGTCTGCATTCGACGGCCAAGTCGCACGACCGGGTGATGGTGGTCGAGGTGATGGGCCGCAATGCCGGCTTCATTGCCCTGAACAGCGGCATCTCCGGCAACGCCGACGTCATCCTCCTCCCGGAGATCCCCTTCGATCTCGACAAGGTCTGCGACAAGCTGATGGACAACGAGCTGCGCGGGCGCAAGTACGCCATCGTGGTGGCCGCCGAGGGGGCGATCCCGACCGGCGGCGAGCAGATCATCAAGGGCGGGGCCGAGGGCGGGCGTCAGCACGTGGTGCTGGGCGGGGTCGCCGACTACGTGGCCCGGGAAATCACCCGGCGCATCGGCAAGGACGCCCGTTCGCTGGTGCTGGGGCACCTGCAGCGGGGTGGTTCGCCGACCACCTTCGACCGGCTGCTGTCACTGCGCTTCGGTGCCGCCGCGGTACGGGCCATCGAGGCCGGACAATTCGACCACATGGTGGCCCTGCAGTCACCGGAGATCGTCCTCGTCCCGCTCGAGGAGGCCCTGGGAATCCTCAAGCGCGTCCGCCCGGAGAGCGACACGGTGCAGACCGGCCGCGACCTGGGCATCTGTTTCGGCGACTGACCCGCCTCTTCTCGACGAGTACGCCGCCCTTGAGCCATTCCCATCTCAACCCCCGCCAGCGCGAGGCCGTGCTGCACACCGAGGGGCCGCTGCTCCTGCTGGCCGGCGCCGGCTCCGGCAAGACCGGGGTGGTCACCCACCGCCTCGCCCACCTGGTCAAGGCCAGGGGGGTCGCACCCGACCGCCTGCTGGCGGTGACCTTCACCAACAAGGCGGCCCGCGAGATGCAGCAGCGGGTTGCGGCCCTGGCCGGCCGCCCGGCCGCCGCGGCGATGATCGTTTCGACCTTCCACGCCCTGTGCGCGAAGATCCTCCGCGGCGACATCGAACGGCTCGGTTACAAGCGCAATTTCAGCATCTACGGCGCCGGCGACCAGCAGCACCTGGTGCGCGACCTGATGGCCGGCATCGACGCCGACCACGGTCTGGCGCCCGAGCTGATCCTGTGGAAGATCTCCGACGCCAAGAACCGCCTGATCCCCCCCGGGCAGCTCGGCCCGGCTATGCCCGGCGATATCCTCGGGGCGATGGTGCGCCAGGTCTATCCCGAGTATCAGAAAAGCCTGAAGAGCTACAACGCCGTCGATTTCGACGATCTGCTGATGCTCACCGTACGGCTCTTCGACGAGCACCCCGAGGTCCTCGAACACTACCGGGAGCGTTTCCGCTACATCATGGTGGACGAGTACCAGGACACCAACGCCGCCCAGTTCGAACTGGTGCGCCGCCTGGCCGGGCGCTGGCGCAACCTCTGCGTGGTCGGCGACGACGACCAGTCGATCTACGGCTGGCGCGGCGCCGAGCCGGGAAACATCCTCGACTTCGAGCGCCACTTTCCCGGCGCCAAAACCATCCGCCTCGAGCAGAACTACCGCTCCACCGGCAACATCCTCGCCGCCGCCAACGCGGTGATCGGCCACAACCGCCAGCGCAAGGAGAAGCAGTTGTGGACCGCCGGCGAAGCGGGGGAGAAGCTCTCGGTGGTCACCTGCCTGGAGGCCGACGACGAGGCCCGCGCGGTGGTCGAACGCATCCACAACAACCTTGCCCGCCACGGCCTGGCCCGCCGCGACCACGCCATCCTCCTGCGCACCAACGCCCAGACCCTGGTCTTCGAGCAGGAGCTGCGCCTGGGCCACATCCCCTACGTGCTGATCGGCGGGCAGCAGTTCTACGATCGCAAGGAGGTCCGCGACGCGGTCGCCTACCTGCGCTTTTTGGTCAATCCCTACGACGAGGTCAACCTGCTGCGCATTCTCAACTACCCGCGGCGGGGGATCGGGCGGACCACCGCCGACCTGCTGATCCGTGCCTCGGTGGCGAAGAAAAAGCCGCTCTGGCAGGTACTGCGCGAGGCCCAGACGGTGGAGGGGGTGGCCGGCCGGGGGGCGGAGGCGATCGGCGGTTTCGTCAAACTGGTCGAGGCCTATCGCGCACGCTTCCGCGCCGGGGGCGACCTGGCCGCCACCACCCGCAGCCTCTTCGAGGCCATCGGCCTGGCCGACGAGCTGCGCCGCGCGCCGGAGTCGAGCGAGCAGAGCGAACGGCGCATCGAGAACGTCGAGGAGGTGGTCAACGCCGTCGCCCGCTACGCCGGGCGCGAGGCCCAGCCGACCCTGACCGGCTTCCTGGAAACGGTTTCACTGCTCGATCGGGATGAACCGGGCGGGAACAGCAAAGAGAAGAAGCTCGCCGAGGACGCGGTGGTGCTGATGAGCCTGCATGCCAGCAAGGGGCTGGAGTTCCCCCAGGTTTTCATCCCCGGCTGCGAGGAGGGCTTCCTGCCGCACAAGAAGTCCGTCAGCGAGCACGTCGACGTCGACGAAGAGCGGCGCCTTTTCTACGTCGGCATCACCCGGGCGCGCACCCGCCTGACCCTGCTCTTTGCCCGGGAGCGCAAGAAATACGGCAAGATGGAGCCGCGGGTCAAAAGCCGCTTCCTCGACGAGATCCCCGCCGAACTGTGCCGCCAGGAAAGCCGCGATGTGCTGGTGGCCGAGACCCTCGAGGAGTGCGACGCCGGGACCTCGCTGAGCGCCATGTTCGACAAGCTGATGGCCCGCAAGGGGGGGTGACCGCTGCCGCTAACGCCCGCCCCTGAAGCTGCCTCCAGCAGGACTGTCATCCCTGGTCTTCACCGGAGCCTTCAGAGCCTGATGATCTCCACCTTGACGATCCTGGTCGGCGTCACCTCGACGCAGGTGAATCGATAGTCCTGCCAGGTGACCTGCTCGCCCGCTTCCGGGAAGCGACCGAGCAGGTGGAGGACCAGCCCGGCCAGGGTATCGCAGGGGAGATCCTCGGCGAAGCTCACACCGAGCAGCTCCTCCGCGTCCTTGAGGGGGAGCAGGGCGTCGACCAGGTAGCCCCCGCCGTTGAGCCGCCGGATCCGCCGCGGTTCGTCACTGTCGTGCTCATCCTCGATTTCCCCGATCAGTTCTTCGAGCAGGTCCTCGGTGGTCACCAGCCCGCTGAGCGCGCCGTACTCATCGACGACCAGCGCCATGTGCAGGCGTCGCTGTTGCATTTCGCGCAGCAGCCCGTCGATCTTTTTGGTTTCCGGGACGAAAAAAACCGGGCGCAGCAGGCTCTCCAGGGAGGTCTCCGCCATCGTGCCGAAGAGGTCCTTGACGTGGAGAAAGCCGACGATGTTGTCGCTGTTGCCGTGATAGGCCGGGTAGCGCGTGTAATGGTGGGTGAAGATCGTCCGCAGGATCTCGTCCCGGGGCAGGTCGAGATCCAGAGCCACCATGCGTGGTCTCGGCACCATGACCTCGCGGGCCTGGGTCCCGGTGAAAGCGAAGAGGTTGTGGATGAACTTTTGCTCTTCGGGACTGACCTCGCCGCTTTCCAGGCTTTCGGCCACCAGGTGGCGGATCTCCTCCTTGGTGATGAAGGCCTGGGCGCCCTTGCTGCTGATCCCGAAGATGGCCAGGACCGCTCTGCTCGACAGGGTCAGGAAGGTCACCGGCAGTCCGGCGATCCGCGAGAGCAGGCTGATCGGCCGGGCAACCCGCAGGGCCACGCGCTCGGTGTGCTCGAGGGCCAGGGCTTTAGGGACCAGTTCGCCGATGATCAGGGAGAGGTAGGCGATCAGGCCGACGATCAGGATCAAAGCCAGCGGTTCCGCGGCATCACGGAGAAAAGGGAGCGATGACTGCTGGAAGACAGGCTTGAGAACTTCCACGGCGGCGGCCCCGCCGACGGCCGAGGCCATCGTGCCGACTAGGGTCACGCCGATCTGCACGGTCGCCAGGAAACGGTGCGGATCGGCCTGGAGCTGTTCCACCAGGCCGGCGCGTTTATCCCCGGCGGCGGCCAGTTGGGCCATCCGTCCGCGACGGGCTGAGACCAGGGCCAGTTCGGCCCCGGCAAAAAAACCGTTGCCGAGGATGAGCAGGGCGATGAGGCCGAGTTCAAACCAGAGGTTTTCCGTCATGAGGTTTTCCCGTCACCCTGGCGGCCGTCCGGCGGGCCGGCAGCGGAAGGCTGGGCTTCCGCTGCGGCGGGGCTCCCCGGCACCCAGCCGTGGATGGCTTCGGCGGCGCCCTGCTCCCGGGGGAGATGGCGCGTTTTGATCACCGAGACCAGCATGCTCCCGCCAATCAGCAGGGCGGTGCCGAGCAGGGCGATCTCGGTCGGGATGATCTTGGCATCGAAGGCCGCGTTGACCAGCATCTTGGCCCCGACCAGCACCAGGACCAGCGACAGCCCGTACTTGAGGTAGTGGAAGCGGTGGATGATGCCGACCAGGGCGAAGTAGAGGGCGCGCAGGCCGAGGATGGCGAAGACGTTGGAGGTGTAGACGATGAAGGGGTCGGTGGTGATGGCGAAGATCGCCGGGATCGAATCGAGGGCAAAGACCAGGTCGGTGACTTCGACCAGGATCAGCACCACCATCAGCGGAGTCAGGTAGAGCAGGCCGTTGCGACGGACAAAGAAGCGGTTCTCCTCGAAGCTGTCGGTGACGCGCAGGTGGCGGCGCAGCAGGCGGACCAGGCGGTTCCCCTCCATGTCGGGTTTCTGGTTGACGGTCAGCAGCATCTTGATGCCGGTCAAGACCAGGAAGGCGCCGAAGAGGTAGATGACCCAGTGAAAGGCCTGGATCACGGCCGCCCCGACGACGATCAGCGCGGCGCGCATGACCAGCGCACCGAGGATCCCCCAGAAGAGCACCCGGTGCTGGTACTGTACCGGAACCCCGAAGAAGCTGAAGATCAGGACGAATACAAAGATATTGTCGACGCTTAAGCTCTTCTCGATCAGGTAGCCGGTGAAGAACTCGTAGCCGGCGGCCGGACCGATAAAATGGAAGACCCCGGCGCCGAAGAGCAGGGCCAGTACGAAATAGCCGAGGCTGAGCAGCAGCGCTTCGCGGATTCCCACCGCCTGGCTCTTGCGGTGGAGGATGCCGAGATCGAGCATCAGCAGCAACAGGACGAAGAGGTTGAAGCCCAGCCACATCCACAGAGTGTTCATCCTCGCCTCCCGGGGGCCGTGGAACTAGCCTTGCGCTCCGCAGTCACCATTGTCCACCTCTGGCCAACGCTTCGAGCCGGGCGATGCGCTCTTCCATGGGCGGATGAGTGGAGAAGAGGCGCAGCAGCGAAGAGCCCGCCAGGGGGTTGACGATAAACATGTGCGCCGATGCCGGCCGGGCCTCCTGCATCGGCAGGGCCTGTGCCGCCATGTGCAGCTTGCGCAGGGCGTTGGCCAGGGCCAGGGGCTGTCCGCAGATTCTCGCCCCGGTTTCATCGGCGAGATACTCGCGGGAGCGGGATACGGCCATCTGGATCAGCATCGCGGCGAGCGGCGCGAGAATCGCCATGGCCAGGGAGCCGGCCAGCCCCCCGGCACCTTCCCCGTCCTCGTCCCGTCCGGCGCCCAGCATCGCCCCCCACTGCAGCATGTTGCCGAGCATGGCGATGGCCCCCGCGAAAGTCGCGGCAATCGTGCCTACCAGAATATCACGGTTTTTGACGTGGGCGAGTTCGTGGGCCATCACCCCTTCCAGTTCATCCTCGGTGAGGATGCCCAGAATCCCTTCGGTGGCGGCGACCGCGGCATGATGCGGATTGCGGCCGGTGGCAAAGGCGTTGGGGCTGGCCGAGGGGATGATGTAGACGCGCGGCATGGGCAGGCCGGCACGGATGGCCAGGCGCCTGACCATGGCGTGGAAGGCCGGCTGGTCATGCTCGCTGACCTCCCGGGCCCCGTACATCTTCAGGACGATCTTGTCGGAGAACCAGTAGGAGAAGAAGTTCATGGCGCAGGCCATGAAGAAGGCCATGAGCATGCCGCCCCGGCCGCCGATGGCGCTGCCTACCAGCACCATCAGTACGGTGAGAAGAGCGAGAAGAAGGGTGGTTTTAAGTCTGTTGGCCATGGTTACCTCCGGCGCTGTATTGGGCCGGGGGTAAAGGAAAAGACCTTTATCCCCGGCATGAATGCCTGGATAAAGGTCTTGTTTACAGGTGTCTGCCCCGGCTCCGGGTCTTGCGACCGTCGTGACGAAAACCGGGTCGGCCA
>CAYQLP010000056.1:0-9902 GCA_964418505.1 uncultured Geobacteraceae bacterium | reverse complement strand
TAGTGCCCGTGCCACCAGAAGTAGATGCGCACGCCGCCGCGCGGCAGGAGCACGACCTGCGGCTGCACGAGCTTCTCGGTCTCCGGCAGGCCTGCCGGGTGGAGAAAGCCATCGTCGCCGCCGGCGATCTCTATGCCATCACCGAGAACTGCACCGAATGCCGGGCCTGCCTCGATATCTGCCCGGTTGCTGCCATCATCGACTGAAGCGTGACGGGGAGGCCCCCTGTCGAATTGCTTAACGCGGAGACGCGGAGAGAGATCTCCCCGTCTCCGTCGTCGTTTCGGTTCGCATCAGCTTGTTTCTTGGTTTGCAGTCCTGCTTTGTGCTATCGTCAACAGCTATGACCAAGCCCGACCCGTCATCCCTGCGCATCCCCCGCTGGGCCCAGCGGCGCCACCTGCCGCGCATCCTCGGCCACCGCAAGGGGGTCGAGGCGGTGCGTGCGGTGGTCAGGGAGTGCCTCGAGCTGGGGGTCCCCCACCTGACCCTCTACGCCTTCAGCTCGGAGAACTGGGGGCGCCCGGACGATGAGGTCGAGGCCCTGATGAAGCTTCTCGGTACTTTCCTCAAGGGGGAACTGCCGGGGATGATTGAGAACGGCATCCGCCTGCGCGCCATCGGCGAGCTCGACCGGCTGCCGGCCAACGTGCGTATCACCCTCGACGAGATCATCGCCCGTACCGCCGGCCACGCCAACCTGACCCTGACCCTGGCGCTCTCCTACGGCGGGCGCAACGAACTGGTGCGCGCGGCGCGGGCCCTGGCCGGCGAGGCGGCCGCCGGGCGCCTCGCCCCGGAGGCGATCGACGAGGAGCGGCTGGCGGCCGCCCTCGACACCGCCGGACTCCCCGACCCCGACCTGCTGATCCGTACCAGCGGCGAGACCCGGCTGAGCAATTTCCTCCTCTGGCAGGCCGCCTACGCCGAGTTCATCTTCCTCGACGTACTCTGGCCCGACTTCTCCGCCCGTCACCTGCGCCAGGCTCTGGCCGACTTCGCCAGTCGCGAGCGGCGCTTCGGCCTGACTGCCGCCCAGCTCAAGGGAGCCGGGGGAGGGGGCGGTCATTAAACTGCGCCTGCTAACCGCGGCGGTCGGCCTGCCGCTCCTCATCCTCTTCATCGTCTATTCCGGACCCGGTCTCTTCGCCGCCGGCCTCTGCGCCCTGGCGGCCATCGGCCTCCACGAATTCTACGCCATGGCCCTTCCGGGACGGCGCGGCGAAGGGCTGACAGCCGTCCTGCTCGGCACCCTGCTGGCCGCCGCCGTGCAGTTCTGCCCGCACCTGCCGGCGCTCCTCGGCACCCTGGTGCTGATCGTCCTGCTGCTGGCGCTGCTCTTCCTCTTCCGCTACCGCGACATCGCCACCGTCGGCGCCGACCTGGCCCTGGCCCTCTTCGGTATCCTCTACGTGCCGCTGCTCCTCAGCCATGCCGGCCTCCTCCGTCATTTCGAGCAGGGCCGCGAGTGGGTGGCCCTGGTCCTGCTGGTGGTGATGGCCGGCGACTCGCTGGCCTACTTCTGCGGGATGAGTTTCGGCCGCCGCCGCCTCTACCCGGCGATCAGCCCGAAAAAGAGCGTCGAGGGGGCCTTGGGCGGGCTGGCCGGCGGCCTGCTCGGCGCCCTGGCCGCCAAAACCTGGCTCCTCCCCACCCTGGGGACCGTCGACATCCTCGCCCTGGGCATCGGGGTCGGCGCCATCAGTCAACTTGGCGACCTGGTCGAGTCGATGCTCAAGCGCAGCTGCGGAGTCAAGGATTCCGGGGCGCTCTTCCCCGGCCACGGCGGACTGCTCGACCGCCTCGACAGCCTGCTCTTCGCCTTCCCGCTCACCTACTATTACGTGCTCTGGTGTATAAGACCATGAAATCACTGGTCATTCTTGGTTCTACCGGTTCCATCGGGGTCAGCACCCTGGAGATCGTCGCCGCCCATCCGCAGCGCTTCCGGGTCGTCGCCCTGACCGCCGGTCGCAACCTGGAACTCTTCGAGCAGCAGGTGCGGGCTTTCCGCCCCGAACTGGTGGCAGTCCCCGACGCCGCCGACGCCGCCCTGCTCCGCGAGCGCCTGGGCAATGCCGCACCGCGCATCCTCGCCGGTCGCGACGGGCTGGTGGCCTGCGCCACCGCCGCCGGGGCCGAGCTGGTGGTTTCGGCCATCGTCGGCGCCGCCGGCCTGGAGCCGACCCTGGCGGCCATCGAGGCCGGCCTGGATGTCGCCCTGGCCAACAAGGAGACCCTGGTCGCCGCCGGCGACCTGGTGATGAGCGCCGTCGAGCGCCACGCCGTCAACCTCTTCCCGGTCGACAGCGAGCACTCGGCAATCTTCCAGTCGCTGGCCGGTCACCGTCACCACGACGTGCGCCGCCTGATCCTCACCGCCTCCGGCGGCCCCTTCCGCACCAGCAGCGCCGCGGAACTCGAGCGCGTCACCCCGGCGGACGCCCTCGCCCACCCCAACTGGGCCATGGGGCGCAAGATCACCATCGACTCGGCGACCATGATGAACAAGGGGCTCGAGGTCATCGAGGCCCACTGGCTCTTCGACCTCCCCGCCGAGCGCATCGCCGTACACATTCACCCGGAGAGCATCGTCCACTCCATGGTCGAATACGTCGACGGCGCGGTGATCGCCCAGCTCGGCATCCCCGACATGAAGACGCCGATCGCCCTGGCTCTCTCCTGGCCGGAGCGCCTCCCCCTCGACCTGCCGCCCCTCGACCTCTGTCGCCTCGGCCGGCTGCACTTCAGCGAGCCCGATCTCGAGCGCTTCCCCTGCCTGGCCCTGGCCTACCGGGCCCTGCGCAGCGGCGGCACCGCCCCGGCGCTGCTCAACGCCGCCAACGAAGTCGCCGTCGAGGCCTTCCTTGACGGCCGCCTCGGCTTCACCGCCATCGCCGCGGTGATCGGCACGGTCCTCGACCGCTGCGCGGTCGCCGCCGCCGACAGCCTGGCGGCGGTCCTTGCTGCCGATGCCCAGGCCCGCCGCGTTGCCGCCGCCCTGATCGAGAGCGGCGCGGGAGTCCGCCCATGCTGACAGTTGTCGCCGGAATCATCATACTGGGCGTCCTGGTCTTCATCCACGAGCTCGGCCACTTCTGCGTCGCCAAGTGGTGCGGCGTCAAGGTCCTCAAGTTCTCCCTGGGCTTCGGGCCCAGGCTGCTGTCGAAGCAGTGGGGGGAGACCGAATACCTGGTCTGCGCCATCCCCCTGGGCGGCTACGTGCAGATGCTCGGCGAGGGGAACGGCGAGCAGGGGGAGGAGGCGCCCCTGACCCCCGAGGAGGAGCAGCGCTCCTTCGCCAAACAGACGGTCGGCCGACGCATGGCCATCGTCGCCGCCGGACCGGCGATGAACCTGATCCTCCCCTTCGTCGTCCTGCCGCTGGCCTACCTGATCGGGGTCAACCTGCCGGCCTATCTCGACCAGCCCCCCTGTCTCGGCTACGTGGTCGCCGGGTCGGAAGGGGAGCGCGCCGGCTTCCAGCGCGGCGACTGCATCCTCCGGGTCGGTGACACCGCGGTGGCGAGCTGGGAGGCTCTCGGCCCGGCCCTGGTCAGCCATGCCGGGGCGCCCCTGGCGGTGGCCGTCGAGCGCGCCGGCCAACCGGTCGAGCTGACCCTGCCCAATGACCACGGGGCCTTCGAGGGGCTGCAGATGATCGGCCTGCTGCCCCCCCAGGAAGCCGTGGTCGGCAGTCTGGCTGCCGATATGCCGGCCGCCGCCGCCGGCCTTGCGGCCGGCGACCGGATTCTCGCTCTCGACGACCGGCCGGTCACCTCCTGGTACGACCTGCGCGCCATGATCCTCGAGGGGGGCGGCGCCGAGGTGGCGGTGCGCGTCGCCCGCGACGGTGAAGAGCTGACCCTGAGCATGACGCCCCGCCAATCCAGCCCCGGCGCCGACTACCTGATAGGCATCGCGCCGAAGCAGATCACCACCTACAAGCGCTTCCCGCTGGTGGAGGCGGTCCGCCACGGTGCCACGCGCACCGTCGAGCTGATCGACCTGACCGTGGTCTTCGTCCGCAAGCTCTTCGCCGGGGCGGTGCCGACCAGCAACATCGGCGGGCCGATCACCGTGGTGCAGATCGCCGGCCAGGCCGCTCAGACCGACCTGTCGAGCATCTTCAGCGTGCTGGCCTTCCTGAGCATCCAGCTCGGCATCCTCAACCTGCTGCCGATCCCCATCCTCGACGGCGGCCACCTCTTCTTCGCCTGCTTCGAGCTGGTCTTCCGCCGTCCGCTCTCCGTGCGGGCCCGCGAAATCGCCCAGCAGATCGGCCTGGCCCTGCTGGTGCTGCTGATGATCCTGGCCTTCTACAATGACATCGTCCGCCTTCTCGGCAGTTAAGCTCCTGACCATCCAGACCGCCACCCCGGCGGGGAGCGTGGCCCTGACCCAGGGCGAGCGGCTCCTCGGCGAGCTCCATCTCGACGTGCGCCGCACCCATGGCAGCTGGCTGCTGCCGGCCATCGAGCAGCTGCTGGGCGTCGCCGGCCTGGCTGCGGCGGAGCTTGACGCCTTCGCCGTGACCATCGGCCCCGGCTCCTTCACCGGCCTGCGCGTCGGCCTGGCCACCGCCAAGGGGCTGGCCCAGGCCACCGGTAAGCCACTGCTCGGGGTTTCGACCCTGCAGACCCTGGCCATGCAGGCCCCCCACGCCGCCCTGCCGGTCTGCGCGCTCCTCGACGCCCGCAAGGGGGAGGTCTACGCCGGGCTCTACCGCCAGGGGACGGGACTGCCCGAGCCTCTCGGCGCGGAGACGGTCGCCGCCCCGGAGCGCGTCCTCGACAGCCTCTCCGGAGCGACCCTGTTCGTCGGCGACGGCGCCGCGGCCTATCGCCCGCTGATCCTCCGCCGTCTCGGCGAGGCGGCTCATTTTCTCCCCGCCGCCTACGACCCGCCGCGCGCCGCCCATGCCGCCGTGCTCGCCCTCCGCCACTTCGCGGCCGGGGCCGCAGTCCCCCCCGCCGCCCTCAATCCGGTCTATATCCGCCCCTCCGAGGCCGAGCTCAATTTCAAGGCCGGCAGCTGACTCTCCAGGCGCTTTTGGTCGTTGACAACCTGGCTGGGCTTGGGTATTTTTAGCCAGTAGTTCCCACCCCTTACCCACCTTGACGGAGGCGCCCATGGAGCAGAAGGACCAGGCCCTGATCCAGCAGCTTAGCGATGCAAACCCGCGGTTCCGCTTGCTTTACGAAGAGCACCTGCTGCTTGAGAAGCAGCTGCACGAGCTGGATGAAAGGGTCTACCTGTCGCCCGAGGAAGAGTTGGACCGGCGCAGGATGCAGAAGCTCAAGCTGGCCGGCAAGGACGAGATGGAGCAGATTCTCCGCGACCACCGCCCATAATCGCGCCCGCTACCGATCCGGAAGCCCGCCCCTTGGCGGGCTTCTCGCTTTATGGTCGCTTTATGGCCGCCGACCTCTCCCGAGCCCCGTTTTTTACCCTTTACCTGTATTGCCTGCCCGAGTATAAAGATCTGATTAGCTGAATAATTCCCTCACCCAAGGGCTGACCAATGAGCAAACGCAGCGACCTGATCACCAAGGGTTTCGAGCGCACCCCCCACCGGGCCCTGCTCAAGGGGACCGGGGTGCCGCAGCAGGCCCTCGACCGCCCCTTCATCGGCATCGCCACCTCCTTCACCGACCTCATCCCCGGTCACACCGGGATGCGCGATCTCGAGCGCTTCATCGAAAAAGGGGTGCACAGCGGGGGCGGGCACGCCTTCTTCTTCGGCATCCCCGGGGTTTGCGACGGCATCGCCATGGGCCACAAGGGGATGCACTACAGCCTGCCGACCCGCGAGCTGATCGCCGACATGGTCGAGTCGGTCGCCGAGGCCCACCGCCTCGACGGCCTGGTCCTGCTCACCAACTGCGACAAGATCACCCCCGGCATGCTGATGGCCGCCGCCCGCCTCGACATCCCCTGCCTGGTGGTCACCGCCGGGCCGATGCTCACCGGCTCCGGCCGCGAGGGGCGGCGCTTCTCCTTCGTCAGCGACACCTTCGAGGCCATGGCCAAGTACAAGGCCGGCGTCATCGACGAGCGCGAGCTGATGATGTGCGAGGATATGGCCTGCCCCACCGCCGGCTCCTGCCAGGGGCTCTTCACCGCCAACACCATGGCCATCCTTACCGAGACCATGGGGATGAGCCTGGTCCGCTGCGGCACCGCCCTGGCGGTCTCCTCGCTGAAGCGGCGCATCGCCTTCGCCTCCGGGGAGCGCATCGTCGAGCTGGTCCGCGACAACATCACCCCGCGGCAGATCATGACCAAGGCCGCCTTCGAGAACGCCATGCGCGTCGACGTGGCCCTGGGCGGCTCGAGCAATACTGTCCTGCACCTTTTGGCCATCGCCCGCGAGGCCGGCGTCGAGCTGCCCCTCGAGGAGTTCGACCGGATCAGCCGCGAGACCCCGCAGCTGGCCTCCATGAACCCCGGCGGCAAGCACTTCATGGAAGACCTCGACGGCGCCGGCGGCGTCCCGGCGGTCCTCTACCAGCTGCGTGAACTGGTCAAGGACAACCCCACCCTCACCGGCCCCAGCGTCAGCCAGATCATCGCCAGCGTCGCCTCGGTCGACGAGGAGGTGGTCCGCCCGATGAACGCCCCCTACCGGCCCGAAGGGGGGATCGCCATCCTCCACGGCAACCTGGCCCCGCTCGGCGCGGTGGTCAAGCAGTCCGGGGTCTCGGAGCAGATGATGCGCTTCGAGGGGAAGGCCCGCTGCTTCGACTCCGAGGAGGCGGCCATGGCCGCGCTGATGGGCGGCCAGGTGGTGGCCGGCGACGTGGTGGTGATCCGCTACGAAGGACCGAAGGGCGGCCCGGGGATGCGCGAGATGCTGGCCCCCACCGCCACCCTGATGGGGCTGGGGCTGGGCGACTCGGTGGCCCTGCTCACCGACGGGCGCTTCTCCGGCGGCACCCGCGGCCCGTGCATCGGCCACATTTCACCGGAAGCGGCGGCCGGCGGCACCATCGCCCTGGTCCGCGATGGCGACCCGATTCGCCTCGACATCCCCAACCGCCAGCTCGAACTGCTGGTCGATGACGCCGAACTGGCCCGCCGCCGCGGCGAATGGAGCGCTCCGCTGCCCAAGATCAGGACCGGCTGGCTGGCCCGTTACGCCAAGGTGGTCACCTCGGCCAACACCGGCGCGGTGTGTGAAGCGTAAAAAACAGAAACCAGTCTGACTGGAGGACATCATGAAACTCACCGGCTCGAAAATCCTGCTTGAATCCCTGCTCCGCGAAGGGGTGGATACGATCTTCGGCTACCCCGGCGGCGCGATCATCAACATCTACGACGACCTCATGGACTCGCCGATCCGCCACATCCTCCCCCGCCACGAGCAGGCCGCGGTGCACGCCGCCGACGGCTATGCCCGCGCCACCGGCAAGGTCGGCGTCGCCCTGGCCACCAGCGGCCCGGGGGCGACCAACACCGTCACCGGCATCGCCACCGCCTACATGGATTCGATCCCCATGGTGGTGATCACCGGCCAGGTGCCGACGCCGCTGATCGGCAACGACGCCTTCCAGGAGGCCGACATCATCGGCATCACCCGGCCGGTCACCAAGCACAGCTACCTGGTGCGCGACGTCAAGGACCTGGCGGCAACCATCAAGAAGGCCTTCTACATCGCCCGCACCGGCCGCCCCGGGCCGGTGGTCATCGACATCCCCAAGGACGTCCAGCTGGCCACGGCCAAGTTCGAGTACCCGGAAAGCATCGAGCTGCGCGGCTACAAGC
Source organism: uncultured Geobacteraceae bacterium (assembly GCA_964418505.1). Classification (GTDB taxonomy): domain Bacteria; phylum Desulfobacterota; class Desulfuromonadia; order Desulfuromonadales; family BM103; genus VAUL01. The sequence goes on along the minus strand of CAYQLP010000056.1, from coordinate 2,135 downwards.
CGACCTACAGCGGCAACGCGCGCATGATCGAGAAGGCCGCGGCGATGATTCTGGCGGCGAAGAAGCCGGTCATCTACGTCGGCGGCGGCGCCGCGCTGACCGACGCCCACGGTGAACTGCTGCAGCTCGCCGAACTGATCCACGCCCCGGTGACCACCACCCTGATGGGGATGGCCTCCTTCCCCAAGCGCCACCCGCTGTCGCTGGGGATGCTGGGGATGCACGGGACCTACTACGCCAATATGGCGGTGACCCACTCCGACCTGCTGATCGCCCTGGGCGCGCGCTTCGACGACCGCGTCACCGGCAAGATCGCCACCTTCGCCCCGCACGCCAAGATCATCCACGTCGACATCGACCCGACCTCGATCAAGAAGAATGTACGCGTCGATCTGCCGATCGTCGGCGATTTGCGTGACGTCCTCGTCAAGCTGATCAAGGAAATGGAGGAGAAGGGCGAGGAAGTGACCCGTGCCGCCGAGCGCACCCGGCCGTGGCTCGAGGAAATCGCCGCCTGGCGCCGCGAGCAGCCGATGAGCTACACCCCGTCGAAGACCACCATCAAGCCGCAGTTCGTCATCGAGAAGCTGCGCGAGCTCTCCGCGGATGACGCCATCGTCACCACCGAGGTCGGCCAGCACCAGATGTGGGCGGCGCAGTTCTTCGACTTCGTCCAGCCGCGCACCTTCCTCTCCTCGGGGGGGTTGGGCACCATGGGCTACGGCCTGCCGGCCGCCCTCGGCGCCCAGGCGGCCTTCCCCAAGCGCCAGGTCATCGACATCTCCGGCGACGCCTCCTTCCAGATGAACTCCCAGGAGATGGCCACCCTGGTGCAGTACCGCCTGCCGGTGAAGATCGTCATCCTCAACAACAACTTCCTCGGCATGGTCCGCCAGTGGCAGCAGCTCTTCTTCGACCGCCGCTACAGCCAGACCTGCATGGAACTGCCGATCGATTTCGTCAAGCTCGCCGAGGCCTACGGCGCGGTGGGCCTGTCGGCCTCCACCCCCGACGAGGTCGAGGGGGTGATCAAGCAGGCCTTCGCCACCAACGGCCCGGTGATCATGGAGTTCAAGATCGCCCGTGAGGAGAACGTCCTGCCGATGGTTCCGGCCGGCGCCAGCCTCAACGAGATGGTGCTGGCCTAGGCGCCGGCACATACAGACTTTTCATGCCAGTTCAGGAGTGACGGATATGCGGCATACCATTTCGGTTTTGGTCGAAAACGAATTCGGCGTCCTCGCCCGGGTCTCCGGGCTCTTCTCCGGGCGCGGCTTCAACATCGAGAGCCTCTCGGTGGCCCCGACCCTCGACCCCAGCATCTCGCGGATGACCATCGTCACCAGCGGCGACGACCGGATCCTCGAGCAGATCAACAAACAGCTCAACAAGCTGATCGACACCATCAAGGTCATCGACTTCACCAGTGAAGAGCACGTCGAGCGCGAGCTGTGCATGGTCAAGGTGACCGCCGAGGACGACACCCGCGCCGAGATCCTGCGCATCGCCGATATCTTCCGCGGCAAGATCGTCGACGTCACCCCGCGCAGCTACACCGTCGAGGTGACCGGCGCCCCGGAGAAGATCAACGCGATCATCGAGCTGCTCCGCCCGATGGGGATCAAGGAGCTGGTCCGCTCCGGGCCGGTGGCCCTGGGCCGCGGCCCCAAGGGCTGGCGCTCGAACGACTAGAGGCTGACCGCCGGGTGCTCGATTTGCTTGGCGCGCCCTGCGTTTCGTGTCATAATAATCCGCTTTCGCAGCTGAAATATCACGTCACGGGAGAACTATCATGAAGCTTTACTACGACAAGGATGCTGACCTGTCGATCATCAAAGGGAAGAAAGTGACCATCGTCGGCTACGGCAGCCAGGGTCACGCCCACGCCTGCAACCTCAAGGACTCCGGGGTCGATGTCACCGTCGCCCTGCGTCCCGGTTCGCCGTCGGCCGTCAAGGCCCAGAATCACGGCCTGACCGTGAAGAGTGTCCCCGAGGCGGTGGCCGCCGCCGACCTGGTGATGATCCTCACCCCCGACGAGTTCCAGTTCCGCCTCTACCGCGACGAAATCGAGCCCAACCTCAAGCAGGGGGCGATCCTGGCCTTCGCTCACGGCTTCAGCATCCACTACAACC
>CAYQLP010000055.1:490-9958 GCA_964418505.1 uncultured Geobacteraceae bacterium | reverse complement strand
GGGGGGGGGGGAAGGCTCCCGGGCGTACGCCCGGGAGCCTTTTCTTCAGTCCTTCATGAACCGTAGCGCCCGGCCAGCGTGCTGGCCGCGGCGGCGAACTCGGCGCGCAGGGCCGGCGGCTCGAGGACCTCGACCCGCGGGCCGAAGCCGTGCAGCCACCAGCGCAGCTGCTGGGTGTCGGCGACCGTCGCCGCGACCCTGACCCACCCCTCATCCTCCTCACCGATCTTCTGGTCGGCGCTCAGCCGGCTCTCGCGCAGGTGGTGGGCCACGCCGGCCTCCATGCGCATCACCAGGCGCAGCCGCCCCTCCCCGCCCGCCACCGGGAAGGAAACGCCCCCCTCGGCCAGCCAGGCATCGAGGTCGAAACCGGGCGGGCGGCGGCAGCCGTCCATGAGCAGGCGCGCCGAACTGAAACGGTGCAGGGCCAGCAGGCGCACGTCCTGGTAGTCGCCGATGGTCGCCGCCAGGTAGACCACCGGGTCGCTGAAGATCATCCCCAGGGGGTGGACGACGAACTCGCGGCGCTTGCGGTCGCCGCGGCTATGGTATTCGCCGAGAAACTGGCGGTCGTGGAAGAGCGCCTCGTAGACGGTGGTCATGACTTCGGCAAGGACGTCCGGCGGCTTCAGCACCTGGCTGCGCTGGGCGATGCGCACCTTGTCAGGCCAGTTCCGCATCCCGCCGCCCTCGAGCTGCTGCAGAAGCTGGTCGGCCCGGCGCAGGTGCGGGGCCAGGGCGGCCAGGCAGCCCTTGGGCAGCAGCCGCGACAGGTAGCCGTCGATCATCTTGAAGGTGAGTGCCGCCGAGGTGTCCATCCCCGGCACGTCGAAGAGCCCGGCGTCCATCTGCCAGGACCACCCCGACGGCTTGCCGCCGTCGCAGGCCAGCGGGAACTCCATGGAGAGCTTGTCGAGGTCGCGCTGGATGGTCCTGCGGCTGGTCGGGTAGCCGGCGGCCTCGAGGGCGTCCTCGAGTTCGGCGGTGCTCACCTTGCGCGGGTGGCGGGGAATGCGGCGCAGCATGTGCCAGTGACGGAGCAGGGTGTCCATGACAGCCCCTTTCGACAGAATTAAGCCGAGCATGCCGCCGGGGAGCGACAGCTGGCGTCGCACCCGGCATCAGGCGGCCGGCCGGTCAGGCCACCAGCCCGGTCGGCACCCCGTGGGAGCGGCGCTGCCACCAGTGCAGGGCGGCGAGGAGCAGGGCGGCGCCGAGGTAGGCCAGGGCAAAATCGACGGCGGCTCCCGGGCCGAAAACGTTCTGCACCCCTGCCGGGGTCAGCCGATAGGCGTGGATGACCCCGAAGAAGGCCAGCGCGGCGGTCACCGCGGCCCACAGGGCCGCGACCAGGAACTGCCGCTCGATGACGAAGACCATGATCGCCGCCAGGCAGGTGCAGGTGAGCATGAAGCCCTGGGAGAGGGCGATCATCCCGTCGATGTAGAGGTCGCCGCCGAAGAGCGGGGCCACGGCGTGGAGGCTGCTCCCGGCCTTGCGCAGGGCGGTCTCGACCAGCAGCAGCCCCCAGGCGGCCAGGGCCGGCACCAGGCCGAGGGCCACCGCCGCGCTGTGCCGCTTCGGGACCTCCTGGAAGGCCTGGGCGGTGATGATCAGCCCGATCCACAGCAGGATGCCGATCATCGCCTCCATCGGCACCACCTTGAGCACCAGGGTCACCCCGCCGATCAGGCACAGCAGGGTGATCACCACCCCGTTGAGGAGCGAGTAACCCCAGCGCGCCCCCATGGCCTTCCACCCCGGGTGGCCGATGTAGATGGTGGTCGGGAAGGGGCTCCCCAGGCAGGCGGCGGCCGCCGTGCCGAGACCGTTGACGAGCAGCGAGGAGCGGGTCGAAAAGCGGTCGCCGGCGGCTTCGGCGCTCTCCAGGTTCTGCAGCGAGCCGATGACGTTGAAGAGCGCCATCGGCAGGATCACCGCAAGATACTTCCACCCCTGGCCGTTGATCAGAAAGGCGAGCATGTCGCCGACCGCCGACCGGGGCAGGTAGAGGTTGAAGGTGTAGGGCTCGGTGGAGGGGATGAAAAATGGATAGCCGGCCAGGCGCAGCAGCCAGCCGAGAGCGACGCCGATGAGCACGGCGACGAAGCCCCCCGGCAGCCCCAGGGGGAGCTTGATCTGCCCGCCGTAGACCATGATGACGAAGAGCGCCGGGATCAGGGCGATCGCCGGCAGGGCGAAGATCTGGAAGACGAAGCCCATGGCGATGAAGGTGATGGCGATGCCGGCCAGGGAGGAGAGCAGTGCGGCGCGCGGGGTGTGGCGGCGCAGCCAGTCGCCGGCGAAGGCCCCCAGGCACTCGAGGACGGCGCTGCCCAGGCAGGCGAAGAGCCCGGCCTGCCAGGCCAGCTCGGGATTTTTGGTCTCGAAGTAGATCGGGGCGATGATCAGGAAGATGTAGGCGATCAGGCTGACGGTGTTGATGCCGTAGGGGAGCGCGGTGATGTCGTCGCGCCCGGTACGGATCGCCAGGCGCCGCGCCTGCCAGGTGTAGAAGGCGTTGCCGGCGAGGATCGACAGGGCCGCCCCGGGGAGGATCCGTCCGTAAACCAGCTCCGCCGGCATGCCGCAGACCTGCACGCAGAGAACGGCGATGAGCATCAGCTGCAACAGGTTGTCGACGAACAGGCCGAAGAACCCGTCGATGTCGCCGCGCACGAACCAGCCTGGCCGCATGAAAAACCTCCTTGGGGGTTAACCTGACACAGCCGCCCGGCGCCTGCCGGCCGCGCCGCAAGGCGACAGATTATGTCGCACTTGACCTTCATCGGGCAAGGGGATAAACCGACCGCGGCCGTTTGCGGTGAAGATTGGCGGACACTCGACGCAAGAGCCTTGACAGCCGGAGCCCCGGGGGGTTTGATAGGTGTAAATCCTGCGGCCCGGCCGGCCGCCCTTCTGGAGGACCACCGATGACGACGCGACTCTTTGCCCTGCTGAGCGCCCTTTTATTGACAGCCCTGCTGTGCGGCTGTGCCGGGCCGATGTCCGTGTCCGTCATGGGGAGCAGCGACCCCTCGGTCATCCAGGGCCGCTAGCCCCGGGCCCACCCAGCAAAAGCTTCGCGAGGGCATCTCATGAACTTCACCACCCGTCTGGCCATCCCCCCGCGCCTTGCAGCCCTCCCCCTGCTCCACGCCTTCGCCCGCGAGCTGGCGCTGCTGGCCGGCCTCGACAGCCAGCGCCGCAACGCCGTGGAGCTCGCCTGCGAGGAGACGCTGGCCGCCATCGCCGAGCGGGCCGCGGAGGACTCCCCCGAGCCGGTGGAGGTCGACGGCCAGTTGACCCCCCTGGCCCTGCTGCTGACCTTCACCGACCGTGAGCTGCCGCCGCCCCCGGACGACCAGGCGCTCCCCGGCGGTGCCGAGGCCGCCCGCGACGACCTGCTTGCCGGCCTCGGGCGCAAGCTGATCCGCGCCAGCAGCGATGAGGCGGCCTGGGAGCTCTCCGGGCGCGAGGGGAACCGCGTCCGCCTGCTCTTCAAGCGCCCCACCGTCGACATCGTCGCCCTCGCTCCCTCGCGCAGCCTGCAGCCCTTCAGCGAGGCGGAAGCGGCCGCCCCGGCCCAGGCGTACCGCATCCGCCGCGCCGGCGAGCCGAACGACTGGTACCAGATTGCCCGGGCGATCTACCGGGTCTACGGCTACACCTACCCCTTCGAGGACATCTACTATCCGGACCGCCTCGCCGAGCTCAACCGCAGCGGCCGCCTGGTCTCGCTGGTGGCCGAAGCCGCCGACGGCGAAGTGGTCGGCCACTACGCCCTCGAACTGGGCGGCCAGGGGCAGGTGGCCACCGGCACCTGCACGATCGCCGAGACCGGCATGGCCGTCATCCACCCGGCCCATCGCCGCCAGGGGCTGATGGAGAAGATGCGCGCCCGCCTCGAGGACGAGGCCCGCTCCCTCGGCCTGATCGGCCTCTTCAGCCAGCCGGTGACCCGCCACGGCTACAGCCAGCTGGTCAACGAGAAATACGGCGCCTTCCCCTGCGCCGCCTCCCTGGCGATCCTCGGCGGGCCGGTGCAGTTCCGCGCTCCCCAGGACCAGGAGCTGACCCAGCGCGAAAGCTGCCTGCTCTACTACAAGCCGCTGTCGGCGCCCGCGCCGCGCACCGTCGAACTCCCCCCCCGTCACCGGCAGATGCTCCTCGACACCTACGCCGGCTGCACCATCCCGGTGAGCGAGGGCGCACTCCCCGCCGAAGAGGGGCCGAGCGTGGTCAGCAGCCACTTCTTCGCCGCCCTCGGCTGCGGGGTGATCCGCGTCGAAAAGGTCGGCGCCGACATCGCCGCGGCGCTGCGCGGGGCCCGCAACCACCTGTGCCGGGTCGCCGGGGCGCGCGTCCTCTACCTGACCGTGCGCCTGACCCGCCCGGGAAGCGCCGCGGCCTGCGCCGCCGCCGAGCCGCTCGGCTTCTTCTACGGCGGGCTGGCGCCGCACTTCGACGACGGCGAGGACGTCCTGCGCCTGCAGTACCTTGACGTCCCCTTCGACATCGCCCTCCTCCAGATGGTCAGCCCCTCGGCAGCCCGGCTCCTCGACTACATCGCCGCCGACCGGCAGCGGGTGGAGAACCCCTGAGATGGCGTCGCTGAAGACCGAGGCCGAACGCTGCCTCAAGTGCAAGGCCCCGCTGTGCAGCCGGGGCTGCCCGGTGGGGACGCCGATCCCGCAGGTCTTCAACCTCTTCCTCGAAAGCCGGCTGCACGAGGCCGGGGAAGTCCTCTTCGCCAACAACCCCCTCTCGGCGGCCTGCGCGATCATCTGCCCCCACGAGCGCAACTGCGCCGGGCACTGCATCCTCGGCCGCAAGGGGCTGCCGGTGGAGTTCTTCGCCGCCGAGCAGTATATCTCGCAGTTCTTCCTCGAGACCTGGAGCGCCCCGGAGATCCCCCGCAACGGCCGCAGGATCGCCGTCGTCGGCGCCGGCCCGGCGGGGATCGCCGCCAGCATCCTCCTCGCCAGGCAGGGTTACGCGATCACCCTCTTCGAGGCGATGGAGAGCATCGGCGGGGTGCTGCGCTACGGCATCCCCGAATTCCGCCTCCCCAGGCGCATCCTCGACCTCTACAAGCAGGTCCTCGACGGGCTCGGCGTCAAGTTCCGCCCCAACACCCGCATCGGCACCAACATCAACGCCGAGGACATGTTCCTCGACGGCTACGATGCGATCTTCATCGCCACCGGCACCGGGCGCCCCAACCGCCTCGGGCTCCTCGGCGAGACCCTCGGCCACGTCCACTTCGCCATCGACTACCTCAAGTCCCCCGGCAGCTACCGGCTGGGCAGGAAGGTCGCGGTGATCGGCGCCGGCAACGTGGCCATCGACGCGGCCCGCACCGCGGTCCGCAGGGAGCACGTCAGCGCCACCCTGCTGCACTACAAGGGGGAGGAGGAGATGTCGGCCAACCGGGCGGAGGTCGAAATGGCTGTCATCGACGGGGTCCGCTTCATCCATGGCTGCCAGGCGGTGCGCATCAGCGATGGGGCGGTCACCTGCGTGAAAGTCGAGCGCCGGGTGGGCGCAGACGGCAGCGTCACCTTCGAGGAGGACTTCCTGGCGACCTTCGAGGTCGAAGCCGACTCGGTGATCATCGCCATCGGCCAGGGGCCGGGTTCCGACGCCCTTGGCGGCGGCAGCCGGGTGAACACCTCCGCCCGCGGCCTCCTCCAGGCCGATGAGTTCGGGCGGACCTCACAACAGGGGGTTTTTGCCGCCGGCGACGTGGTCAGCGGCCCGCGTACCGTGGTCGAGGCCGTGGCCTGCGCCAAAAAGGCCGCCAAAGCCATCGACGAATACTGTCAGCAGCTTTAGCCCTGCCCCTGCGGGCAGGCAAGGAGAAATAATCATGAAGACTTCCAAGGGTACGATTGCCATCCTCACCGGCGGCGGCGACGTGCCGGGACTCAACCCGGCGATCCGCGCCGTGACCATCCGCGCCCTCGGCGAGGGCTACCGCGTTCTCGGCCTGCGCCGCGGCTGGGCCGGGGTGGTCGAGATCGAGCGCGACGCCAAGGCCGACAACAGCCACTGCGTGCAGGTCCTCACCGAGGACGTCGTCAACCGCGCCGGCCGCACCGGCGGCACCTTCCTGCACACCTCGCGCACCCGGCCCAGCCACCTGCCGCTCAGCAACGTACCGCTGCACCTGCGCGACAGCTACACCGCGCCGATCAACGACATGACCCCCGAGGTCCTCAAGAACCTCGAGTGGCTGGGAGTCGACACCCTCATCCCGATCGGCGGCGACGACACCCTGAGCTACGGGCGGCGCCTCCACGGCGAGGGGGTCAACGTCGTGGCCATCCCCAAGACCATGGACAACGACGTGCCGGGGACCGACTACTGCATCGGCTTCTCGACCTGCGTGACCCGCACCATCGAGCTCACCCACCGCCTGCGCACCTGCGCCGGCTCCCACGAGCGCTTCCTGGTCCTCGAGGTCTTCGGCCGCTACGCCGGCTTCTCGGCACTCCTGCCGACCATGGCCGGCGCCGCCGACCGCTGCGTTATCCCCGAGAGCCCTTTCAGCCTCGAGACCCTGGCCGAGCTGATGAGCAGCGACCGCAGCCGCAACCCCAGCAACTACTCGGTGGCCCTGGTCTCCGAGGGAGCGACCTTCAGCCACCAGGACGAGATGTCCTTCGAGAGCGAGGAGGCCGACCAGTACGGCCACCGCAAGCTGGGCGGGATCGGCGACCAGGTCGCCCAGGGGCTCAAGGACCTCTCGCCGCGCTTCAACGGCGGCCGGCGGGTCAACGTTCTCAGCCAGCGCCTCGGCTACCTGGTGCGCAGCGGCGACCCCGACGCCATCGACTCGATCGTGCCGATGGCCTTCGGCAACCTGGCCATGGACCTGATCGGCCAGAAATCCTTCGGCCGCCTGGTCTCCCTGCACAACGGCTGCTACGACAACGTGCCGATCGAGATCGTCACCGACCACAAGAAGGTGGTCGACGTCGCCAAGTACTACAACAGCGAGCGGCTGCGCCCCAACTACGATTCCTTCCAGCGCCAGCCGCTCTTCATCATGACCAGCGAATACTGATTACGCGACCGCGGTCCGGGGCGCATTCTTTCTGCCTGCGCCGCTGCCTCACCGGCAGCGGCGCACCCGTGTCCGCCGTGCCGACAGCAAGGAGAAGATATGGAGTACGTCAAGGTTGATATCGAAGGGACGATCGCCACGCTGACCATGGCCAATCCCGGCAAGCTCAACGCGCTGTGCAAGGGTCTGGTCGACGAACTGGTCGAGGCGCTGCGCAGGTGCGCGGAAGAAAAGGTGCTGGTAGTGCTCCTCAAGGCGGAAGCCAACCGGAGCAACGTCTGGTCCGCCGGCCACGACATCGACGAACTCCCCGAGGGGCGCCGCGACCCCTTGAGCTACTACGATTCCATCGAGGTCCTGCTCCGCGAGGTCCAGCGCTACCCCGGTCCGGTGATCGCCGTGGTCCGGGGTAGTGCCTGGGGGGCGGCCTGCGACCTGGTCATGACCTGCGACATGGTCTGCGCCGACCATACGGCGAGCTTCGCCATCACCCCGGCCAAGATCGGCGTCCCCTACAACGTCACCGGGATCCTCCACTTCCTCAACCGCATCGGCCTCAACCAGGCCAAGGAGATGTTCTTCACCGCCAGCCCGGTCGACGCCGAGACCGCCGCCCACTGGGGGATCATCAATCACCTGTATGCAGACGGGGAACTGGACGAGAAGGTCCTGGAGATCGCCCGGCGGATCTGCCGTAACTCGGCCCTGGCGGTCAAGGTCATCAAGGAGCAGTTCTATGCCCTGGCGGAGACCGGGGTATCACTGCCGCCGGTGCTCTTCGAGAGGATCAGCGGGCTGCGCCGCCAGGTCTACGACAGCCACGACTACGCCGAGGGGATCCGCTCCTTCAAGGAGAAGCGCCGCCCCGAGTACCGCGGCGAGTAGGGAGGTGCAGGTGTCCAGGGAGTTCAACCACGCCTTCACGGTGGGCGCCGAGGCCATCGACGAGAACGGCCACGTCAACAACGTCAGCTTCGTGCAGTGGATGCAGGATGTGGCGATCAGCCACTCCAACGCCATCGGCTTCACCCGCGAGCTCTACACCGCGCTCTCCTCGACCTGGGTGGCCCGCTCGCACTTCATCAAGTACCTCGCCCCGGCCTTCGCCGGCAACGGCATCACCATCACCACCTGGATCGACGAGCTCAGCCGCTCCAGCGCCAAGCGCCGCTACCGCTTCGTGCGCGACGCCGACCAGCGCCTGCTGGTCGAGGCCGAGACCGACTGGGTCTACATCAACGCCGCCACCGGGCGGCCGATGGCCATCCACCAGGAACTCCGCGATCTCTTCGCCGGCCAGGCGGGCGGGGACGCACCAAGTTAACCGGCCTCCGGCGCGGAGTCGCGCCGCTTGCACCCACCACAAGAAAAACGGCGGGGCTGCATCCATGCAGCCCCGCCGTTTTTTGGTGACCGCTCAGCCGGTCAGACGTTTCAGCAGAAATCGAAGCGGTCTAGATTCATGACCTTGTCCCAGGCGGCGACAAAGTCGGCGACAAACTTCTCCTGCGCATCCTGGCAGGCGTAGACCTCGGCGACCGCCCGCAGCTGGGAGTTTGCGCCGAAGACCAGGTCGATACGAGTGCCGGTCCACTTGAGCTCGCCGCTCACCCGGTCGCGCCCCTCGAAGAGGTTGGCGTCGGCGGTCCCCTGCCACTCGGTACGCATGTCGAGCAGGTTGACGAAGAAGTCGTTGCTCAGCGCCCCGGGGCGGGCGGTGAATACGCCGTGCTGCGTCTGCCCGTAGTTGGCGCCGAGGACGCGCAGGCCTCCGACCAGGACGGTCATCTCCGGGGCGGTCAGCTTGAGCAGCTGGGCCTTGTCAACCATCAGCTCCTCGGCGCTGACCGAGAATTTCCCCTTGAGGAAGTTGCGGAAACCGTCGGCCACCGGCTCGAGGACGGCGAAGGAGTCCACATCGGTCTGCTCCTGGGTGGCATCGGTGCGCCCCGGAGTGAAGGGGACCGTCACCGGGACGCCGGCGTCTTTGGCCCCCTGCTCCACCGCCGCGCAGCCGCCCAGGACGATCAGGTCGGCCAGGGAGACCTGCTTGCCGCCGCGCTGGGCGGCGTTGAAGCCCTGCCGGATCCCCTCGAGGACCTTGAGAACCGCCTGCAGCTGCTCCGGCTGGTTGACCTGCCAGTCCTTCTGCGGCGCCAGACGGATGCGCGCCCCATTGGCCCCGCCGCGCATGTCGGAACCTCGGAAGGTCACCGCCGAGGCCCAGGCCGTGGCGACCAACTGGGACACGCTCAGGCCGGAGGCCAGCAGCTGCCCCTTGAGGGCGGCGATGTCCTGCTCGTCGATCAGCGGATGGTCAACGGCCGGCACCGGATCCTGCCAGATCAGCTCCTCGCCGGGGACTTCCGCACCGAGATAGCGCGAGCGGGGTCCCA
>CAYQLP010000055.1:0-480 GCA_964418505.1 uncultured Geobacteraceae bacterium | reverse complement strand
GGCGTCGGCAAACTCCTCGGGGTTTTCCAGGTAGCGCCGGGAGATTGGCTCGTAAATCGGATCGTAGCGCAGCGACAGATCGGCGGTGGTCATCATTGGGCGGAACTTCTTGGCCGGATTGTGGGCGCCGGGGATCATGTCCTCTTCCTCGACGTCCTTGGCCAGCCACTGGTGGGCGCCCGCAGCGCTTTTGACCAGCTCCCACTCGTACTTGAACAGCACCTTCAGGTAGCCCATGTCCCAGTTCGTGGGATTCGGTTTCCAGGCCCCTTCGATGCCGCTGGTGATGGTGTCGTCGCCCTTGCCGCTGCGGAAGCTGCTCTTCCAGCCCAGCCCCTGCTCTTCCAGCCCGGCAGCCTCGGGCTCGCGGCCGACGTGGGTGGCCGGACCGGCGCCATGGCACTTGCCGAAGGTGTGCCCGCCGGCCACCAGGGCCACGGTTTCTTCATCGTTCATGGCCATGCGGGCGAAGGTCTCGCG
>CAYQLP010000054.1:0-10327 GCA_964418505.1 uncultured Geobacteraceae bacterium | reverse complement strand
CACCCCTACAGCGTGATCCTCTTCGACGAGATCGAGAAGGCCCACCCGGATGTCTTCAACATCCTCCTGCAGGTCCTCGACGACGGCCGCCTCACCGACAGCCACGGGCGCACCGTCGACTTCAAGAACACCGTGGTCATCATGACCTCGAACATCGGCTCGCCGCATCTCCTCGACGGGGTCGACGATGACGGCACCCTCCGCGAGGGGGCGCGCGAGCGGGTCATGAATGAGCTGCACCACGCCTTCCGCCCGGAGTTCCTCAACCGCGTCGACGACATCGTCCTCTTCAAGCCGCTGACCCGCAGCGAGATCGGGCGGATCGTCGAGCTGCAGGTCGAGCAGCTGCGCCGGCGGCTGGCCGGGCGCGAACTGGGGCTGGAGCTCACCGGGGCGGCGCGCAGCTTCATCGCCAATGCGGCCTACGACCCGGTCTACGGCGCCCGTCCCCTCAAGCGCTACCTGCAGCACCAGTTGGAGACCCGTATCGCCCGGGCGCTGATCGCCGAGAATGTCGCCGCCGGCCAGGTGGTCAACGTCGATGCCTGGCAGGGGGGACTGAAGATCAGTTTCGAGACGCCGGGAGAGCCTTTGTCCGACTAAATCGGTCGATTATGCTTGCAATCAGGAAAAGCGCAGATATAATTTACCCAAGAAGTCAACTATTGAGGAAAAGGAGTGCGTCATGCGCATCGACATTTTGTGCAAACCGGAAAGCGAATCGCGCGGCGTGCGCACCCTTAGCAATGTGCGGGCGGCGCTGGCGGAACTCGGGGTCAACGCCGAGGTCCATCTCTATCTCGACCGCCGCAAGATGATCGATCATCGCGTCTACGTGGCCCCGGCGTTGCTGGTCGACGACGTGGTGCGCATCGCCGGGCGGGTCCCGGAGGTCGGCGAGATCAGGTCGCTGGTCGTCGAGCGTCCGCGCTACGTGGCGCGCCTGAAAAAAGTCGCCTGACCAGTCAGTGTTTGTCAATGCGGGGGCGGAGATCCGGAAGGCCGGGTTTCCGCCTTCTTGCGTCAGTGCGGCGGGCGTCGGTGGACGGAGATTGACAGCGCGGGGCGCATTGGCTAGCCTGCGCGTGAATTTGCAACCAAGAGGAATCAATCCGTGATGAACAGAGAGCTCCTCCCGCGGCTGGCCGGGGCGGCGATGCTGATCGCCCTGCTGGCCGGCTGCGACAACCCGTCGCAGGTGACGGTCGAGCAGTCGGTGCGCGTCCGCGAGGTCGCCCCGCCGGTGGCCCAGCCTCCCGCCGAACTGCTCAGCACCCAGCAGGCTTTTGTCGAGGTCTCCGCCAAGGCCACCCCGGCCGTGGTCAATATACGCGCCGAACGGGTGCAGGCCATCCCCCGCCTTGGTCCGCTTTTCGACCAGTTCTTCGGTGATCTCTTCCGCCAGCGCCACGGCGAGCAGCGGGGCCAGAGCCTGGGCAGCGGCTTCATCATCAGCAGCGGGGGGATCATCCTCACCAATGCCCACGTGGTCGACGGCGCCGAAAAAATCAAGGTTTACCTTGCCGACCGGCGGGTCTTTGCCGCCGAAGTGGTCGGCCTGGACGGCAAGACCGATGTGGCGGTGCTGCGCATCAAGAGCGACAAGCCGTTGCCGGTGGCGGTCCTCGGCGACTCCGAGCGGATTCGTGTCGGTCAGTGGGCTCTGGCCATCGGCAACCCCTTCGGCCTCGACAGCACCCTGACCGTGGGGGTGGTCTCGGCCACCGGGCGGGCCAACCTGGGGATCGAGGACTACGAGGATTTCATCCAGACCGACGCCTCGATTAACCCCGGAAACTCCGGCGGGCCCCTGCTCAATATCTACGGCGAGGTGGTGGGGATCAACACGGCGATCGTTGCCGCCGGCCAGGGGATCGGCTTCGCCATCCCCATCAACCTGGCGCGCCAGGTGGCCGATCAGCTGGTCGCCAGGGGGGAAGTGACCCGCGGCTGGCTGGGGGTGAGCATCCAGCCCCTCGACGAGAAACTGGCCGCCTCCTTCGGCCTGGAGACGGTGGCCGGGGCGGTGATCAGCCGGGTCCTGCCGGGGAGCCCGGCGGAGAGCGCCGGCTTGCAGCGCGGCGACGTGCTGCTGACCTTTGCCGGCCGCCCGGTGCGTGGCGTGCGCGAACTGCAGCTGCAGGTGGCCAGTGCCGCCGTCGGTCGGGACGTGCCGGTGGAGCTCATCCGCGACGGCCGCCGCCTGACCCTCAAGGTCAAAATTTCCCCCCGTGACGAAGTCGAGGCCGCCGACAGCGATTCTCGGCGGCGGCGGGGCTAGGGGCAGAGTGACGATGATGAAAAGTGTGGCGGTGCCGGCGGAGCAGGCCGGCGAACGCCTGGATGTTTTCCTGGCCGGGATCCTCCCCGAGTTGACCCGTTCGCAGCTCAAGCGGCTGATTGAAGAGGGGGAGGTGACCCTCGGCGGGGCCAAGGTCAAGGCCGGCCTGAAGCTGCGCGGCGGGGAAGTGCTGGAGGTGCGGCTCCCCGTGCCGGAGCCCGATACCGCGCTCCCCGAGGAGATCCCGCTGGCGGTCCTCTACGAGGACTCTCACCTGATCGTGGTCGACAAGCCGGCGCACATGGTGGTCCATCCCGCCCCCGGCCACCGCGGCGGCACCCTGGTCAACGCCCTGCTCCATCACTGCAGCGACCTGGCGGGGATCGGCGGGGTGATGCGCCCGGGGATCGTCCACCGGCTGGACAAGGACACCTCGGGGGTGATGGTCGCCACCAAGGACGATGCCACCCATCTGCAGATGGCCAAACAGTTCAAGGCTCATACCATCCGGCGCTGCTACCGGGCGCTGGTCCACGGCCTGGTGCAGAACGAGGAGGGGACCATCGACCGGGCCATCGGCCGACATCCCGCCCAGCGCCTGAAGATGAGCAGCACGGCCCGGCGCGGCCGGCGGGCGGTTACCCACTGGCGGGTGCTGCGCCGCTATGACCGCGAGCGCCTGACCCTCCTCGATCTGACCCTGGAGACCGGGCGCACCCACCAGATCCGTGTCCACCTGGCGGAGATGAACCTGCCGGTGGTCGGCGATCCCCTCTACGGCAATCCCGGCCGGGCCCGGGCCCTGTCCGACCCGCGCCTGCGCAAGCTGGTCGAGCAGCTCGACCGCCAGTTCCTGCACGCCCGCCAGCTCGGCTTCATCCACCCGCAGAGCGGCGAGAGCCTGGAGTTTTCCTCTCCCCTGCCGGCGGAGCTGCAGGGCATTATCGCTTACCTGGAGCAGAGCCATGCTCCCTCGATCCCGGACGATGACGGTGACAACCGCCTCGCGCCGCTGTGAGAAACGATGAAAACTGTTCGCCAGGGAAAAATCAGTTATGTGCAGCCGGGCTGGGCCGAAGGCCGGGTGACCGCCGGTTTCACCACCCGCAACGGCGGGGCCAGTCGCGCCCCCTTCAACTCCCTCAACCTGGCTTTCCACACCGGTGACCAGCAGGCGAACGTCGAGGCCAACCGTTCGGCGGTAACGCGGGCCTTCGGCATCGCCCCCCATCTGCTGCTCACCGTCCAGCAGGTCCACGGCAGCGAAATTCTCATCATCGACGAGCCCAACCCCGACATGGCGCACTTTCAGAAGGTCGAGTGCGACGCGGTGGTCACCAACCAGCGCGGGATCATGATCGGCATCCTGGTGGCCGACTGCTACCCGGTGCTCCTCTACGATCCGCAGGGCCCGGCGGCGGCGGTGGTGCACGTCGGCTGGCGCGGTGCGGCGGCGGGGCTGATCGGACGGACGGTCAAGGCCATGGGGGAGATCTTCGGCTGCCGGCCGGAGCGGCTGTGCGCCGCCATCGGCCCGGGGATCGGCGGGCACGGCTACGAGGTCGACCGCCCGGTGCGCGAGGCCTTCCGCGCCGGGGCCGGCGACTGGGAAAAGATCGCCCGCGAGACCTCCCTGGGGCGCTGGCTCCTCGACTTGCGCCTGAGCTGCCGGCTGCAGCTGGCGGCGGCCGGGGTCGCCGAGGGGCGGATCGAGGTGTTGGAGGAGTGCACCTGCTGCCACCGCGAGACCTTCTACTCCTACCGGCGGGATAAAGGCAGAACCGGGCGGCAAATGGGATTTTTATTGCTCTAGCGGACCTTTCTCGCGACGGGTTTTCGCCGATCTGCTGCTCGGCCCGGAGCAAAGCCTGCTGTGAGTCCAACAAGAAAAACCCGCCGGAAAGCGGGTTTTTCTTGTTGGAGGTCGTCAGCGCCCGGCTATTTGCGCCAGAAGGAGGGGATGACCAGGACCAGGACGGTGAAGAGTTCGAGGCGGCCGAGGAGCATGCACAGGGCCAGGATGGTTTTGGCCAGGGCGGGAAGGTGAGCGAAATTTTCCACCGGGCCGATGGTGCCGAGCCCCGGGCCGACATTGCCCAGGGCAGTGATCACCGCAGTGCCCGCGGTAAGCAGGTCGAGCCCCAGGGCCGCCACGACCAGCGAAGCAGTGACGAAGATGCCGATGTAGAGGGCGAAAAAACCGAGAATCGCCTGCATGACCTCCTTGTCGACGGGGCGACTGCCCAGTTTGACCAGGCGCACCGCGCGCGGGTGAATCAAGCGGTAGAGCTGGACATGGGCATGCTTGAAGAGCAGCAGCACGCGTGCCACCTTCATCCCGCCCCCGGTTGAGCCGGCGCAGCCGCCGATGAACATGGCGGCGACCAGCAGGTACTGGCAGACCACCGGCCAGAACTCGTAATCGGCCGTTGCGTAGCCGGTGGTGGTGATGATCGACACCACCTGGAAGGCGCTGTAGCGCAGGCTGTCGAGGGTACTCTCGTAAACGCTGAAACGGTTGAAGAGGGTCAGGACGACGGTCCCGCCCAGGACCAGGAAAAAGTAGAAGCGCAGCTCTTCGTTGCGCCAGAAGTCGCCGAGCCGCCCCTGCAGGGCTAAGTAGTGAAGGGTGAAGTTGACCCCGGCCAGGAACATGAAGAGGGTGATCACCCAGTCGATGTAGGCGCTGTTGAAAGCGGCCACCGAAGCATTGCGGGTCGAGAAACCGCCGGTGGCCATGGTGGTGAAGGTGTGGTTGAGGGCGTCGAAAAAGCTCATGCTGCCGGCCATCAGCAGGCCGAGCTCGATGACGCTGAGCAGCACGTAGACCCCCCAGAGGAGCTTGGCGGTATCCTGGATGCGCGGAGTGAGACGGTCGGCGGTGGGGCCGGGGACCTCGGCCTTGAAGAGCTGCATTCCGCCGACGCCGAGCATCGGCAGAATCGCCAAAGAGAGGACGATGATGCCCATCCCCCCCAGCCATTGGCTGAAGGAGCGCCACAACAGCAGGCTTGGCGCCAGGACTTCGATGTCGGTGAGGATGGTCGAGCCGGTGGTGGTGAAGCCGCTCATGGCTTCGAAGAAGGCATCGACGGGGGAGGCGATGCCGCCGCTCAGCAGGTAGGGGAGGGCTCCAAAGAGGGCAAAGGCCAGCCAGCCGAAGGTGACGATGGCGAAGCCCTCGCGCACCGACAGCTCGCCCTCGTCCCGGAGGCCCTTGAAGAGAGCGGCACCGCAGCCGGCGCAGACCGCCGCCGAGGCCAGGAAAGCCCCGGCGGTGCCGTCGGCGCAGATCAGCGCGCAGCTCAGCGGGACCAGCAGCGCCGCTCCGAGGAAGAGCAGAAGGGCCCCGAGGATTTTGAGGGTCAGGGAGATGTTCATTTATTCGAAGAACCTCTCGACCTTGGCCAGCGCCTCGGGAAGGGCGAAGACCAGGACCCGGTCTCCTTCGCGCAGACAGCTGTCGCCATCGGCGATTTCGTAGCTGTTGTGGTGGACAATAGCGCCGATCAGCGCCCCTTGGGGGAAGGTCAGGGTGCGCAGGGGCCGGTTGACCAGGGCGCTTCCCTGCTTGACAAGGATTTCCAGGACCTCCGAGTTGCTCCCCTCGATAGTGGCCAGGGAGAGAACCTGGCCGCGGCGCACGTACTTGAGAATCGCCCCGGCTGCCGAGAGGCGCGGTGAAACGCAGGCGTCGATCCCCAGGGAGGGTGCCAGGGAGAGGAGTTCCGGGAGGTTGACCAGGCACAGGGTGCGGTGGGTGCCGTGCTGGCGGCAGAGCAGCGAGCAGAGGATGTTGGTCCGATCATCCTCGGTGACGGCGATAAAGACGTCGGCCTGGGCCACCCCCTCGTCGAGGAGAGTGTGAATATCGGTCCCCTCGGCATGGATGACCATGGTCTTGTCCAATTGGGCGGAGATCTGCTCGCAGCGCTTGAGGTTGTGCTCCACCAGGCGCACGTCGAAGCGGCGTTGTTCGAGGTGACGGGCCAGGCGCACGCCGATCCGCCCGCCGCCGAGGATAAAGGCCCGGCGGGGCCCCTTGCGCTTCGCCTCCTCCTCGATATGCAGCAGGTACTGGATGCTCGGCAGGTCCTGCTTGTGAGCGAAGACGAAGATACTGTCGCCGGCCTGGATGGTATCGTCGCCGCGGGGGATGATGGTGGTGCCGGCGCGGCTGATGGCGGCGACGATGAAGCGGTACATGCCGCGGATATCGCCCAGCTCGCGCAGGGTCAGGCCGTTGAGGGGGCTGTCGCCGTTGATCCGGTAGCCGAGGAACTGGATCTGCCCTTCGGCAAATTCGGCGACATCAAAGGTTCCCTCGCGACCGGCGAGGTTGGCCAGTTCGTCGGCCACCGCATCCTCGGGGTTGATCAGCAGATCGATGCCGAGTTTTTCCTTGGAGAGGACGGCGCCGCGGCTCAGGTACTCGATACTCTTGACCCGGGCGATGCGCTTCCCGACACCGTATTCGCGGGCCAAAAGGCAGGCGAGGATGTTGACCTCATCCTGGTCGGTGACCGCCATGATCACATCCGCGTCCTTGATGCCGGCGCGCTCCATGCACTCCGCGCTGGCCCCGTTCCCTTCGACGACCAGCACGTTCAGGGAATCCTGGGTGGCGTTCACCCGTTCCGCGTCGCGATCCAGAAGTGTGACTGCGTGCCCTTCCAGGGAGAGGCGCTCGCAGAGGAAGTAGCCGACCTGCCCGGCGCCCACGACCAGAATCTTCATGCCAACTTTTCCCGCGGCGGTACGGCCCGCCCTTGCCTGCAGAAGGATTTCTGCCTAGTATGGAAAACTCATATGAACTGGCCAAATATTTCTCCCGAACAGCTGCGCCGCGAGCGCGACAAGGCCCGTGAACTGCGCAAAAGCCAGTGGTGGCGCAACCGTGTCGCCAGCGGGCTGTGCCACTACTGCGGGAGCCGGGTGGCACCCGGCGAACTGACCCTCGACCACATCGTCCCGCTGGTGCGCGGCGGGCAGAGCAGCCGGGGCAACTGCGTGCCGGCCTGCAAGAGCTGCAACACCGCCAAGCGCGACCTGCTGCCGGTGGAGTGGGACGACTATCTCGCCGGACTCCCCCCCCGCGACTGATTTCCGCTACAGCTCCTCCTCGCTCTCCTCTTCCTCTTCATCGTCGTCCTCATCATCAACGAACTCCTCGTCGAGGCACTGCTCGAGGAAGCGCCGGTTGCTGCGCAGGCGGCGGCGGATCTCCTCCTCGAGGACCGCCAGCTCCGGGAAGCGCTCCGCTGCCGGCGCGGGGGCGTTAGTTGCCTCCTCCGCGGCCGGCTCAGGCGGGATGGCGGGATGGTCAGTGTTGCCGGTCATGGGCAGGGTCCTGAAGGCAGCGGTGAGCCGGGCGGGGCGCTTTAGCCCCGCTCGGCGAGGATGGTGCGGTAGAGGGCCAGGTACTGGTCGGCGGCGCGCCGCCAGGAGAAGTCCTGGCGCATGCCGCGCTGCTGCAGGCGCCGCCAGCCTGACGGGTCGTCACGGTACAGGGCGAGCAGGCGGTCGAGGGCGCCGAGGAAGGCCGGGACGCTGTATTCGTCGAAGACGAAGCCGTTGGCCCGGGCCGGCTCGCGCAGCGGGTCGCGGATGGTGTCGGCCAGGCCGCCGGTGGCGTGGACCAGCGGCACGCTGCCGTAGCGCAAGGCGATCAGCTGCCCGAGGCCGCAGGGCTCGTAGCGACTCGGCATGAGGAAGAGATCGCTGGCGGCGTAGATGCGCCGGGCCAGTCCCTCGTCGAAGCCGGTGGCCAGCGCCACCCGCCCCGGGCTGCGCGCGGCCAGGTCGCGGAAGCGCTGCTCGTAGAGCGGATGGCCGCTGCCGAGGATGACCACCTGCAGGCCGCGGGCCAGCAGCCCCTCCCAGCCCTCCCAGAGGAGGTCTAGCCCCTTCTGCGGATCGAGGCGCGAAACCATCACCGCCAGCGGCGCCTGCGGGTCTTGCGCCAGCCCGAATTCGCGCTGCAGGGCCGCCTTGCACAGGGCCTTGCCGGCGAGCTTGACCGCCGAGAAGGTGGCCACCAGGGCCCGGTCGCGGCTCGGATCCCAGAGGATACGGTCCAGGCCGTTGAGGATGCCGTGCAGCCGCTCGCCGCGGGCGCGCAGCAGGCCGTCGAGACCGACGCCGAAGGCCTCGGTACGGATCTCCCGGCAGTAGGTCGGCGAGACGGTGCTGACGTGGTCGGCGAAGCGGATCCCCCCCTTGAGCAGCGACACCCGGCCATGGAACTCGAGGCCGTCGATGTGCATCAGCCCCGGGTCGAGGTTGAGGCCGATCAACTGGTCGGCGGGAAAGAGCCCCTGGTAGCCGAGGTTGTGGATGGTCAGCAGGCTGCCGCTGCCGGCGAAGTCGGGATCGGCCCACAGGCGGTGGCGGAGATCGATGATCGCCATCGCCGCCTGCCAGTCGTGGGCGTGGACGACGTCCGGGACGAAGCGCAGGGTCCGCGCCAGTTCGAGGGCGGCGCGGCCGAGGAGGGTGAAGCGCCGCGCGTTGTCGGGGTAGTCCTCGCCGCCTTCGCCGTAGTAGCCGGCGCGGTCGAAGAACTCGGGCAGTTCGAGGAAGTAGACCGGCACCTCGTCGAGGGTGCCGCAGCGCACCTGGACAGTCAGCAGTTCGTCACCGAGCCGCACCTTGAGGGGGCGGCGGCGGCGCGGCAGGGCGCCGGTCACTTTCGGGACGCCGCGGTACCAGGGGAGGACCAGGCGCACCTCGGCGCCCCGCTCATGCAGGGCCGGCGGCAGCGCGCCGAGGACATCGCCGAGCCCGCCGCTTTTGGCGAAGGGGGCGGCCTCGGAGGAGACCATGAGGATGCGCAGGGGACGGTCGCCGGCGGGCCCTGCCGGCCGCTTGGGCAGGGCCGGGGCGGCATCGGCGGCGAGGAAGGGCTCCAGTCGGTAGCCGCAGGCCGTGGCGGCTTCCTGGCGGCGTTTGAGGCGGGGGACGATCATCCCGGCCAGGCGGCGCTGGCCACCGGCCCGCTGCAGCGCCTGCCCGGCCAGGGCGGCCAGGGCGGCGGTCATCCCCTCGCGGCTGAACCAGGTTTCCCCGCCGTGCCGGTTGATGCCGAGGAGGGCCTGATGGGCCGGTTCGCGGACCAGGGTGGCGAGGGCCAGGGCATCCAGGGCCGGCGGCGGTGACTGACGGCCGGCGGCGAGGAGCAGCAGGGCCAGCGGCAGCTGAGTCCCGTGCTCCCCGGCGGGGAGAAGCTCCTCCCAGGCCAGGGGGAGGCCGATCTCCTGGAAGCGCGGCCACAGCGGGGCGGCCTCTGGGAGCAGCCCTTCGAGGCGGTTGAAGAGCAGCCAGCCGAGCAGCGGAATGGCGATCGCCCCCTTCCCGGTCCAGTGGGCGCGCAGCGGGGCCGCCAGCGGCGTGTCCAGCCAACTCGCCAGCGTCTCCAGCTCGGCGGCCAGTGAGGCCTGCGGGGCCGCGGGCGGGGCGTGCGGGGCCCACAGTACGGCCAGCGCGGCGAGTTCTTCGTCGAGGCTCGCGGCCAGTTCGACGGCGGCGACCGTCAGCGGCCGGCCGAGGAGCGCCCCGGCCAGGACCTGCAGCCGCCCCGGCTCGACCAGCTGCTGCCAGGCTTTCCACAGCGGTTCGTAGCGCAGGCGGTCGCGGGCCAGGTCGAGGTTGGGGACCGGCCGGTCGCCGAGGCGGGCGTAGAGCGCCGCCCAGCTGCCGTCCTCGTCGGCCAGGGCACGGAAATCGGCAAAGACATGGTAGTGGTAAGGGCCGAGGGTGACCGCCAGGCCGCCCGCCAGGGCCGCCGTCGGGCGCAGGTACTCGCCGCCGTCGCGACTGTCGCGGAAGCGGCAGAAGCGGGCCCCGCCGGCCAGCCCCAGCTGCTCGCCGAGGGTGGTGGGCGGTCCGAGCTCCCCCTCGCGGCCGGGGAGCGCCTTGGCCGCGGCGTGGTGGAGGTGGCCGCGGGTGGCGCGGGGTGAGTTGTTGTAGACCACCAGGGCGCGTTCACCGGCGGGGCCGTTACTGTAGGCGTAGACCTCCTCGTTGCAGCCCGTCTCGGTGATCAGA
>CAYQLP010000053.1:0-10386 GCA_964418505.1 uncultured Geobacteraceae bacterium | reverse complement strand
GGGCCGCCTGACCATGCTGAGGCTCTTTACCGAGAACCTGACCCTCAAACTGATCTCCCTGGCCTTCGCGGTGGTGCTGTGGTTTTTCGTCATGGGGGAGCGCCGCCACGAGGTTTCGCACCTTGTCCCGGTCACTTACCGGGGCGTTCCGGAGGGGCTGATCATCGCCAACGAAGTCCCGGGTGCGGTCGAAGTTTCGATCAGCGGGCCGCGGGCCTTGCTCTCTCATCTCGATACCGGCGACCTGGAGGTCGTTGTCAACCTTGCCCAGGCCCGGGCCGGAACAACCTCCTTCAAGCATCTCGATGAGAATCTGCGCACCCCGGCCGGTCTGACCGTGACGCGCGTCTATCCGGCAGCGCTCGAGGTCCGGCTCGAAAGGCTGCGTGACCGGGAGGTGCCGGTGCGGGTCGTGCTGCACGGGACGCCGGCCGCCGGTTACGAAGTGCGCGCCATCCGCAGCGAGCCCCAGCACGTGTTGGTCAGCGGCACGGAGAGCGCACTGAAGTCTGTCGAAGAAGCGGCCACCGAGGAGATCGATATCAACGGCCGTCGCGAGAGCTTCTCTCAACAGGCGGCGATTCGTTTCAACCAGCCGTTCACCCTTCTGAAAGGGCCACGCAGTATCACGATCAAGGTCGAGGTCGCTCCTGCAGGCAGGCGACCCGCGGAGAAGAAACGATGAGCAGGAAGCTATTCGGCACCGACGGCGTACGCGGTGTCGCCAATATTCACCCGATGACTGCCGAAACGGCCCTCAAGCTCGGTCGTGCCGCCGCCTATCTTTTCAAGCACGAGGATCGGCGCAGCCGCATCGTCATCGGCAAGGACACGCGGCTCTCCGGCTACATGCTCGAAAGCGCCCTGGTGGCGGGGATCTGCTCAATGGGGGTCGACGCCCTTCTGGTCGGCCCGCTGCCGACCCCGGGGATCGCCTTTATCACCTCGTCGATGCGCGCCGATGCCGGGGTGGTGATCTCCGCCTCGCACAACCCCTACCAGGACAACGGCATCAAGTTTTTCGCCCGCGACGGCTTCAAGCTTCCGGATGAGGTCGAGGCCCGTCTCGAGGAACTGGTCTTTTCCCCCGGGGCCATCGATGCCCTGCGCCCGACCGCCACCGATATCGGCAAGGCCTTTCGCATCGATGATGCCGTCGGCCGCTACGTGGTGTTCCTCAAGAACAGCTTCCCGCGCGACTTCGACCTGGTCGGTTTTAAAATCGTCCTCGACTGCGCCCACGGGGCTGCCTACAAGGTCGCCCCGGAAGTCTTTACCGAACTCGGTGCCGAAGTCATCCCTTACGGGGTCAAGCCCAACGGCGCCAATATCAATGCCGGCTGCGGCTCGACACACCCGGAGGTCATCGCCGCGGCGGTCCGCGAGCACGGCGCGCACCTGGGGATCGCCCTGGACGGCGATGCCGATCGCTGCATCTTCGTCGATGAGCATGGCAACGAGGTTGACGGCGACCACATCCTGGCGATCTGCGGCACGCAGATGCTGGCCACCGGCAAGCTTCCGCAGCGCACCGTGGTGGCTACGGTGATGTCCAACCTGGGTCTCGACCTGGCTCTTCGCCAGGCCGGCGGCAAGGTGGTCAAGACCGCGGTGGGCGATCGCTACGTGGTCGAGGAGATGCGCCGCCACAACTACAAGCTGGGCGGCGAACAGTCCGGTCACATGATCTTCCTCGATCACAACACCACCGGCGACGGCGTGATCACTGCCCTGCAGGTCCTGGCGATCATGCAGCAGACCGGCAAGCCGCTCTCCGAACTGGCCGCGGTGATGACGTCACTCCCGCAGGTGCTGGTCAATGTGCGCGTGCGCAAACGGGTGGCGATCGACAAGGTCCCGGAGATCGCCGCCCGGGTGCGGCAGGTCACCGCGCATCTCGGCGACAGCGGCCGGGTGCTGATCCGCTACTCCGGCACCGAGCCGCTGCTCAGGATCATGCTCGAAGGCGAAGACCAGGGGGAGATCTCGACGCTGGCCGCGGAGCTTGCCGAGCTGGTCAGGCTGCACCTGGGCAGTGACGAGGGAGGTGCGCATGGCTAGGCTGGGGGTCAATGTCGACCATGTGGCGACGATCCGCCAGGCCCGGCGCGGCAGCGAGCCCGATCCGGTGACCGCGGCGGCTCTCTGCGAACTGGCCGGGGCTGAAGGAATCACTGTCCACCTGCGTGAAGACCGGCGCCACATCCAGGACCGCGACCTGCGCGTGCTGCGCGAGACGGTGCAGACCCGTCTCAACCTGGAGATGGGTGCCACCGCCGAGATGATCGGCATCGCCCTCGAGACGCGCCCCGATTGCGTGACGCTGGTGCCGGAAAAACGCCAGGAGCTGACCACCGAGGGGGGACTCGATGTCCTCGGCCAGGAGGAGGCCCTGCGCGAGGCGGTGACCCGCCTGCAGGGCGGCGGCATCCCGGTCAGCCTCTTCGTCGATCCCGATGCCGCGCAGATCGCCGCCTGCGCCCGCACCAGCGCCAAATACATCGAGATCCACACCGGCACCTATTGTGCCGCGCATGGCCCGACCCAGGCTGTCGAACTGGGCA
Source organism: uncultured Geobacteraceae bacterium (assembly GCA_964418505.1). Classification (GTDB taxonomy): domain Bacteria; phylum Desulfobacterota; class Desulfuromonadia; order Desulfuromonadales; family BM103; genus VAUL01. The sequence continues at coordinate 7,822 of CAYQLP010000053.1, read as the reverse complement.
AGATCGCCGCCGCAATCACGGCGGCGCAGCGTCTCGGGCTCGGCGTCCATGCCGGCCACGGCCTCAACTATGTGAATATCCGGCCGGTGGTGGCCCTCGGCGGCATCGTCGAGTACAATATCGGGCACAGCATCATCTCGCGAGCAGTGCTGGTCGGCCTCGAGCGGGCAGTCCGCGAGATGGCCGCCCTGGTGCGCGGCGGCTAGGATGGCGATTGCCGGTCTCGGCACCGACCTCGCCCGCATCGAGCGCTTCCGGCGTTTCGTGACGGAAGGGAAGGGCGCCCTGCTCGAGCGTCTCTACACACCCGGCGAATTGGCCTACGCCCTCGGCAAGGCCGATCCCGCCCCGTACCTCGCGGCCCGCTTCGCTGCCAAGGAAGCCGGGATGAAAGCCTTCGGGCTGGGTTGGCGCGATGGCCTGGGCTGGCACGATTTCGAGGTGGTGCGCGATCCCCTGGGCCGCCCCGACCTGCTGCTCAGCGGACGGGCGGGTCAGTTGGCCAGGGAACAGGGCATATCGGCTGTCCACCTTTCCTACAGCCACGACGGTGACTACGCTGTCGCCACGGTGATCCTGGAGCGTCCATGAAGCTGCTGACCGCCGCCGCCATGCGCGAACTCGACCGGCGTACCATCGAGGAGACCGGCCTCCCCGGGGTGGTGCTGATGGAGAATGCCGGCCGTGGTGCCGCCGGGATCATCATGGCGCGCTTCGCGGAGCTTTTCCCCGGCCCGGTGGCGATCTTCTGCGGGCGGGGCAACAATGGCGGCGACGGCTTCGTGGTCGCGCGCCATCTGCGCGAGGCCGGCTGGACGGTCGAGGTCTTTCTGCTTGCCGAGCGCGCCGCCGTGACCGGCGACGCGGCGCTGATGCTGAAGTGCTTCGCCGCCTCGGGTGGCGAGGTGACGGCCATTGCCGATCCCCGGCAGGTCACGACCCTGGCGAGCGGCACAGGCTGCGCCCTGTGTGTCGATGCGATCTTCGGCACGGGCCTGGGGCGGGAGCCCGAAGGGCTGGCCGCCGCGGCCGTCGACTGGCTCAATTGCCAGCCGGCGCCGATCGTGGCTCTCGATCTCCCCACCGGGGTCGATGCCGACACTGGCCGGATTCCCGGACGGGCGGTCAAGGCCAGCCTGACCGTGACCTTTGCCTTCCCGAAAGTCGGCCTCTACAGCTATCCGGGGGCAGCCTGCGCCGGTGAAGTGATCAGCCTGCCGATCGGCATCCCGGGCGTGATTGCCGGCACCGCCCCGGCCGATTTCACCCTGGTCGATGCCGCTGAAGCCCGTGCCCGCCTGCCGCAGCGGCCGATGGACGGCCACAAGGGGACCTTCGGCCACCTGCTGGCGGTCGCCGGCTCGCCTGGCAAGAGCGGTGCCGCCGCTCTGACCGCCACCGCCGGACTGCGCGGCGGGGCCGGACTGGTCACCCTCGGCTGCCCGGGCGCGGTCCAGGCGGCGGTCGCGGCCCAAGTGCCGGAAGTCATGACCGCTGCCCTGGCCGAGGAGTGCGGGGCGCTCTGCGCCGCGGCCGCGCCGGCAGTTGCCGCGCTCTGTGCCGGCAAGCAGGCTTTGGCCGTCGGGCCGGGGCTGGGCACGGACGAGGGGACCGGCGACCTGGTCCGGCAGCTGCTTGCCGAAACGGCTCTGCCGACGGTTGTCGATGCCGACGCCCTCAACCACCTTGCCGGACATCTCGACGTGCTTGCCGCCCGCGCCGGCTGCGCGACCATTCTCACTCCCCATCCCGGGGAGATGGCCCGGCTGTGCGGTCTCGATACTACCGCAGTCCAGGCGGACCGGATTGGCGTTGCCCGCGATTTTGCCTGCGCACAGCGAGTCGTTCTGGTCCTCAAGGGGGCGCGCACCGTTATCGCTCTTCCCGACGGCCGGGTCTTCATCAATGCCAGCGGCAACGCCGGGATGGCCAGCGGGGGGATGGGCGATGTGCTCACCGGGCTGATCGGCGCCCTGCTCGCCCAGGGGCTCCCGGCCGGAGACGCCGCCATTCTTGCTGTTTACCTGCACGGTCTGGCCGGAGACCGGCTCTGTGCCCGCTGCGGTTCTGCCGGCCTGTTGGCCGGCGATCTGCTCGCCGAACTGCCGGCCGCCCGGCAATCGCTTGCCTAAGGAGAAGATATGCTGACTGCCCAGGAGATCATGACCCGCGAGGTCTGCACCGTCACCGAAGAGACCGACATCAAGGACCTGGCGGCACTCTTTGTCGCCCGCAAATACAAGACCCTGCCGGTGGTTGGCGATGATGGCCGCCTGGTGGGGGTGGTCAGCCAGACCGACCTGGTCGAGCAGGACAAGCCGTTGCATATCCCCACGGTGATCTCGATTTTCGACTGGGTCCTCTACCTGGAGAGCCCCAAACTCTTCCTCGATGAAGTACGCAAGGTCTCCGCCCGCCGGGTCGGGGAGATCTGTGCCCGCGAGGTGATTACCTGCTCCCCCGGGACGCCGGTCGACGAAGTCGCCCGCCTGATGGTCGATAACAAGGTCCACATGCTCCCGGTCCTCGATGGCGAGCGCCTGGTCGGCGTGGTGTCCCGCCTGGATATCATCCGCAGCGTCGGCAGCTGACCCTTTGCGCGGCTGGACGACAATCACGGCGAGTCCTGAGGAGACCCGCATCCTCGGTCGACGCCTCGGCGCCCTGGCCCGGCCGGGGTTGGTGGTGCTTCTGTCCGGAGAACTGGGGGCCGGCAAGACCTGTTTTGCCGGGGGGGTCGCCGCAGGGCTGGAGATACCGGCCGACAGCCCGGTGACCAGTCCTTCCTACACACTGCTCAATGTCTATCATGGCCGCCTGCCCCTCTATCATTTTGACCTCTATCGCCTATCGGCGATCGCCGATCTCGAGGATCTCGGCTACGACGAGGTCGCCGAAGGGGACGGGCTGACCCTGGTCGAGTGGGCCGACCGCCTGGAGGCCCCTCTGCCGGCCGCACTGCTGGTCTCCCTCCGTCGTCTCGACGGCGAATCCCGTGAGCTGAATTTCCTGCCGCTGGACGGGGAGGGCGAGGCCCTGGTCTGTGCCCTGAAGGGGGGCGAGAATACCCTTTGACCGCTGTAAAAATTCCTGCTAATAAAGACAGTTGACCCCGGTTCGGGGTACTTTCGAATGATGCGTTCCGGATCTTGCCCGGCCGCGCGTCAGGGAGGATAAGTCAGCTATGGCCCTGGTAGTGCAAAAATACGGCGGTACCTCGATGGGTTCCATCGAGAGGATCCGCAATGTCGCCCGACGCGTCGCCAAGACCTATGACGAAGGCAACCAGATGATCGTGGTGGTTTCGGCAATGTCCGGCGAGACCAACAAGCTGGTGGCGCTGTGCAACGAACTCTGCGAGTTCCCCAGCGAACGCGAATATGACGTGATGGTCGCCACCGGCGAGCAGGTGTCGATTGCCCTGCTGGCCATGTGCCTGGAGTCAATGGGCTACAAGGCCAAGAGCTACATGGGCTTCCAGGTGCCGATCATTACTGACAGCGCTTACTCCAAGGCGCGCATCGAGGAGATCGGCGATGCCAATATCCGTGCCGACCTCGACCAGGGGGCGATTGTCGTCGTCGCCGGTTTCCAGGGGATCGACCGCCAGGGGAGCCTGACGACTCTGGGGCGCGGCGGTTCGGACACCTCGGCGGTGGCCGTGGCGGCAGCCCTCAAGGCCGATGTCTGCGAGATCTACACCGACGTCGACGGGGTCTATACTACCGATCCGCGCATCGTCCCGGAAGCCTCGAAGATGGAGAAGGTCTCCTACGACGAGATGCTCGAGATGGCTTCGCTCGGCTCCAAGGTGCTGCAGATCCGCTCGGTGGAGTTCGCCAAGAAATACGGCGTGGTGGTTCACGTCCGTTCCAGTTTCAACGACAATCCAGGGACCCTGGTGATGAAGGAGGATGCCGATATGGAAGCAGTCCTGGTTTCAGGGATTACTTACGACAAGAACGAAGCGAAGATCTCCGTCCTGCGCGTGCCCGACAAGCCGGGGATCGCCGCCAGCCTGATTTCGCCGCTTTCCGCTGCGAACATCACCGTCGACATGATCATCCAGAACGTGTCGCACGAAGGCTTCACCGACATGACCTTCACCGTGCCCCGCGCCGACTTCAAGAAGGCCCTGAAGATCGTCGAGGAAGCCGCTGCCGCCATCGGCGCCGCCAGCGTCGACAGCAACGAGGCGATCGCCAAGGTGTCGATCGTCGGCGTCGGCATGCGCTCCCATTCCGGCGTGGCCAGCAAGATGTTCTCGACCCTTTCGGCCGAGGGGATCAACATCCAGATGATCTCGACCAGCGAGATCAAGGTCTCCTGCGTGATCGACGACAAGTACACCGAACTGGCGGTGCGCGTCCTGCACGAGGCCTTCGGTTTGGCCAAGGGCTGATCACCGTCATTCCGGGAGAGTAGTCATGAGCAGAGTCTGGCTGTACGACACCACCCTGCGCGACGGCACCCAGGCCGAGGATGTTTCCTTCCTGGTCGCCGACAAGATCCGCATCGCCCAGAAGCTCGACGAACTGGGGATCGACTATATCGAGGGTGGCTGGCCCGGTTCCAACCCCAAGGACATCGCTTTCTTCAAGGATGTCCGCAAGGTGCGCCTGAACCACGCCAAGATCGCCGCTTTCGGTTCGACGCGCCGGGCCAAGGTCACGCCGGACAAGGACAATAACATCCGCACCCTGATCCAGGCCGAGCCGGATGCCGTGACCATCTTCGGCAAGACCTGGGACTTCCACGTCCGCGAGGCCCTGCGCATCAGTCTCGAAGAGAACCTCGAGCTGATCAATGACTCCCTGGCCTACCTCAAGGAGCATGTCGGCGAGGTCATCTACGATGCCGAGCACTTCTTCGACGGTTACAAGGCCAACCCCGACTATGCCTTGAAGACTCTCGAGGCCGCCGCCCAGGCCGGGGTCGACTGCATCGTCCTGTGCGATACCAACGGCGGCAGCATGCCCTACGAGGTGGCCGAGATCGTCAGGACGGTCAAGGCCCGGATCGCCACCCCCCTGGGGATTCACACCCACAATGACGGCGAGTGCGCAGTGGCCAACTCGCTGGTGGCGGTGCAAAACGGTGTCGTCCACGTGCAGGGGACGGTCAACGGCTTCGGCGAGCGCTGCGGCAATGCCAATCTCTGCTCGATCATCCCGGCGCTCAAGCTGAAGATGGGCCGCGAGTGCATCTCCGATGAGCAGCTGCGCAGCCTGCGCCAGCTGTCGCGTACCATGTACGAACTGGCCAACCTGGTCCCCAACAAGCACCAGGCCTATGTCGGCAACTCGGCTTTCGCCCACAAGGGCGGGGTGCACGTCTCGGCGATCCAGCGCCATCCGGAAACCTACGAGCACATCCGTCCGGAACTGGTCGGCAACGTGACCCGCGTGCTGGTCTCGGATCTCTCCGGGCGCTCGAACATCCTCGTCAAGGCCGAGGAGTTCAACGTCAATATCGACAGCAAGGACCCGGTGACCCTGGAGATCCTCGAGCGGATCAAGGACCTCGAGAACCAGGGCTTCCAGTTCGAGGGGGCGGAGGCCTCCTTCGAACTGCTGATGCGCCGGGCCCTTGGTACCATGCGCAGTTTCTTCTCGGTGATCGGCTTCCGCGTCATCGACACCAAGCGCCATGAAGACGAGCGGCCCTCCTCGGAAGCGACCATCCAGGTCAAGGTCGGCGGGCACATCGAGCACACCGCCGCGGAGGGCAACGGTCCGGTCAACGCTCTCGACCATGCCCTGCGCAAGGCCCTGGAGAAGTTCTACCCGCACCTCAAGGAGATGAAGCTCTACGATTACAAGGTCCGTGTCCTTCCTGCCGGGAAGGGCACCGCTTCGATGATCCGCGTGCTTATCGAATCGGGGGACAAACAGGGGCGTTGGGGGACGGTGGGGGTCAGCGACAACATCATCGACGCCTCCTATCAGGCGCTGATCGACGCCTTCCAGTACAAGCTGCTTAGGGACCAGGATGGCCGCTGAACGGGCTTCCGCACCGCCGCTGCTCTTTGGCCTGCTGCTCTTCGCCGCACTGACCGTGCTGTTGACCCGGGGGAGCCTGATCGATCAGGCTCCCCCGCTTGTTTCCCTTCGGCAGGTCGACGGGGTAAGGGTCCTCTTCGGCGAAGGGTTTATCCGTCAAGGCGTAAGTCATTTATTTGACGGCGCAACTCTGAAGAGCGTCACAAAAATGACGGAACCTTCGGCGGATGCCCTGCCCGTACTTTTCGGGGTTGATCCAGAAACCCGCCTGGTCGACGGAATGGCCTTGGAGCTCTATCCAGCCGAGGTTGGGACCCGTCTCGAGGTTGGTTGGATGTCGGCCCGCCAGCGCCTGGCCATGGGGATCCCGCTCCATCCCGACCGGATGAGCCTGGACGACTGGTGCACTTTGCCCGGAATTGGCGAGAAAATGGCGACCCGGATCGAGCAGGATCGTCAAAAATATGGCGACTTTGGCAGCTATGAAGCGCTGGACCGGGTCAAGGGGATTGGCCCGGCAAAGATGAAAAGTCTGCGCAGATATTTTTCTGTGATCGATAAGTCCTTGGATTAAGATAAGAAACCCCTAATTCCCGGTCTTCACTACGCGCTTCCCCCTCTCCGAAAAACCCTGTTTGGCATATCTCGTGAAGAGTCACCAGGCACACGCGTATGTCTGCCAAGGCACGGTGAATCTTTTCAGGGGGTATGACGATGAAGTGTCCGAAGTGTAAAAGCCGCATGTACGCCGAGAAGTATTACGATTTTGTGCGCACCTTCGACGCCTGGAAATGCTGTTGCTGCGGCGAACTGGTGGACACCGTCATCCTGGCCAACCGGGCCCGTACTCATAACCTGATCCTGGGCTGACGTTCCTCACCGCTGTAACCTTCCTATGCCAGAACCACATTTCTGCCTGCCGAGATAGGAGGGGGCGGCTGTATGCCGCCCCCTCTCCCTTCGCCAGTCCGTTCGTCCGCACCGCATCCCCCTGCCCCCCCACTCTATCTCTGCCATGGCAGTCTGGCTGCCTGCTCCGCCATCTGTCTACCAAAGTGCGGTGCGGAGCCAGGAAAATCTACCATCGTGCTTGAAAACGGTCTTTAGTATTGTTATTGTAAACGCCGTTTGTCTGTTGGCTACTTCAACCAGAACCCGGAGGTAACAATGAAACTAAAGATGCTGCTGGCCCTGATCGTCTCCCTCGCTCTCGCCGCCCCGGCGCTGGCTGAGCCGATCGTCATCAAGTTCAGCCACGTGGTTGCCGTCGACACCCCGAAAGGGCAGGCGGCCGAATATTTCAAGAAGCTTGCCGAGGAGCGCACCAAAGGGGCGGTCAAGATCGAAGTCTACCCGAACAGCCAGCTCTACAAGGATAAGGAGGAGATGGAGGCCCTGCAGCTCGGTGCCGTGCAGATCCTGGCTCCGTCGCTGGCCAAGTTCGCCCCGCTGGGGGTCAAGGAATTCGAGCTTTTCGACCTGCCCTTCATCTTCGACGGCTATACCGACCTGCACAAGATCACCGAAGGCCCGGTGGGCCAGAAGCTTCTTGCCAAGCTCGAGCCCAAGGGGATTCGCGGCCTGGCTTACTGGGACAACGGCTTCAAGGTCATGAGCGCCAACAAGTCGATTCGCAAGCCGGAAGACATGAAGGGAATGAAGGTGCGCATCCAGTCGTCGAAGATTCTGGACGCCCAGATGAGAGCCCTCGGCGCAATCCCCCAGGTCATGGCCTTCTCCGAAGTCTACCAGGCCCTGCAGACCGGCGTGGTCGACGGCACCGAGAACCCGCCCTCCAACCTCTACACCCAGAAAATGCA
>CAYQLP010000052.1:1500-11180 GCA_964418505.1 uncultured Geobacteraceae bacterium | reverse complement strand
CCCGTACTACCTCGGCCGCCTGATCGGCGGGCTGCTGGTCCTGTCCGGCATGTTCGTGATGGCCTGGAACGTCTACCGCACCTGGCAACAGGCGCGCGACGTGGCCACCGAAGCCGCCATCCCGGCACCCGACGCCGCCAACGCCCGCGCCTGAGGCCACGACCATGAGCAAGCAGAACCAGAACGCGCACGAGAAGATCGAGAAGAACGTCGGCCTGATGGCCATCCTGATCGCCGTCGCGGTGTCCTTCGGCGGGCTGGCGGAGATCGTGCCGCTGATGTACCAGGCCGAAGCAGTCAAGCCGCTGCCAGGGGTCAAGCCCTACCCGGCGCTGGAACTGGCGGGACGCGACGTCTACATCCGCGAGGGGTGCAACAATTGCCACTCGCAGACGGTGCGCCCGCTGGTCGCCGATGTCCTGCGCTACGGCGAGTACTCCAAGGCCGGCGAGTTCGTCTACGACCGCCCGCACCTGTGGGGCTCGCGGCGCACCGGGCCTGACCTGGCCAGGCTGGGCGGCAAGTACCCCGACGCCTGGCACTATCAGCACACAGCGGCCCCGACCAGCATGATTCCCAGGTCGAACATGCCGGCCTACCCCTTCCTCAATGACCAGCCGGTCGATGCGGCGACCGCCGAAGCCGGGATGAAGGCCCTCGGCTTCCCCTACGCGGCTGCGGACATCAGCGCCCTGCAGGGGAAAACCGAGATGGAGGCCCTGGTCGCCTACCTGCAGAAACTCGGCACCGGCGTCCCCAGGGCTGCCGCCGCCGAAGTGGTCGGCGAACTGGTCAACCCCTTCCCGCAGGACCCGGCGGCGATCGAAGCCGGGGCCAAACTTTTTGCGCAGAACTGCGCCGCCTGTCACGGCGCCCGCGCCGAGGGGGGAATCGGTCCCGAGCTGGCCCGCGAAATGTACCCCGACGAGATCCTCTTCGAGCTGATCTACAAGGGGATAACCGATCGCGGCATGCCGTCCTTCGCCGCCCTGGGCAGCACCAGGGTCTGGCAGCTGGTCAATTTCGTCAGCTACCGCGCCCCCTGATCATGGACGCCGCCTCGCTGCTCTATCTCGGCGTCACCGGGGTACTGCTGGTCATTTTCCTGGCCATCGTCGTGCGTACCTACAGCAAACGCAACCGCAACCGTCTCGAGCAGGCCAAGCACCGCATGCTCGATGAGGACTGAACCGGAGGACGTTCATGGCCCAACAGCACGAACACCACGATTACGACGGCATCAGCGAAGATACCGAACGCCGGCCGCCGCTCTATTTCCTGGTCCTCTTTTACGGCCTGATCATCTGGGGAGTCGCCTACAGCGCCTTCTATCTCTTCTCGGGATGGAGTTCCGCCGGTGAGTTCCAGGCCAAAATGCAGGCGCATGAAAGCCACTACCATAGCCCGGCCGGAAAGCAGTAACCCCGGCCGTCTCGGCCCCTGGCGCAGCGCCTGCCAGTGGCTGGGCACCTTGATCGTTCTCCTCGTCCCGTGGATCCCGGCGGGGGGCGACACCCTGCTGCGCCTTGATTTCCCGACTCTGACCCTGCACGCTGGCGGGCACGTTTTCCCGATCGAGACCCTTTCGCTTTTCCTCCTGCTGGCCATCATCCTGATCCTGCTCTTTCTGCTCGTCACCCTGGCCTTCGGCCGGGCCTGGTGCGGCTGGGCCTGCCCGCAGACCACCCTGGTCGATCTGGTCGAGTGGTTCGCCCGGCGCATCGGCGCCAAGGTCTCCGCCGGTGCAGTCACCGCCGGCAGCGGGCGGAAGACCCTGATCCATCTCTTCTCCCTGGCCCTGGCTCTGCTGGTCGGCATGAACATCGCCTGGTACTTCGTCTCCCCCTACGAATTCTTCCCGCGCCTTTTTTCCGGCACCCTGCATTGGGTCACCTGGCTGACCATGGGGGGGACGGCCCTGCTGGTCGCCGTCGACCTGCTCTTTCTGCGCCGCCTCTTCTGCAAGGAGTTCTGCCCCTACGGGCGCTTCCAGACCGTACTGGTCGACGCCGGCACCCTGACCCTGCGCTACCACCCCGACGAAGCGCCGCGCTGCATCCGCTGCGGTGCCTGCGTGCGCGCCTGCCCCACCGGCATCGACATCCGTGACGGCGACCAGATCGAATGCATCAACTGCGGCCGCTGCCTCGACGCCTGTCGCCAGGTCATGGCCCGGCGCCACCAGGCGGGGATCATCCGTTATACCTTCGGCAGTGCCGGACTGGGCCCGCGGGCCCTGCTCAACCCGCGCATGGCCCTGGTGGCCGTCGCCCTGCTCGGCATGTCCATCGCGCTGGGCGTCGCCGCCGGAGAACGCTCGTCCCTCTCCCTCAAGGTGGCCCGCAACGCCGCCCTGCTGCCGCGCGCCGTCGGCGGCGAGACCACGGCCAATTTCTACACTCTCCACATGGTCAATCGCAATACGTCCGCCCAGGCGGTCATGCTGGCCGTGGATAGCGAAGGAGCCGAGGTTTTGTTGAGCGGCCCGGAGCTCCCCCTGCAGCTGGAGGCTGGGGAGAAGCGCGAGACCGGGATCGCCTTGCGCACCCCCTCGTCATCCCTGCCGCGCACCGTGACCCTCACGGTCCGGGACGCCGCCGGCCGACAGCTGGCCAGCGAAACACTCCGCCTTCTGGCCCCCGTAGCCAAGCACTGAAATGACCGCCGCCCATCGACGCTCTACCCCCTGGCTGCTGATCGCCATCGGCATCGGCTTCGCCCTGATCACCGCCTGGTCCTTCCAGCGCGCCTTCAAGGGGGTCAGCAGCGTCACCGATCCCGACTACTACAGTCACGGCCTGCGCTACAACCGCTCCCTACTCGAGCAGCAGAGGGCCGAGAGCCTCGGCTGGCAGCTCCACTCACGCCTCGACGGCAAGCGTCTGCAAGTCACCCTGGCGGGACGCGACGGGGTGGCGGTGACCGGCGCCCGGGGCAGCGCCGCACTGATTGTCCCGGGGCGGCCGCAGCCCCTGGAGCTCCCCCTCGCGGAAAGCTCCCCGGGGAGTTACCAGATGGAACTCCCTGACGCAGTTTACGGCGAACTGGTCGTCGACCTGGCCTTCCGTCGCGACGGCGCCGGCCTGCAGCGGCGCCTGCTGGTCGCCCGCCCGCGCCGATGAGCGCCCCCCGGCCCCCAGCCTGCAGCCACTGCGGGCTGCCGATCCCTCCCGGGGTGGTCATCGCAAGCGAACACCAGGGGGAAGGCCGACGCTTCTGCTGTCACGGCTGCCACGGCGCCTGGTCGATCATCAACGCCGCCGGGCTCGAGCGTTTCTACCGGCAGCGTGACTGGCAGGAGCCCGGTCTCCCGGCGGGGGCCTACGCCGCCGCTTACGATGACCAGTTCCTGGCCCGCTACGTCGAGCACACCGGTCCCGCGGCGGAGTTGAGCTTCGTCATCGAAGGAATCCGCTGCGCCAGCTGCGTGTGGCTGATCGAAAAGATCATCACCGGACTCGAGGGGGTCGAAAGCGCCCGGGTCAATTACGCCACACACCGCGCCCGCATCCGTTACGCTCCGCAGCTGACCTCGCCGGCACGCCTTTTCGAGACCGTCACCCGGCTCGGCTACCTGCCCCGGCCCTTCACCAGCGACAACGCCCACCGCGCCAGGGAACGGGAGCGGCGCTCGCTGCTGATGCGCCTGGGCGCGGCACTCTTTCTCTCCATGCAGCTGATGGGCTATTCCCTGGCACTCTATGCCGGCTACTTTCAGGGGATGGAGAGCGCCGACAAGCGCCTGCTGCAGTTCCTCGCCGCGCTGGTCGCCACGCCGGTGGTCTTCTACTGCGGCTGGCCCTTCCTCGCCGGGGCCTGGCGCGGCCTGCGCCACCGCGCAGCCGGCATGGACCTGCTGGTGGCTTCCGGCGTCCTCGCCGCCTGGGGGGCCAGTGTCCACGCCCTGTGGGCGGGGGGGGAAGTCTACTTCGACACTGCGGCGATGATCGTCACCCTGCTGCTCACCGGCAGGCTCTTCGAGAACGGCGCCCGCCGCCGCGCCGCCAGCGGCGTCGACCGGCTCCTCCAGCTGGCTCCCGACAACACCCTGCGCCTCGACGCCGACGGCCATCCGGTCACGGTGGCCGCCAGCGCCCTCCAACCCGGCGATCAGGTCCTCGTCCGTCCCGGCGAGCGCATCCCCGCCGACGGCCGGGTCGCCATCGGCTGCTCGGAAATCGACTGCGCGGCGGCCACCGGGGAGCCCCTTCCCCAGCCCAAGGAACCCGGCGACGAGGTCCTCGCCGGCACCCTCAACCTGCTTGCCGCCCTGACCGTCACCATTACCCGCCCGGCGGGCGAATCGTTCATCGCCCGTGTCGCCCGCCTGGTCGAAGAAGCCCAGGCCCGGCGCGCGCCGGTGCAGCGCCTGGCCGAAGTGACCGCGGCCTGGTTCGTACCGCTGGTCGTCCTGCTTGCCGCCGCCACCTGGCTCTACTGGACTGTCGAGCCGGGGCCCGAGCCGCCGGCACTGCTGACCGCGATTGCCGTGCTGGTCATCGCCTGCCCCTGTGCCCTCGGCCTGGCCACTCCCACCGCCATCCTGGTCGCCGCCGGCCAGGCCGCCCGCAGCGGCATCCTCTTTCGCGGCGGCGACATCCTCGAGGCCACCTCCAGAATCGATACGGTGGTCTTCGACAAGACCGGGACGCTGACCGCGGGGCAACCCCGACTCACCGCCATCGAGCCTCACGGCATCAGCGCCGAGGAGCTCCTGCTGCTGGCCGTCGCCATCGAGCAGGGGAGCACTCACCCTCTGGCCGCCGGGGTGCTCGCCGAAGCCGCCAACCGCGGACTCTATCGAGCGCCGCTCCCCGAGGTGCAAACCCTCCCGGGGCTCGGCCTGCGCGGGGCAAGCGGGGGGACGACCCTGCTGGCCGGGAGCCGGCGCCTCCTCGGTGCGGCAGGGATCGACGTGCCGCCCGGCAGCGAGTCCGAGCGCAGCGAAATCCACATGGCCCGCGACACCAGTTACCTGGGCTGCCTGCGCTTCGCCGATCCGCCCCGCGCCGGGGCCGCCGACGTCGTCCGGGAACTGCATCGTCGCGGCCTGCGCACCCTGCTGCTGAGCGGCGACAACCCGGCCGCCGCCCAGGCCGTCGCCTCGACCCTGGGCATCGGCGAGGCCCGGGGCAACCTCTCCCCCGAAGAGAAATGCGCCCGCCTGCAGGAACTTCTCGACAGCGGCCGACGGGTGCTGATGGTTGGCGACGGCATTAACGATGCCCCGGCGCTGTCCCTCGCCGACGTCGGCTGCGCCATGGCCGGCGGCACCGACATCGCCCTGGCGACCTCCGACCTGGTGCTGACCCGCGCCGAGCTTCCCCGCCTCCTCGAGGCCCTCGACCTGGCTCGCCGGACCATGACCATCATCCGCCAGAATCTCTTCTGGGCCTTCGCCTACAACGTCGCCGCCATTCCGCTGGCCGCCCTCGGTCTGCTGGCCCCGATTCATGCCGCGGCGGCGATGACCCTCAGCTCCCTGTGCGTCGTCGGCAACTCCCTGCGTCTCGGCGCGGGGCCCGGAAAGGACCGCCCAGCCCATGAGTGACTCCACCCTGGCCCTGATCTTCCTTTCGCTGTGCGTCGGCGCGGCGGCCTGGCTAATCTTTCTCTGGGCGGTCAGGCGCGGCGAATTCGATGACCCGGAGGGCCCGAAATATCGTATGCTCGACGATGATGACGACCAAGGAGGCAGCCACCATGACAATTGAACCCCGTTTCCTGCCGATCGGACTGATCTGCGCCGTCCTCTGCCTGCTCCCGGCCCAATCCCGGGCGGCGGTCACTTTCCAGGAATCGCCTGCCACGCCCGGTGGCGCCATCCTCGAACTGCTGGTCGACCAGCCGCTGACCATGACCGTCACCCCCTTCCGCCTGAAGATCAGCGATACCGCGGGAAAACCGCTGCGCGGGGCCAAGGTCAGCTGTGAACTGACCATGCCCTCGATGCCGATGCCTGAGAACCGGCCGGTGGTCAAGGAGGCGGAGGGCTATTACGGCGGCGAGTTGATCTTCACCTGCCCGATGGGGGCCTGGCGCTTCACCTGCCAGGCCAGGGGAGAAGACGGCAGCTCGAGGACGATGAACTTCGACATCCCTCCCGTGCGCATGAAATGAGCGATCCGCTGATCCTCATGGGGCTGACCACCGGCCTCCTCGGCGCCGGGCACTGTCTGGGCATGTGCGGCGGGCTGGTGGGTGCCCTCTCCCTCTCCGCCGCCGGCAGCGGCAGCGGCTGGAGCTTTCACCTCCTCTACAACCTTGGCCGCATCGCCACCTATACCCTGGTCGGAGCGACCGTCGGCTGGCTCGGCTCGGCGCTGGCCTACACCGACTGCTTTCACAGCGTCACCCGCCTGCTGCTGATCGCCTCCGACCTCTTCATCATCCTCGTCGGACTCGGCACGGCCGGGCTTTTTACCCTGCTCAATGCCGCCCGCCTCGATTTCCCCGCCCCGCGCCGGGCCGTCAACGCCGCCGTCCACAGCCTGCGCCGCCTGCCGCCGAGCCTGGCGGCGCTCCCCCTCGGCCTGCTTTTCGGCTTCCTCCCCTGCGGCTACCTCTATGCCGTGGCCATCGCCGCCGCCCAGGGGGCCGATGTCCTCACCGGCGCCCTGACCCTGTTCGCCTTCGGCATCGGCACCCTCCCCGCCCTGCTCTTCGCCGGTACGGCCAGCCACTGGCTGGGCACCCGGGCCCGCACCTGGATGCTGCGCGGCGCCGGGACGTTGGTGGCGGCCATGGGCGTCGTCAACCTGGTCCGCCACCTGCGCCTGATCGGCTGGCTTGGCTGATCCCGCCGCTTCAGGCACAAAAAAAAACCGGGTCGGCAGTTGCCTGCCAACCCGGCGCCCCCCCTCTATGAGAGCTGTTTCCTAAACGGTAATAGATTAAGGATTTCAAAGCTACTCCTTAAAACACAGGGGGTATTTCTACAGGGTCAGTCTCGGGCCATTACACAAAAATGCTGACTCCGCTGCCAAGATGGTTTGCTTAATTTTTTCATATGATTTATCTTTAATGTGCTTATGAACATTGCCGGGCGGCGTTGCCAATAGGGGCAGTCTGCCGAACGGCAACAGCACTCCCCGCCGCAAGATGAGGATGACTATGAGATTACTGCCCCACGTCCCCCTCGCCCTGTTCCTCCTGCTGCTTCTCTCCCCCGTCGCCCGGGCCATGGAAAACGCCGACTGCCTGGGCTGCCACGCCGATGTCGAGACGGTCGGCGAGGCCTTCCGTGTCGATCCGATACGCTTCGACACCACCGCCCACGCCGGCATCGGCTGCAGCGAGTGCCACGCCTCGATCACCGAACAGCACCCCGATGACGGCCAGCCCCCCTCCAAGGCCTCCTGCCGCGACTGCCACGGCGAGGTAGATGCAGAATACGCCGCCAGCAATCACGCCGGAGTCGCCGCCTGCAACGACTGTCACAATCCGCACACGGTGCGCGGCACCACGGCCGTCTCGGGCTACGCCATGAACGAGCAGTGCGCCAATTGCCACGACCAGGAAGAAAATATCATCATCCACAGCAAGTGGCTGCCGCAGGGGGATCTGCATCTCAACTCCCTGGCCTGCATCTCCTGCCACACCGCCTCGCAGGATCTGGTCACCACTCTCTACCTGGTCAAACGCGAGGAGGGGCAGCGCTTCGGCCGCTTCACCCTGGCCAGCCACGCCGAACTCCTGGCCCTGGTCGGCGGCAAGAAAATCAGCAGCCTGATCGACCGCAACGGCGACGACTACATTTCCATCGCCGAACTGCGCCTCTTCAACAGCGACCCGGCCAACCGGGCCTTGCGCCTGCACGGGATGATGACCCCGGAAACCGTCACCCACGACTTCATCACCCTCGACAACCGCTGGGACTGCACCTTCTGCCACGCCACCGGCCCGGGAGCCATGCAGACCAGCTTCGTCGCCCTGCCCCTCGAAGACGGCAGCTACGAGCGTCTGGCCACCGAAAAGGGCGCTGTCCTCGATGCCCTCTACGGCATCCCCGACTTCTACATGGTCGGCGCTACCCGCAGCAAAACCCTGGATATTATCGGCCTGGTGATCATCGCCTGCGGACTGGTCATGCCGATCGGCCACGGCACCCTGCGCTTTCTGACCCGCAAGAACCGGCGTTCCTGAGAGGAGAAACCCATGTCCGCCAACGACGTCGAGAAGATCTACCTGCAACCAACCCCGGTGCGCATCTGGCATTGGGTGAACGCCTTCTGCATCGTTACCCTGACCGTCACCGGGGCGCAGATCCGCTTCCCCGAGTACGTCAACCTCTTCGGCACCTACAAATCGGCGATCATGCTCCACAACACTGCCGGGATCGTCGCCAGCTGCTCATTTTTCCTCTGGCTGCTCTACTACGCACTGGTCGCCCGCACCATCCTCAAGCTTTACGTACCGAGCAAAAGCGACCTGAGCAGCGGCCTGGTCCGCCAGGCCAAGTTCTACATGCTCACCTACTTCCTCGGCTGGTCCAACCCGCACCACGCCAAGCCCGACGACAAGTTCAACCCGATGCAGAAGTCCGCCTACCTGGTCATCATGTTCGCTCTCCTGCCGCTGGTGGCCGGCAGCGGCATCCTGCTCATCAACACGGAACCGCTGCGCGAACTGGTTCTGCTGGTCGGCGGGCTGAAATTCCTGGTGGCGGCGCACTTCCTCCTCTCCTGCTGCATGATCGCCTTCCTCTTCATCCATGTTTACCTGGCCACCCTGGGCAAGACCCCGATGGCCTATATCAAGCCGATGTGGACCGGCTGGGAAGAGGTGGAGCACCACGACCAGAGTCACCATTGAGCACCTGCGCAGACCGGCCGGGGTGACCTCCGCCGGCCCCGCGACAAAACGGCCGCCCAAAACCGGGCGGCCGTCTGCATGCTGTATGCCGACTGCCGGCGCCTGACTAGCCTTCTTCCTCGTCGTCGTCCTCGATGACCACCCGCCGTCCGGCACGCAGTGCGGCCAGGTGGGCCTGCTGCCTGCGGATCTCGGCGCTGCTGCGCGTCCACAGGGAGTAGTTTTCCAGGCCGAGGACACTGACCCCGGCAAAAAAAACCGCCCAGAAATTGTCGGGGAGTGCGCCGGCCAGGTGGTAGAAGGTGTAAAAACCGAGCAGGAAGCCAGTGTGCTGGAAGCCGCGTCCTGCTCCGCTGTTCCTGGTCATGCTCGCGAAGGCCAGAACGATTCCGGAGAAGGCGTAGATAACCAGCGCCAGGCTGATCAGGTCGACGGGGGGCGGGGCTCCGAGGGCCGCACGCCAGCCCTCGGGGATCTCCGGGAGCAGCTCGAAATTGCCGTAGGCCAGGCCGCTGACGGCAAGAAAGATCGCCAGTCCCCACAGACCGTGACCGGCTCGCCTCTGCAGCTGGCGGATGCGCGCCTCGATCCGGGTCTGCAGATCCTCCTGCCCCCCGGCCATTGCCAGCCTCTTAGCCATATCGGTTGATTTCATACGGGTCTGCCGTCCTTGTCCCTGTCACGCGGCGCGTCCGGTCGCACGATCGCCCACACCACTGGTTTCACAGCAGAATCAGGACTGTTTCTGGCCGGGCGGGACCTGATCGTGCTCGAGTTCGTGGACCCGTTCCGACATCCGCTTGAAGGTCTTGGCCACCTGGGCCATGTCGCCGTGCAGCGGGGCGGCCTTGAAGCCGCGCTCGGCG
>CAYQLP010000052.1:0-1490 GCA_964418505.1 uncultured Geobacteraceae bacterium | reverse complement strand
TCCCTGACCATCCGTCTCGGTGAAGTGTGCCAGCTTCTCGAGCGGGAGAAGGATCTGCCGGTAGATCAGTGCGCAGACCGCACTGACGGTCAGCACCACGAGCATCGCGGTGAAAACGGACATGCGGGTCTTGAGCATGCCCATGCTGCGCTGCATCGGCTGCTCGGAAAGGCCGAGGTCGAGGGTGCCAAGGAGCGCCTGACTGCTGTCGTGGACATGGCAGGAGGAGGTGTAGCAGTCTGGCGCGTTGTAGATCGGCACGGTGATGGCCAGAACATCGCGGCCGCTTTCATTGGTGAACTGGCGGGCCTTGTCCATGGTGCCGAGGTGGCGCTTGGTCTCACTGCCGGCATGGCAGCCGTCGCAGCCGGCGGCGTGCTTGTCGACGAAACGGTTGACCTCCGCATCGTCCTCGGAAAACATGATCAGCCCCTTCTTGTTGAAAATCCGCACATGCTCGATCTGCTGCTGGTCACCGACGTTGCGGATCAGCGCGCGCAGGCTCTGACGGTCATCGTGAAGCATGGCATAGTGAGCCGACTTGACGACCGTGTCGGCAAGAGCCGAGGCGTGCTCGATCTCGCTGCGCGTCAGGTCGCTCTTGATGAAGGAGTAGAGCAGGACGCAGCAGGCGATGACGAAGCAGGTCACGGCGCAGGCGGCGGGAAGGATGGCGCGGCGGTTGATGCTGCTGGACATGGAGGGACTCCTTTCACAGCGGGGAGGAAATCCTCAAACCGGCATTACCCGGCCGTGTGCTGACGTGGGCTGATACCCAATTTTTTGAGCATCGCCTGAAAGTTGGGGCGCAGGATCCCCACCTCCTCGGCAGCCCGGGTGATATTCCAGTGGTTGCGTTCGAGGGCCGCGAGCAGAAAGGCCCGCTCCAGGGGCTCGACGGCCTGCTCGCGCAGGATCCGCTTGCGTTCCTTGAGTTCCTCGACGTTGCGGGGGATCTCCTCCTCCGCCGGCCAGGCCCCCTGCCCTTCGGCGGCGACCGGCATCTCCAGGTCGCAGGGGAGGATCAGTTCTCCCGTGGAGAGGACCACCGCCCGCTCGATCAGGTTCTCCAGTTCACGGACGTTGCCGGGAAAATCGTGCTCGCTGAGGGCGCGCAGCGCTTCCGGGGCGAAACCGCGCACATCGCGTCCGTTCTCCTCGGCGAAGCGACGCAGGAAACGGCCAGCCAGGAGCATCAGGTCCCCCTTGCGTTCGCGCAGCGGCGGCAGGTCGATGGGGATGATGTTGAGGCGGAAGAAGAGATCGTAGCGGAACTCCCCGCGGTCGACCATGTCGCGCAGGTTGCTGTTGGTGGCGGCGATCAGGCGAATGTTGATGGGGATCGGCTGGGTGCCGCCGATCGGCGTGACTTCACGCTCCTGAAGCACCCGCAACAGCTTGGCCTGGATGGTCATGCTCAGGTTGCCGATCTCGTCGAGCATCAGGGTGCCGCCGTCGGCGACTTCGAAGAGGCCGCGCTTGGTCTGGAT
>CAYQLP010000051.1:0-12299 GCA_964418505.1 uncultured Geobacteraceae bacterium | reverse complement strand
GGGTCGCCGTGCCGAAGCGCAGGCGGCAGACCGGCAGGCCGTCGTAGTCGTCGCTGGCGAACTCGCCGCTCTCCAGGGCCGCCAGCTTGTGGCTCCGGTGCATAACCACCATCGAGCGGCCGAAACCCTGCGCCGGCCCGCCCAGCCCGGTGGTCTCCGCCGAGCTGTTGCAGAAGATCGTGGTCGTGTCGCGCACCCCGGGGGTGTAGGCCAGGTACTCGCCGTAGAAGCCGTTGACCACGTCGCGGAAGGCCGGGTGCTCCGGCTTGGGGTTGCACTCCAGTACGCAGAGCAGGTCGAGACGCTGGCGGGTCTCGTAGAAGAGCCGGTTGGCCCGCTCGATGACGGCGCTGATGTTCGACTGGTAGAGGTCGCGGTAGACGTAGTCGAGGCAGATCACCGACATGAAGTTGAAGCCGGTGGGAACGCAGCGGAAGAGCGGGAAGACCTTGCCGCGGTAGAGGTCGCGGTAGGGGTCGAGGGTCTCCTCGCCGGAGAAGGGGTGGCTCTTGGCCTGGAGGAAGACCCGCAGGGTCCCGTCCGCCTCGCAGACCGCGGTGACGCAGCAGTTGACCGGCAGGGCGGCGATGTCGCCGGCGGCCAGGTCGGCCTCGACGCTGGCCAGCGCCGCCGAGTTGTCGGCGGCGAAGCGGCGCAGCAGGACGAGATAGTCGCTCAGGGCGATGTGCTCGAGGCCGAAGATGGTCACCGTGTTGGGGCGGAAGTGCGCCGCCAGGTAGGCGAGCAGCTCGTCGAGGTGGGCGGCGGGGACGCTGGCCTCGGGGAGGAGGAGGAAGTGCAGCTTGCGCAGGTTGCCGGTCGAGGCGCTGACCAGTTCAAGGATCGAGCGGATCATCCGCCACTGCCCCTGCGGGTCGACCAGCCGGCACGCCGAGCCGTCCCGCCCCAGCCGGCTGGGGACCTGGCAGGCCAGGCAGTGCAGGTGGTGGCCGGGGGTGTAGTCCAGGCGCAGGGTCTGGTCGACGATCGTCAGCATAGCGCTCGGCTCAGGGGATGCCGGCGGCGCGGGTCCGCTCGGCCAGTTCGTCCGGTGGCGTGCCGGGGTCGGCCAGGCGGCCGGGGAAGAGCCGCGACAGCACGTGGCGGGTCCCCGGCGTCATGGCGTAGCCGGCCAGCTCGGCGGCCGGCACCCAGCGGGCCTCGGTGACCTCGCTGCCGTCGGGGGTCAGTTCGTGGCCCCGGGGGCTGGCCCGGTAGTAGAGGATCACGTAGTGATCGTTGCGCGGGCCGACGCCGACATGCTCGTAGACGTCGACCAGCCCCTCGACGGTCACCTCGAGGCCGATCTCCTCGCGCACCTCGCGGTGCAGGGCCTCGACCAGCGGCTCGCCGTGCTCGACCTTGCCGCCGGGCATGACCCACAGCCCGCACCAGGGTTCGATGCAGCGCCGGGTCAGAACGACGTGGTCGCCGCCATCGATGATGCAGGCGACGACCGACGTCTTGATGTGCTGCTTGACAAATTCCATAAGGCGAATCCAGAAGTCAGGAGCCAGAGTCCAGAAGAGACAAAAGACGAGCAATCCTCCCGGCTCCAAATACTCCTGACTCCTGGCGGCTAACTCCTGAATTCTGAATTCTGGATTCTGGATTCTCGTTTACTTGACTGCCTTGACTTTCCCCTTCTTGAGGTTCTCGCGCTGAATGGCGGCGATGCGCATGCGCAGGGCGTTGAGCTTGATGAAGCCCTCGGCGTCGGCCTGGTTGTAAACCTGGTCGGCCTCGAAGGTGGCGAAGTCGACGTTGAAGAGGCTGTCGCTGGCCGAGTCGCGGCCGACCACCCGGGCGTGCCCCTTGTAGAGCTTGATGCGCGCCTTGCCGTTGACGGTCTTCTGGCTCTCGTCGATCAGCGCCTGCAGGACGCGGCGCTCGGGGGCGAACCAATAGCCGTTGTAGACCATCTCGCTGTAGCGGGTGACCAGGGAGTCGCGCAGGTGCATGACCTCGCGGTCCATGGTGATCGACTCGACGCCGCGGTGGGCCTCCTCGAGGATGGTGCCGCCGGGGGTCTCGTAGACGCCGCGGCTCTTCATGCCGACGTAGCGGTTCTCCATCAGGTCGACGCGGCCGATGCCGTGGCGGCCGCCGATCTGGTTGAGCTTGGCCAGCAGGTTGGCCGGGGAGAGGCGCTCGCCGTTGACCGCCACCGCGTCGCCCTGCTCGAACTCGACCTCGACGTACTCGGGCTGGTCGGGGGCGTCTTCGGGGCGCACGGTCAGCACGTACATCTCCTCGGGGGCCTCGGCCCAGGGGTTCTCGAGGATATCCCCCTCGAAGGAGATGTGCAGCAGGTTGCGGTCGGAACTCCAGGGGAACTTCTTGCTGGTCGGCACGGGGATGCCGTGCTTTTTGGCGTACTCCTCGAGGGCGGTGCGGCTCTTCAGGTCCCACTCGCGCCAGGGGGCGATGACCTTGATCGCCGGGTCGAAGTGGTAGTAGGCCAGTTCGAAGCGCACCTGGTCGTTGCCCTTGCCGGTGGCGCCGTGGGAGACGGCGTCGGCGCCCTCCTTCAGGGCGATCTCCATCTGCGCCTTGGCGATCAGCGGCCGGGCGATGGAGGTGCCGAGGAAGTAGCGCCCCTCGTAGATGGCGTTGGCGCGGAACATCGGGAAGACGAAGTCGCGGGTGAACTCTTCCCGCAGATCGACGATGTAGCTCTTGCTGGCGCCGGTCTGCTTGGCCTTCTCGGGGATGAAGTCGAGCTCCTCCCCCTGGCCGAGGTCGGCGGAGTAGGCGATCACTTCGGCGTCATAGACCTCGGTCAGCCACTTGAGGATGATCGAGGTGTCGAGGCCGCCGGAATAGGCGAGGACGATTTTCTTGACGGAGGATTTCTTGGCCATGTACAGGCTCCTTTGAGGAATTCAGAGTTCGGGATGCACAGTCACGCTACAGGATACAGGATTTCGGCCGGAGTTGCTAAAGTTTGAGCACGTAGGTCCCGGCCAGACGATCGTGCAGGGCCTGCTTGCGGCTGTCGAAGCCGGCCATCGCATAGCCGACATAGAGGATCAGCGCCGACAGGAACTTCCCCGGGATCTCGCGCAGGAAGGCGCGCCCGTAGCCCACCGCCCCGCCGTCGCAGCGCACCACCCGCAGGCGCAGGATCATCTTGCCCGGGGTCTGGCCATGATAGCCGGTGAAGAAGACATCGTAGGTGTAGCCGATCAGGTGGCTGCACAGGATCAGCAGCCACAGGGTCAGCGACGGGCCGTCCTCAAGAGCGACGCTGGCGAAGCCGCCGACCACGGCCAGCGGGATCAGCACCACCAGGCGCACGCACCAGACGATCACCGTGTCGAGGAGCAGCGCCACCAGGCGCAGCCAGAAGCCGGCCTTGGGGAGCGTCTCGGCGGAGGGTTCCGCGGCCGGAGTCGAGTCAGGCTGCTCCGCGGGCGGCACGACCGTCTCCGCTCCGTTCCGGTCGAAGGCGAAGGTCTGCTGGCAGCCCGGGCAGAGGGCCCTGACCGGCCGCTCCGGCACCTGCTCGTCGGGGACTTCCCGGGCGAAGCCGCAGTGCGGGCAGGTCAGCAGCACGTCGCCGCCCCAGCCGGGCCCTGCATCAGGGCGACCATGATCGCCTTCTGCACGTGCAGGCGGTTCCCGGCCTGGTCGAAGATCACCGAGTGGCGGCTTTCGATGACCTCGTCGGTGATCTCCTCGTCGCGATGCGCGGGGAGGCAGTGCATGACGATGGACTCCGGCGCGGCGGCGGCCAGCGTCCCGCTGTTGATCTGGAAACCCTGGAAGTCGCGGACGCGCTGCTGCTGCTCGGCTTCCTGGCCCATGCTCGCCCAGACGTCGGTGTTGAGCACGTCGGCGCCGGCGGCGGCCTCGAGCGGGTCGTTGGTGTAGAGAATCCGCGCGCCCATGGCGGCGGCACGCGCACAGACCGCGGCGTCCGGCTCATAGCCTTGCGGGGTGGCGACGCGCAGCTCGAAGCCGAAGACCGCGGCGGCGTTGATCCAGCTGTTGGCCATGTTGTTGCCGTCGCCGATCCAGCAGTAGCGCAAGCCCTCGTACCCCCCCTTGTGCTCGATGACGGTCAGCAGGTCGGCCATCACCTGGCAGGGGTGGTAACTGTCGCTCAACCCGTTGATCACCGGGACGCTGCTGTAGCGGACGAACTCCTCGATGTTGGCCTGGGCGAAGGTGCGGATCATCACCCCGTCGACGTAGCGCGACAGGCAGCGGGCGGTGTCTTTGATCGGCTCGCCGCGCCCCATCTGGGTGTTGCCGGGGGCGAGGAAGAGGGCGTGGCCGCCGAGCTGGGCCATGCCGGCCTCGAAGGAGACGCGGGTGCGCGTCGAGCTCTTGTCGAAGATCATCGCCAGGGTCTTGCCGGCCAGCAGGCGGTGGGCCTCGCCGCGCTGGTGGCGGGCCTTGAGATCGGCGGACAGGGCAAAGAGGGCGTCGAGATCGGCGCGGCTCCAGTCGGTCAGGCAGAGAAAGTGCTTGGGCATAAGAGTTGGTCCTGACTGATCAGCCGGGCTGCGCGGCGCCGGCCAGCAGCTCGTCGAGGATGACGATCATCGCGTCGATCTCCTCCCGGCTGACCACCAGCGGCGGTACGAAGCGCAGCACCGTGTCGTGGGTGACGTTGAGGAGCAGGCCGCGGGCGTGCCCCTGCTTGACGATTTCGCCGCCGGGGATGGCCAGCTTCATGCCGACCATCAGGCCGATACCGCGCACCTCCTCGACAATGGCGTGCTTCTCCTGCAGCTCGTGCAGGCGGCCGATCAGGTAGGCGCCGGTCTCCACCGCCCGTGCGGCCAGCCCCTCGTCGAGCAGGGTGCGCACGGCGGCCAGGGCGACGGCGGTCATCAGCGGGTTGCCGCCGAAGGTCGAGCCGTGGGTCCCCGGCGAGAAGGCCGCGGCATATTGCTCGCGGGCCAGCATGGCGCCGATGGGAAAGCCGCCGGCCAGGGCCTTGGCCAGGGTCATGATGTCCGGCTCGGCGCCGAAGTGCTGGTGGGCGAAGAGCCGGCCGGTGCGCCCCAGCCCGGTCTGCACCTCGTCGAGGATCAGCAGCAGCTGGTGGCGGTCGCAGATCTCGCGGACCTTCTTCAGGTAGTCGAGGGCGGGGATGTTCACCCCCCCTTCCCCCTGGATCGGCTCGAGCATCACCGCGCAGGTCTGCGGGGTGACCGCCGCCTCGATCGCCGCCGGGTCGTCGAAGGGGACATGGACGAAGCCGTGCAGCAGCGGGTCGAAGAAGCGCTGGACCTTCTCCTGGCCGGTGGCCGAGACGGTGGCCATGGTGCGGCCGTGGAAGGACTCGGCGGCGGTGATGATCGCGTAGCGCTCCGGGCCGAAGGTCTCGCGGCTGTACTTGCGGGCCAGCTTGATCGCCGCCTCGTTGGCCTCGGCGCCGCTGTTGCAGAAGAAGGCGCGGTCGGCGAAGCACTCCCCGCAGAGCAGCTCGGCCAGTTCGATCTGGCTGGGGATGTGGTAGTAGTTGGAGCAGTGGATCAGCGTCGCCGCCTGCTCCTGCAGGGCCGCGACCACCCGCGGGTGGCAGTGGCCGAGATTGTTGACCGCCACCCCGGCGAGGAAGTCGAGGTATTCGCGGCCGTCGGCATCCCAGAGCCGGCAGCCTTCGCCCCGGACCGGGACGAGCGGGTAGCGGCCGTAGGTCTTCATGATGACCTTGTCAGCTCGGGAGATCCATTGGTCGGAAATCACAGTCATGGCTTAAACCTCGATCCGAATTCCTTCTTTGCGGATTTCATCGATTAAAATCCCTCCCTGTGCGAACCGTTCGGGCCTGAAAGGGATCGGCTCGATGCGACTGTCGATGGCACGACGCAAAGGAACGATGCGCCGGCGATCATCGAAGCGGTCGCCGGTAAAGGCCCTGGAGACCAAAGCCACATCGATATCGCTTTCTGCTTTGGCCGTGCCTCTGGCAAAGGAACCGAACAGAATGGCATCGTCGACATGAATGCCATGTTCTTCCAGTACCCTGACATAGCGTTTCACGGTGTCGATGACTGCAGCTGCTGCCCGAGCCATAGGCTCATCTCCTCGATCTTTGCCAGGTATCCATGAGTGAACTCTCGCGTACATTTCTGCCGGAAGGAAAACTTTTCGTCCGGATATCTGGCTTCCAGGTTGAAGTCGGTGACGGCCTCCAGCAACTCGAGCTGCTCAGGAGAAAGCTTTAGGCCGGAGCGTTCGGCAAGGAACGGCAAGCGGTGCGTCAAAGGCGGAGTTTCCTCGTATCGAGAGGCAAACACAGCCTTGAGCATCTTCTCCAGGGCCAGGTGAGCAAGAAAGAGCGCGTAGCTGAAGTCCTGCTTTTCGAAGAGATGGCCGGCAACCATCCAGTCCTGTTCGGCTGAGGTTACCCAGTAAGCGACTTTCTCTTCGCGCGTCATCGCCACTGCCATCTACCTGGTGATTTCCGTACCGATGCCGCAGTCGGTGAAGATTTCCAGGAGCACGGCGTGCTCGACGCGGCCGTCGATGATGTGCGCCTTCTTCACCCCGTCGCGCAGGGCGTCGGCACAGCACTCGACCTTGGGGATCATCCCGCCGGTGATGGCTTCCTCGGCGATCAGCCGGTGCATCTCGGCGACGGCGATCCCCGGCAGCAGCTGCTTGTCCCGATCGAGGACCCCCGGGGTGTCGGTGAGCAGGATGAGCTTCTCGGCGTTGAGCGCCGCGGCGACCCGCCCGGCCACCAGGTCGGCGTTGATATTGTAGCACTCCCCCTCGGCACCCACCCCCACCGGGGCGATCACCGGCAGGTAGCCGGCACTCTCCAGGCTCTTGAGCAGGTCGGTGTTGACCCTGACCACGTCGCCGACGTAGCCGATGTCGACCCGCTCGACGCCGCCGTCCGCGCCGGGGATCTCCTGGAGGAGCTTTTTGGCCAGCAGCAGGGTGCCGTCCTTGCCGGAGAGGCCGACCGCCTTCCCCCCCTGCTGGTTGAGGTAGCCGACCACTTCCTGGTTGACCTGGCCGACCAGAACCATCTCCACCACGCTCATGGTGTCGGCGTCGGTGACGCGCATGCCGCGCACGAACTGCGAGACGATCCCGTAGCGCTTGAGGGTGTCGTTGATCTGCGGGCCGCCGCCGTGGACGATCACCGGGTTGATCCCCAGCGACTTGAGGAGGATGACGTCGAGGGCGAAGCTCGCCTTGAGGCGCTCGTCGGCCATGGCGTGGCCGCCGTACTTGATGACGAAGGTCTTGCCGGAGAAGCGCTGGATGTAGGGGAGCGCTTCCATCAAGACGTTGGCTTTACCGATCAGTTCCTGCATGGCCTCTCCCTCACAGGCTGTTGAAAAACTACTGCGGAGCCCATCTGCGGCGTTGCGCGGTGCTCGCCCCCTCGCCTATCTACCAGATATGTCTCGGGGTCTGTGCTCCGTGCGTCTTGCATCTGGACTTCCTCGTAACGTTTTTCAGCAGCCTGGGTGATGTCTGGTGGTGCGTCGCTCGCTCAGCCCGCCAGCATGGCGGCCAGCCGGGCCTCCCCTTCGGCCAGGGCCGCGGGGAGCTGCTCCGGAGCGCTGCCGCCGGCCTGGGCCAGGTCGGGGCGCCCGCCGCCGCGGCCGCCGACGATCTGGGCCATGGCCGCCACCAGCTGGCCGGCATGAACGCGGCCGGCCAGGTCTTTGGTCACCGCCACCAGCAGGCTGGCCTTGCCGTCGTCGTTGCAGCCGATCGCCACCACCCCGGAGCCGAGATGGTCGCGCAGGCGGTCGGCCAGCTCGCGAAGCCCCTTGGCATCGGCGGCGGCCACTTCGGCGAAGAGCGTTTTGACGCCGCCGACCTCGCGGACGCTGTCGAGCAGGCTCCCGGCCTGGTCGGCCTGGGCGCGCCGCGCCGCCGCGTCAAGTTCCTGCTCCAGTTCGCGCTGGCGCTCGACCAGCTTCACCAGGCGCTGCTCGAGCTGGCCGCGGTCGCTCCTGACCAGCCCGGCCAGGCGGGTGAAGGTCTCCTCCTGCTCCTGGACCAGGGCCAGGGCACGCTCGCCGGTCACCGCCTCGATACGGCGGACGCCGGCGGCGATGCCGCTCTCCTGGACGATCTTGAAGAGGCCGATGTCGCCGGCGGCACGCACGTGGGTGCCGCCGCACAGCTCCATGCTGATCTCGCCGACGCGGATCACCCGCACGGTTTCGCCGTACTTCTCGCCGAAGAGGGCGGTGGCGCCGCAGTTCATCGCCTCGGCCAGCTCCATCTCGCGGGCGTCGACGGCGTCGTTGCCCATGGTGTAGCGGTTGACCAGCTGCTCGACGCGCTTGAGCTCCTCGGCGCTCAGGGCGGCGAAGTGGGTGAAGTCGAAGCGCAGGCGCTCCGGCTCGACCAGGGAGCCGGCCTGCTTGACGTGGTCGCCCAGGACCTGGCGCAGGGCCGCCTGCAGCAGGTGGGTGGCGGTATGGTTGCGCGCCGTGGCGGTGCGCGTCTCGCCGTCCACCGCCAGGTCGACGGCGTCGCCGCTGCGCAGGGTGCCGCTGAGTACCTTGCCGCGATGGACGATCAGGTCCGGGTAGGGGCGCAGGGTGTCGGTGACCTCCACTCTGGCCGAGCCGTTCGAGAGCGTGCCGGTATCGCCGGACTGCCCCCCGGAGGCGCCGTAGAAGGGGGTGACCTCGGTGATCACCTCGACCTCGTCGCCGGCCGCCGCCTCGCCGGCCGCCGCACCGTTCTTGATCAGGGCGGTGACCGTCGCGTAGTCGCTGCGCTGCTGGTAGCCGGTGAAGCGGCTGCTCAGCCCGCCGGCGTGCAGGGTCTTATAGATGGTGGCGATCCCCTCCTCGCCGGAGCCCTTCCAGTGCTCGCGGGACTGGGCGCGCTGGCGCTCCATGCACGCCTCGAAGCCCTCCTCGTCGATAGTGAAGCCCTCGCCGCGGACGATGTCGGCGGTCAGGTCGGTGGGGAAGCCGTAGGTGTCGTAGAGCTGGAAGAGGGTCTCGCCGGGGATCACGGTCTGCTCCGCGGCCTTCAGCCCGGCCACCGCCTCGTTGAGGATCGCCAGGCCGCGGTCGAGGGTCTCGGCGAAACGCTCCTCTTCGGCGCGGACCACCTTCTTGATGTACTCCTCGCGTTCGATCAGGTCGGGGTAGGCCTGGCCCATGACTTCGCGCACCGCATCGACCATCCGGTAGAGGACCGGCTCGGCGAAGCCGAGCATCTTGGCGTGGCGGGCGGCGCGGCGCATGATGCGGCGCAGCACGTAGCCGCGCCCCTCATTGCTGGGCAGGGCGCCGTCACCGATCAGGAAGGTGATGGCCCGGGCGTGATCGGCGATGACCCGCATGGAGACGTCGTCCTTGAGCTCGTCGCGGTAACGTTTGCCGGAGAGTTTCTCGATGTGGCGGATGATCCCCTGCAAGAGGTCGGTGTCGTAGTTGGAGAGGACCCCCTGCATGACCGTGGTGATCCGCTCCAGCCCCATGCCGGTGTCCACCGCCGGCTTGGGGAGCGGCACCAGGGTGCCGTCGGGCTGGCGGTCGAACTGCATGAAGACGTTGTTCCAGATCTCCATGTAGCGGTCGCAGTCGCAGCCCACCGTGCAGTGCGGGTCGTCGCAGCCGGCCTCGGGGCCGTTGTCGTAGAAGATCTCGCTGCACGGCCCGCAGGGACCGGTGTCGCCCATGGCCCAGAAGTTGTCCTTCTCGCCGAAGCGGAAGATCCGCTCGCGGGGGACCCCCTGCTGCTGGTGCCAGATGTCGGCGGCCTCGTCGTCGTCGGTGTAGACCGAGACGTAGAGGCGGCTCTGGTCGATCTTCAGGTCGACGGTGAGGAACTCCCAGGCATAGGCGATCGCCTCCTTCTTGAAGTAGTCGCCGAAGGAGAAGTTGCCGAGCATCTCGAAGAAGGTGTGGTGGCGGGCGGTGCGGCCGACGTTCTCCAGGTCGTTGTGCTTGCCGCCGGCGCGCACGCACTTCTGCGAGGAGGCGGCGCGGTAGTAGCCGCGGTCCTCCATCCCCAGGAAGCAGTCCTTGAACTGGTTCATCCCGGCGTTGGCGAAGAGCAGGGTCGGGTCGTTGTGGGGGATCAGCGACGAGGAGGGGACCACCCGGTGGCCATGGCCGGCGAAGTAGTCGAGAAAACGCTGGCGGATCTGGCTGCCGCTCAATTTGGCGTGGCTCATGTATCGGTCCGTTTCAGTTCAGTGAGAATCCGGTCGAGGGAGAACCCCCGACGTTGCAGAAAATGAACGACCCTGCGCCGCTCGCCGGCATCGGCGGCAGCGTAGTCGAAAGCGGCAAAGCGCCGGCCGAGCAGAGCGCGCAGGGCCACGGTCTCGGCCTGGTCATCATCGCCGGGGGCAGTCAGCTCGGCGACCAGTTCGTCGCCCAGGCCGCGGCGGCGCAGTTCGAGGACCAGGCGGGGCCCGGCGGCCCGGCCGCTGTCGCGCAGGGCGCGCACCAGGCGCTCGCCGTAGCGCCGGTCATCAAGATACCCCAGTTCGCCGGCGCGGGCCAGTACCGTTTCGACCTCTGCGGGTGAAACGCCGCGCCCCGAAAGGGCGCGGCGAAGTTCGGCTGCAGCGTAGTCGCGGCGGGCCAGCAGGCGCAGGGCGATGCCCCAGGGGCTCGCCGGCGCCCGCCGCGGGCGTTCCGGGCTCACTTCTCGAAAGCGGCCCAGCTGCTGTTCGAGGTCGAGTAGACCCCGGAGAGCTTGAGGTTGAGGTCGTTGGGGTTGGTCGCCTGGCGCGACGCCTCCTCAACGGTGATCAGCTCCTTCTTGACCAGCGCCATCAGCGACTGGTCGAAGGTCTGCATGCTGTAGTTTTCGACGCCCTGCTGGATCGTCTCATGGATCTGCTTGGTCTGGTCGGCGTCTTCGATCAGCTGCTTGATGCGGTTGGTGTTGATCATCACCTCGACGGCCGGGACGCGCCCGTTGCCGTCGGCGCGCGGCACCAGGCGCAGGGAGACCACCGCCTTGAGCACCGCCGCCAGCTGGATGCGGATCTGCTTCTGGTGCAGCTGGGGGAAGACGCTGATGATGCGGTTGATGGTCTCGGTGGCGTCGACGGTATGCAGGGTGGAGAGGACCAGGTGGCCGGTCTCGGCGGCGAGCAGGGCGGTTTCGATGGTCTCGCGGTCGCGCATCTCACCGACCATGATCACGTCCGGGTCCTGGCGCAGGGCGCTCTTCAGGGCCCGGTGGAAGTTGCGCGTGTCGGAGCCGACCTCGCGCTGGTTGATGATGCTCTTGTTGTCGCGGAAGAGGAACTCGATGGGGTCCTCGATGGTCACGACCAGCGCCTTGCGCTGGGCGTTGAGGTGTTCGATCATCGAGGCCAGGGTGGTCGACTTGCCCATCCCGGTGGCCCCGGTCACCAGGATCAGCCCGCGCTGGGTGAGGACCAGTTCCTTGAGGACCGGCGGCAGGTTGAGATCGTCGATCCCCTTGATGTCCATGGGAATCGGCCGGAAGGCCAGGGAGGTGGTGCCGCGCTGCGAGTAGGCGTTGACCCGGAAGCGGCCGAGGCCCGGCACGCCGTAGGCCAGGTCGGCCTCGTTGGCGCGGGTGAACTGCTCGCGCTGATAGGTGTTCATGATCTTCGAGCAGTAATCCTCGATCATCGCCGTGGTGATGCGCACCCCCCCGGCTACGCTCTCCAACTCGCCGTCAATGCGAAAGACCGGCGGCTGGCCAACCTTGAGGTGGATGTCAGAGGCCTTGCTCTGCATCGCCGAAGCGAGGATCCCGTTCAGGTCCATGAATGGCTCCTAGCGGCCGACGCGGGCCGGCAGTCCGTAGTGTTCGAGTATCTTTTCTTCGATGGCCTGCGCCGTTTCCGGATGATCGGCCAGGTACTGCTTGACGTTTTCCCGTCCCTGACCGATCCGCTCCCCCCCGTAGGAGAACCACGAACCGCTTTTCTCGACAATTTCACTGGCCGCCCCGAGATCGACCAGGTCGCCGGTCCAGGAGATGCCGGTGCCGTACATGATGTCGAACTCCGCTTCCTTGAAGGGCGGGGCAACCTTATTTTTGACCACCTTGACCCGGGTGCGGCTGCCGATGGTGTCCTGCCCCTGCTTGATCGAAGCGATGCGGCGGATGTCCATGCGCACCGAGGCGTAGAACTTGAGGGCGTTGCCGCCGGTGGTGGTCTCCGGGTTGCCGAACATCACGCCGATTTTCATACGGATCTGGTTGATGAAGATCACGCAGCAGTTGGAACGGCTGATCGTCCCCGTGAGCTTGCGCAGGGCCTGGGACATCAGGCGAGCCTGCAGCCCCATGTGCGAGTCGCCCATCTCGCCCTCGATCTCCGCCTTGGGGACCAGAGCGGCCAC
>CAYQLP010000050.1:0-12873 GCA_964418505.1 uncultured Geobacteraceae bacterium | reverse complement strand
CATGCCTCCGGTGTTGGGGCCGGAGTCGCCGTCGAAGACCGGCTTGTGGTCCTGGGCGCTGGCCAGGGGGATGATGTTTTTGCCGTCGGTGAAGGCCAGGAAGGAGGCTTCCTCCCCCTCGAGGAACTCCTCGATGACCACCCGCGCCCCGGCGGCGCCGAAGGCGTTGCCGGAGAGCATGTCGCGCACTGCGGCCTCGGCCTCCGCGACCGTCTGGGCGACCACCACCCCCTTGCCGGCGGCCAGACCGTCGGCCTTGACGACGATCGGCGCACCGTGGCGGGCGATGTAGGCCAGGGCCGGCTCGACCTCGGTGAAGACTTCGTAGAAGGCCGTGGGGACGGCGTACTTGTGCATCAGCTCCTTGGCGAAGGCCTTGCTGGCCTCGATCAGGGCGGCGTTCTGGCGGGCCCCGAAGATGGTCAGCCCGGCGGCTTCGAAGCGGTCAACGATGCCCAGCGAGAGGGGCAGCTCGGGACCGACCACGGTGAGGTCGATGCGGTGGGTGCGGGCGAAGTCGAGGAGGCCGTCGAGGTCCTCGACCTTGAGCGGCACGTTGACCGCCAGCTGCGCCGTGCCGGGATTCCCCGGGGCGCAGAAGACCTTTTCGACCAGCGGCGACTGGGCGATCTTCCAGACCAGGGCGTGCTCGCGCCCGCCGGAACCGATGACGAGGATTTTCATGTAAGATCCATCCTTTATGCGTTGCCCCCTCCCCTTAGTCCCCTCCCACCAGGGGAGGGGAACCTTCATCGGCAGAGCGAGGGATTTTTTGTCAGATCAAGGAGGCCGTGACAGCTGACGACGAGCTGGCGGAAAAGCACCGCTCGTTTAATGCCGGAAATGGCGCATGCCGGTGAACACCATCGCCATCCCATGCTCGTCGGCGGCGGCGATCACCTCGGCGTCGCGCATGCTGCCGCCGGGCTGGATGACCGCGGTGATGCCGACGGCGGCGGCGTTGTCGATGCCGTCGCGGAAGGGGAAGAAGGCGTCGGAGGCCATGGCCGCGCCCTGGACCTTGAGGCCGGCGTGCTCGGCCTTGATGGCGGCGATGCGCGCCGAGTTGACCCGGCTCATCTGCCCGGCGCCGACGCCGATGGTCATGCCGGAGCCGGCGTAGACGATGGCGTTGGACTTGACGAACTTGGCGACCCGCCAGGCGAAGAGGAGGTCTTCCAGTTCCTGCGCGGTGGGCTGGCGCTGGCTGACCACCTTGAGGTCGGCGTAGAGGTCGAGGTCGGCATCCTGGGCGAGCATGCCGCCGTTGACCCTTTTCAGGTCGAGGCGCGGCGCCGGGTTCTCCGGCCACAGGCCGCACTCGAGGAGGCGCACGTTCTTCTTGGCGGCGACGATGTCCACGGCGGCGGCGGCCACCGTCGGGGCGATGATCACCTCGACGAACTGGCGGTCGCAGATCGCCTGGGCGGTGGCGGCGTCGAGTTCGCGGTTGAAGGCGATGATCCCGCCGAAGGCCGACTCGGGGTCGGTCTGGTAGGCCTTGTCGTAGGCCTCGAGGAGCGTGGCGCCGACCGCCACCCCGCAGGGGTTGGCGTGCTTGACGATGACGCAGGCCGGCCCCTCGGCGAACTGCTTGACGCACTCCAGGGCGGCGTCGGTGTCGCCGATGTTGTTGTAGGAAAGCTCTTTCCCCTGCAGCTGGCGGGCGGTGGCGATGGAGGCCTCGGCGACCTGCTTCTCGACGTAGAAGGCCGCGCCCTGGTGGGGGTTCTCGCCGTAGCGCATCCCCTGGGCCTTGCGGTACTGCAGGGTCAGGGTCGGCGGGAAGACGGCGTCGTCTTCCGAAATCTTCGTCCCCAGCCAGTTGGAGATCGCCCCGTCGTAGGCGGCGGTGTGCTGGTAGACCTTGACCGCCAGGCGGAAGTTGGTCTCGCGGGAGACGCTGCCGCCGCTGGCCTGCATCTCGGCGAGGACCGCCGGGTAGTCGGCGGCATCGACCAGGACGGTGACGTCGCGGTTGTTCTTGGCCGCGCTGCGCAGCATGGTCGGCCCGCCGATGTCGATGTTCTCGATGGCGTCCTCGAGGGTGCAGCCGGCCCTGGCCACGGTGGCCTCGAAGGGGTAGAGGTTGACCGCCACCAGGTCGATGGGCTCGATGCCGTGCTCGGCCATTTTGGCGACGTGCGCCGGGTTGTCGCGCATGCCGAGGAGGCCGCCGTGGACCTTGGGGTGGAGGGTCTTGACCCGGCCGTCGAGCATCTCCGGGAAGCCGGTGAACTCGGCGACGTCCTTGACCGTCAGGCCGGCGTCGCGCAGCAGCTTGGCGGTGCCGCCGGTGGAGAGGATCTCGACGCCGAAGCCGGCGAGGGCCCGGGCCAGTTCGAGGACGCCGGTCTTGTCGGAGACGCTGATGAGGGCACGTTTGATGGCAGCCATTGGTTAACTCCAGGGGTGGAAATGTGGTGAGATTCGCCTCAAAATTCGAGTGATTTTAGAAACCGTTCTTCGAAGGCCGGGGAGCCGGAGAGGGGGAAGGGCTTGATCCGCTCCTGCAGGGCCGCCAGCCGTTCGGCGCCGCGCGGGTCGGCGAGGAAGGCGGCGAGGCCGTCGAGGACCCCGTTGGCGACGAAGAACAGTTTTTCTACCATGCCGTCGGGAAAGAGGGCAATCCCCTTGAGCGCCGCGCGGGGGAGGTTGGAGCCGAAGGCCCCGGTGACGCCGACCGCGGCGAGATCGGCGACGGTCAGCCCGGCGCGGGAGAGGAGGAGTTCGATGCCGGCGCGCACCGCCCCCTTGGCGAGCTGCAGCTGGCGGACGTCGTCCTGGGCCAGGCACAGGGCACCGCGGGCGTCGCGGTGGAAGCACAGCGACCAGCTCTCGCCGTCGGCGCGCAGGTAGCGGGAGAGGTTGGTGGCGATCTCCTCGGGGGCGACGATGCGCCCGCCGGCGTCGATCAGCCCGCCGGCCCGCGCCGCCGAAACCAGGGCGAGCAGGCCGCTGCCGCACAGGCCGCGGGGGGGGCCGCCGGCGGCGACGCTGAGCGCCAGGCGGTCGCCGTCAAGCTGGACGTCGGTGACCGCGCCGGGCGCCAGCGGCATGCCGCAGGCGATGTTGCCGGCCTCGAAGGCCGGCCCGGCGGCTGCCGAGGTGACCCGCCAGCCCGCCCCGTCCCAGAGGGCCATCTCGGCGTTGGTGCCGATGTCGAGGAGCAGCACCGGGGGCGGCGCGGCACTGAAGTCAAGGTCTTCGGCACCGGGGAGCGCACGCGAGACCAGGGCGAAGAGGTCGGCGAGGAGATCGCCGCCGACGAAGCCGCTGAGCGCCGGGAAGAGCTGGAGAGGGACGGCCAGGCCGAGGTCCGGGGCGTCGGGGGGGAGCAGGGTCAGCGCCTTGAGCGGCGAGCGGTGGGGGGGGAAGATCAGCCCCTCCACCGGCAGGCCGCAGAGGAGATGGCAGATGCCGGGGTTGCCGGCGGCGGCCGCGCCCGTCACCGCCGCGGCGGGGAGGCCGGCCTGGGCGAGGAGGGTGGCGGTCAGTTCACGCAGGCCGGCGGCGAGGAGGCGCTGCAGCTCCGCCCCCTCCCCTTCGCGGACCCGCTGCAGACGGGCGAGGATATCGGCGCCCAGCGGCCGCTGCGGGTTGGCCAGGCGGGCCTCGGCGAGGAGCGCGCCGCCGTCGTCGGTCAGCCGCCCGGCCAGGCCGGTGGTGCCGATGTCGATGACCAGGGAGACTGTCACTCTGCGCTCCTTACATAGACTCGAGGGACGCGCTTGCTGATGTTGCAGAAGACCTCGTAGGTGATGGTGCCGATCCTGTCGGCCCACTCGCGGGCGGTAATGGCTTCGTCGCCGTCGCGGCCGAGGAGGGTAACGCGGTCGCCGACCGCGACCTCGCCGAGGTGGGTGACGTCGACCAGGATCCAGTCCATGCACACCGTGCCGGCCACCGGGGCGCGGCGGCCGCGGATCAGCACCTCGCCGCGGTTGGTGAGGAGGCGGTTGTAGCCGTCGGCGTAGCCGACCGGGATGGCGGCGAGCAGCGACGGGCGGGCGGTGATGTAGCGGTGGGCGTAGGAGATTCCCTCCCCCGCCGGGACCTCCTTGAGCTGGGCGATATGGCTGACGAAGCTCATCACCGGGCGCTGGGCGACCTGCTCCTCGAAGGGGGTGCCGGTGAGCCCGCCGTAGAGGATGACTCCCGGGCGGACCAGGTTGCAGCCGGCCAGGTCGCGGCTGAAGAGCGCGGCGCTGTTGTCGAGGTGGCGGTAGCGCGGGGTGAAGCCGGCGGCGGCGACCCGGGCGAGGATGGCGCGGAAGGACTCGGCCTGGACGGCGGTAAGCGGGCGCTCCGGCTCGTCGGCCATGGCCAGGTGGCTGGCCACCCCGCGCAGCTCGAGAGCGGGGAGCCGCCGCAGTTCGGCAAGGACCTCGTCGAGGCGCTCGGGGCGGAAACCCAGCCGGCCCATGCCGGTGTCGATTTTGAGGTGGCAGGGGACGACAGTGCCGGCGGCGGCCGCGGCGGCGTTGAGGCGGCGGGCAGTGTCGAGGTCGTAGAGGGCCGGCTGCAGGGCATGGGCGAGGACCGCCTCCTCCTCGCCGGGGAAGACCCCGCCGAGGACGATCACCGGCCGGTCGATGCCGCAGCCGCGCAGGGCGAGCCCCTCGTCGACCAGGGCGACGCCGAACTGGTCGGCGCCGGCGGCGGCCAGGGCCGGGGCGACCCCGGCGGCGCCGTGGCCGTAGGCGTCGGCCTTGACCACGGCGAGGATCTCGCAGTCGACGCCGACCCGGGCGCGCACCTGGCGGAGGTTGAAGACCAGGGCGTCGAGGTCGATT
Source organism: uncultured Geobacteraceae bacterium (assembly GCA_964418505.1). GTDB lineage: Bacteria > Desulfobacterota > Desulfuromonadia > Desulfuromonadales > BM103 > VAUL01. The sequence continues at coordinate 8,077 of CAYQLP010000050.1, read as the reverse complement.
TCGACGCGGGTGGGCCGGGAGTGGGCGGGATAAGGTGCTGGCTCCATGGCTGCGGAGCATAACCCCTCGCCGCGACGCTGACAAGCCCCCGCGGCGGCCGGCAGAGTGTTGACAGCGGGAGGCCACAGTCGTTAAGGTAGCTGGACATAGCAACATGTCGCGCCCGCGCGCGGCATCCGCTGGGGGAGCGAGGCGACTCGCTGAGAGTTCCGCACGGGCGGGACGACCCCTTGAACCTGATCCGGATCATGCCGGCGGAGGGAAGCGGCGCACCAGCGGTCACTGCACCGCCGCGTCGCCCATTCGGCCGCGGCGGTTTTCCTTTGGCGATTGACTCATGACCAAGATGCTTGACGGCCTCTACTTCATCACCCCCGGCGGCACGCAGGAGCGGATCGTCGCGGCGACCCGCGCGGCCCTGCGCGGCGGCGCGCGAACGGTGCAGTACCGCGACAAGGAGCGCCCGGCAGCGGCCCAGGTCGAGCTGGCGCGCACCATCGGCGCGCTGTGCCGGGAGGCCGGGGCGCTCTTCATCGTCAACGACGACCCGCAGGTGGCCCGCGACGGCGGCGCCGACGGCGTCCACCTCGGCCAGGGGGACGGTGGCGTGGCGGCGGCCCGCGCGGTGCTCGGCGCCGGGCGGATCGTCGGCATCTCCACGCGCACCGTCGCCATGGCCCGCCAGGCCGTAGCCGACGGCGCCGACTATATCGGCCTCGGGGCGATGTTCCCCACCGGCTCGAAAGACGACGCCGTGCTGGTCGGCGTCGAGCGCCTGCGCGAGGTGCGCGCCGCGGTCGGCCTGCCGATCGTGGCCATCGGCGGGATCACCTACGGCAACGCCGGGGAGCTGATCGACGCCGGCGCGGATGCCGTGGCGGTCATGTCGGCGGTGGCGAGCGACCCGCAGCCGGTGCTGGCCGCCCGCGAACTGGCCCTGCTCTTCCGGCGTCGCCATGCCGCAACGGCGCGGGTGCTGACCATCGCCGGCTCGGATTCCGGCGGCGGGGCGGGGATCCAGGCCGACCTCAAGGTCATCACCCTCCTCGGCGCCTACGGCATGAGCGCAATCACCGCCCTGACCGCCCAGAACACTCTGGGGGTGGAGGGGGTCCACGAAGTGCCGGCGGAGTTCGTCCGCCAGCAGGCCGAACTGGTCCTCGACGACCTCGGCGCCGACGTGGTCAAGACCGGCATGCTCTTCTCCGCGGCGGTGACGGCGATGACCGCCGGGCTGCTCGCCGAACGGGGACTGGCCGCGGTGGTCGACCCGGTGATGATCGCCAAGGGGGGCGCGGCGCTCCTCCGCGACGAGGCGGTAGCCGCGGTGCGCGACCTGCTCCTGCCGCAGACCTTCCTGCTCACCCCCAACCTCCCCGAGGCCGAGGCCCTGACCGGGCTGCGCATCGACAGCCTGGAGACCATGGCCGCCGCCGGCCGGCGCCTGCAGAAACTGGGCGCCCGCCACGTGCTGGTCAAGGGCGGGCACCTGGAGAACGACGCCACCGACCTGCTGCTGCTCGCCGGCGGCGAAACGCTCACCCTCCCCGGCACGCGGGTGGCCACCGCCAGCACCCACGGCACCGGCTGCAGCTACGCGGCGGCCCTGGCCGCCCTCCTCGCTCAGGGGCTGGCGCTGCCGGAAGCGGCCGCCACCGCCAAGCGTTTCATCGCCGCGGCGATCGCCGCCGCCGTGCCGCTCGGCCACGGGCACGGCCCGGTGAATCATGCGGCGGGGGCGAGAGCAGTGAAATGAGAAGTGCGAATTCAGAATCCAGAATTCAGAATCCAGAAGTCATCAAATCATTGATCGTTCATAGAGTTGTTGAGAGGACACCATGACCACACTGGAAGCCGCCCGCCAGGGCATCATCACCCCGCTCATGGAAGCCGCCGCCGCCCGCGAAGGGATCGCCGCCGAAACCCTGCGCGCCCGCATCGCCGAAGGCACCGCGATCATCTGCCACAACGTCAAGCGCAGCAACGGCATCCCGCTGGCGGTCGGCAAAGGCCTGCGCACCAAAGTCAACGCCAACATCGGCACCAGCAAGGACGACACCAGCATCGACAAAGAGCTGGAAAAGGCCACGGTGGCGGTGGCCGCGGGGGCCGACGCCATCATGGACCTCTCCACCGGCGGGCCGATCGACGAAATCCGCGCCGCGATCATCAGCCAGACCACCGCCTGCATCGGCTCGGTGCCGCTCTACCAGGCGGCGGTGGACACGGTGACCCGCAAGGGGAAGGCCATGGTCGAGATGACTGCCGACGAGATCTTCGACGGCATCAAGAAACACCTCGACGACGGCGTCGACTTCATCACCGTCCACTGCGGGGTGACGCGCAGCACGGTCGAGCGCATGGACCGCGAGGGGCGGATCATGGAAGTGGTGTCACGCGGCGGCTCCTTCACCGTCGAGTGGATGACCCACAACAACGCCGAGAACCCCCTCTACGAGCAGTACGACCGCCTCCTCGAGCTGGTCAAGCCCTACGACGCCACCCTGTCGCTGGGCGACGGCTTCCGCCCCGGGTGCCTGGCCGACGCCACCGACCGGGCGCAGATCCACGAGCTGATCATCCTCGGCGAGCTGACCCAGCGGGCCTGGGCGGCCGGCGTCCAGGTCATGATCGAGGGCCCGGGGCACGTCCCCTTCAACCAGATCGAGGCCAACATCCAGCTGCAGAAGCGCCTCTGCCACGGCGCCCCCTTCTACGTCCTCGGCCCGCTGGTCACCGACATCGCCCCGGGCTACGACCACATCACCTGCGCCATCGGCGGGACGCTGGCGGCCGCCGCCGGCGCCGACTTCCTCTGCTACGTCACCGCCAGCGAGCACCTGCGCCTGCCCACGGTGGAGGACGTCCACGAGGGGGTCATGGCCACGAGGATCGCCGCCCACGCCGCGGACATCGTCAAGGGGGTGCCGGGGGCGATCGAGAAGGATATCGCCATGGCCCGCTGCCGCAAGAAGCTCGACTGGGAGGGGCAGTTCGCCCTCGCCCTCGACCCGGCCAAGGCCCGCCGCCTGCGCGCCGAGTCGGGGGTCGACGAAGAGCACGGCGCCTGCACGATGTGCGGGGAGTTCTGCGCCTACAAGGTGATGAACGAGCGGCAGGTTGCGGCGAGATGAAAAGTGGCAGACCGAGCCGCGAATTCAGAAGTCAGAATCCAGAATCCTTCTGATAAAGGCTGCAGATTTAGTTCGGTTTTTCTTCTGAATTCTGGATTCTGTATTCCGCCACACAAAACGGCCCGCCTTCCGGCGGGCCGTTTTGTGTTCAGCTGTTCTGGCGCAGCTTTTCTGCCGCCGCGATCAACAGTGGCAAATCGGTTTGCACAACCTGCCAGACGATTGCCAGATCGACACCAAAGTATTCGTGGACGAGGAGATTGCGAAAATCCTTGATATCCTGCCAGGCGACCTCGGGAGCGGTCTGCCGGAATGACTCCGGAAGCTTGCCGACCGCATCGCCGATGATCTGGAATTCGCGGACTACCGCGGCCTGGCGCATGCGATCGCCGGCAAACTGCTCGAAACTCAAGCCGCCCAGGTAGGATTGAATCGCCCGCCCTGCCTCGAGGAGATCTTCAAGATAGAGGGTTGGCGAACGTTCAGACATAGAGGATGTGGCTGGCAATAGCAGATCTGACTGCCGGCTTGAGGGTGCTTTCGATGCCCAGATCGACAGGATGGTGAAAGGTGCTCTCGAGGTGGCGCTTGAAAGCCAGAAAATTGCGGAGAGATTTTCGGGAGGAGTCCATCTCGATGGCAATGTCGATGTCACTGTCATCACGCAGTTCATCGCGCAGAACGCTGCCGAAAAGACCGATTGTCTCGACCCCGTAGCGCTCGGCAAATTCCTGCTTGTGCATTTGCAGGAATTCGATGACTTGATCCCGGCTCAAGCTCACGGCTGGCTCCAATTGTGTCGATAAGAGGCTTAAATGGCTGCGGCAGCCTGCAGCATCAGCATTTTTTTTGATTCTAGCCGATCTCCCCGTCAAACTCAATTCACCCGCCCGCCGTCACTCTCCCAAATAGGTGTACGAGACCAGGGCCTTGTCGAGGAGTTCGAGGAAGTGGCTGGTCTCCTCGAAGGAGATCTTGCGCAGGGCGACCTCGGTCTCGAGGGTGTCGCGGACGTGCTTGAGGATCTCCGGCCCCTTGTACTGGACGTACTTGAGGCTCTCCCAGGTGGCGTCGCCGCTGATCACCGTATCGATCTTGTAGTTGGTCTTCTTGTTGAAGGTGATGTGCACGGCGTTGGTGTCGCCGAAGAGGTTGTGCAGGTCGCCGAGGATCTCCTGGTAGGCGCCGATCAGGAAGAAGCCGATGTAGTAGTCCTCGCCGGGCTCGACGCGGTGCAGGGGGAGGAACTTGCTGCGCCCGTTCTCGCCGACGAAGCTGGTGATCTCGCCGTCGGAGTCGCAGGTGATGTCGGCGATCGAGGCCATCACCGTCGGTTTCTGGTGCAGGCGCTGGATCGGCATGATCGGGAAGAGCTGGTCGATGGCCCAGGAGTCGGGGAGCGACTGGAAGAGGGAGAAGTTGGCGAAGCAGGTCTGGCGCATGCTGAGCTGGAAGTTCTGCAGCTCCTCGGGGATCGGCTTGAGGCGCTCGACGATGCCGTTGATCTTGACGAAGATCCGGCTGCACAGCCACTCGGCGATGGCCCGGTCCTGGAGGTTGAGGTAGCCGAGGTTGAAAAGGCTGACGGCCTCCTGGATGAGCTGGATGGTGTCGTGGTAGTCCTCGCGCAGGGAGTGGCGGTCGAGGCTCTGGTAGATGTCGACCAGCTTGCGCACGGTCGGCGCGTGCTGGGCCGACTGGCTGATCAGCGGCTCGAAATCGGGGCCCTGGCTGGCCGTGCTGGTGTCGAGGAGGTTGGTGACCAGCAGCGAATAGTGGGCGACGGTGGCCCGCCCCGACTCGGAGATGATGTTCGGGCAGGGGACGCCGGTCTCGTCGCAGATATTCTTGATCTGGTAGATGACGTCGTTGGCGTACTCGTCGATGGTGTAGTTGACACTGGAGAAATAGCTCGACTTGGAGCCGTCGTAGTCGACCCCCAGGCCGCCGCCGATGTCGAGGTACTCGAGGTCGACGCCGAGCTTGCGCATTTCGACGTAGATGCGCGTCCCCTCGATCAGGGCGTTCTTGACCTTGTCGATCTTGGTGATCTGGCTGCCGATGTGGAAGTGCAGCAGCTTGACGCAGTCGAGCAGGTTGTTGGCGCGCAGCGTCTCCACCGCGGCCAGCAGCTCGGAGATCTTCAGGCCGAACTTGGCGTCCTCGCCGCCCGAGGTGGCCCACTTGCCGGTCCCCTTGGAGGAGAGCTTCATGCGGATGCCGAGCTTGGGGCGGATACCGGTCTGGCGGGAGAGCTCGATGATCTTCTCGAGTTCAAAGAGCTTCTCGACGACGATGGTGATGTCGTAGCCGATGCGGGTGGCGTAAAGGACCGTCTCGATGAACTCGCGGTCCTTGTAGCCGTTGCAGATGATCGGCAGGCGGCGGCCGGTGGCGAAGGAGATCGCCGCCACCAGCTCCGGCTTGGAGCCGACCTCGAGGCCGATGTTGTACTTCTTGCCGAAGTGGGCGATGGCCTCGACGACCTGGCGCTGCTGGTTGACCTTGATCGGATAGAAGGTCTGGTAGCTGGCCGGGTAGTCGTTTTCCTGGATGGCGTTTTTGAAGGCGCGATTGATCGCCGCGATGCGCCCCTGGAGGACGTCCATGAAGCGCAGCAGGATCGGCGGCTTGATCTTGCGCTTGATCAGGTCGTCGACCAGGGCGCGCAGGTCGATGGAGTACTTGGAGTTGGGGGAGGGATGGACGCAGACGTGCCCTTTTTTGTTGATCGAGAAGAGGTCGGCGCCCCAGTTGCTGAGGTTGTAAATCCGGTCGGATTCATTTACGTTCCATTTTTCCATTTATCCTCCGGGCGACGCCATCTTTGCGCCCTGCCGGCGTTGGCCTCCTCGTCGGGCTCCACGCCGTAGCGCTGCTACGCCTGCGGGCCCTCCTCGTTGCCGCCACCGGCATCATCGCAAATCTGACGTCGAAGTTTGTCGCTTCGAATTACCCCTGAACCACAACAAAAAACCGTGCAATCACGACCCGGCCTTTCAGGAAAGCCGGGAGCGGAAATCCTTGTAGCCAAAGCTTCTCACCACCTCGAGCTCCCCGGTTTCGGGCTCGTAAGTGCACAGGTGGGGGTGTTGGATGCCGTTGAAAGTGGTGGTCTTGACCATGGTGTAGTGGGCCATATCGAGGAAGGCCAGGCGGTCGCCGGGGCGCAGCGGACCGTCGAAGGACCAGTCGCCGATGACGTCGCCGGCCAGGCACGACGGCCCGCCGAGGCGGTAGGTGTGGGCCTTTGCGCCGGGGTCGCCGCCGCCGCGGATCCCGGGACGGTAGGGCATCTCCAGGACGTCGGGCATGTGGCAGGTGGCGGAGACGTCGAGGATCGCGGTGTCGACCTGGTTGTGGACCACGTCGAGGACTTCGCCGACCAAAAGGCCGGTGCCGATGACCACCGCCTCCCCCGGCTCGAGGTAGACCTCGACCCCGTAGCGCTCGCGGAAGCGGCGGATCAGCGCCACCAGCCCGTCGAGGTCGTAGCCCTCGCGGGTGATGTGGTGGCCGCCGCCGAAATTGATCCACTTCAGCCCGGGGAGGAAGGGGGCGAACTGCTCCTCGAAGACCGCGGCGGTGCGCTCGAGGGGTGCGAAGAGCTGCTCGCAGAGGGTGTGGAAGTGCAGGCCGTCGACTCCGGCCAGGCTGCGGCCGTCGAACTCGCGGCGCGGGATGCCCAGCCGCGACCCCGGGGCGCAGGGGTCGTACAGAGGGGTGTGCCCTTCGGAGTGCTCGGGGTTGACGCGCAGGCCGATGGAGACGCCGCGGCCCTCCCAGAGGGGGCGGAAGCGCTCGAACTGGGCGAAGGAGTTGAAGACCAGGTGGTCGGAGACCTCGAGGAGCTCGCAGACGTCGCTCTCCTTGAAGGCGGCGGCGAAGGAGTGCACCTCGCCGCCGAACTCCTCGCGCCCCAGCCGGGCCTCCCAGGGGGAACTGGCGCAGACCCCCTGCAGCGTCTCGCGGATCAGCGGGAAGGTCCGCCACATGGCAAAGGCCTTGAGCGCCAGGAGGATCTTCGCCCCGCTGCGCCGCTGCACCTCGTCCAGGATCGCCAGGTTGTGGCGCAGCCGCCCCAGGTCGACGACGTAGGCCGGCGAGGGGGACAGTGCGAGGATTTTAGGGATGTCGATACCAGTCATCTATCTTCCGGCACGGGAGGCTCCCTCTCCCCCTGTGGGAGAGGGCCGGGGAGAGGGGCTAGACAACGTAAGCGAACCTCTTCCAGCACCCCGTCGATGTTCGTGAGAATCTCATTATTCCAGAAACGGACCACCGCGAAACCTTGGGAGTTCAACCATGCGGTTCGCTCACGGTCCTTATCCTGATTCTGCATATGCTGACCGCCATCCGCCTCGACAACCAGCCTTTTCTCATAACAGACAAAATCCACAATGAAATGACCCAGCTGTTCCTGACGACGAAACTTCAAGCCATCAAGCCGCTTCGCCTTGAGGTGAAGCCACAAAAGCCGCTCGGCATCCGTGGAGTTCTTTCTCAAGGTCCTGGCAGCCTGGACCAGATCGACCGGCAATTTCACCCTCCCCCTAGCCCCCTCCCATCAAGGGAGGGGTGAACTACTTACAGTTCAGGCCATTCGCCTTCCACCACCACCTCCGGCAGCCCCATCGGCCCCAGCTCCGCCAAAAACACCTCCGGGTCGAACTGCTCCATATTCCACACCCCCGGGGCGTGCCACTTTTTAGTCAGCATCATGATCCCGCCGACCACCGCCGGGACGCCGGTGGTGTAGCTGATCGCCTGCGAGTTGGTTTCGCGGTAGCAGGCCTCGTGGTCGCAGATGTTGTAGATGTAGACCTGCTTCCTCTTGCCGTCCTTGAGGCCGCGGGCGATGACCCCGATGCAGGTGCGCCCCTTGGTCAGCGGGCCGAGGTAGCCGGGGTCGGGGAGAACCGCCTTGAGGAACTGCAGGGGGA
>CAYQLP010000049.1:0-13124 GCA_964418505.1 uncultured Geobacteraceae bacterium | reverse complement strand
GCTGCCAGTAGGTGACCAGGCTGCGCAGCAGGTCGGGGCGGCGCAGCACCGGGCTGTCCGCCGGGGTCGGCCCGCCGATGGTGATGTGGTTGCCGCCGCCGGTGCCGGTGTGGCGGCCGTCGAGCATGAACTTCTCGGCGCCCAGACGGCTCTGCCGCGCCTCTTCGTAGAGGGTCACGGTATTGTCGGCCAGTTCGCGCCAGGAAGCGGCCGGGTGGATGTTGACCTCGATGACCCCCGGGTCGGGAGTGACCAGCAGGCGCTCGAGACGGCTGTCGCGCGGCGGCTCGTAGCCCTCGATGACCACCGGCAGCTGCAGGGCGGCGGCCGTCGCCTCCACCGCCACGAGCAGTTCGAGGTAGTGCTCGAGCAGCCCCAGGGGCGGCATGAAGATGTTGATCCGCCCCTCGCGGCATTCGACGCACAGGGCGGTGTGGGGGACCTCGACCAGGGCGCCGCCGGCAGGGGCGGGCTGTGCCGCAGCCGGGGCCGCGGAGTCAGCGAAGTCCGGCAGGGGCGGCAACTCGGCAAAGGGGTCGTGCTGCGCCACGCTCTCGCGGCGCTCCGGCGCCACCCAGGGCAGCGAATCGAGGGGGAGGCGCAGCCCCATGGCGGAGCCGCCGGGGACCAGGAACATCCGCCCGCGGCGGAACTCCCACGGGCCGCTGCGCCACCCGCCGGCCGCCTGGCTGCGGGCCAGCGGCAGGGCGAAGCCGGTGGGCACGGCGAGGCCGCGGTCGAGGAGGCCGGCGAGGTAGCGGCGCTCCAGGGGGTCCTTGAGGTCGACCCTGGCCGGGTCGACATTGGCCGGCAGCGTCCCCTCGCGCCACAGGTAGTAGAAGGTGTCCTCGTAGCCGGCGACCACGTACTCGGCGGCGAGCCCCAGGCGCCGGGCCAGTTCCCCGGCAAAGCCTTCGGCATCGGCGACGGTCGCCTCCCCTGCCCCGCCGATATCGGCGAGCAGCCGGGGGTCGCGCCACACCGGCACGCCGTCCTTGCGCCAGTAGCAGCCGTAGGCCCAGCGCGGCAGCTGCTCGCCGGGATACCACTTGCCCTGGCCGAAGTGGAGCAGCCCGCCGGGGCCGAAGCGCTCGCGCAGGCGGCGGACCAGGACATTGGCCAGCTCGCGCTTGTGCTCCCCGTCGGCGCGGCTGTTCCACTCCGCCCCGTCCATGTCGTCGATGGAGACGAAGGTCGGCTCGCCGCCCATGGTCAGGCGCACGTCCATGCCTCGCAGGTCGCTGTCGACCTGTTCGCCGAGGGCGTCGATGCGCGCCCACTGGGCGTCGCTGTAGGGCTTGGTGACCCGCGGGTCCTCGTGGATGCGGGTAACGGTGTTGCTGAAGGCGAAGGAAACCTCGCAGGGATCGGTGGCGCCGGTCACCGGGGCGGCGCTCGCCGGGTGCGGGGTGCAGGCCAGGGGGATGTGCCCCTCGCCGGCGAAGAGTCCGGAGGTCGGGTCGAGGCCGATCCAGCCGGCGCCGGGGACATAGACCTCGGCCCAGGCGTGGAGGTCGGTGAAGTCGGCCTCGGGGCCCGAGGGGCCATCGAGGGACTTCTCGTCGGCAGTCAGCTGGACCAGGTAGCCGGAGACGAAACGGGCGGCCAGGCCGAGATGACGGAGGATCTGTACCAGCAGCCAGGCCGAGTCGCGGCAGGAGCCCACCGCCAGTTGCAGGGTCTCCTCGCAGCTCTGCACCCCCGGTTCCAGGCGCAGCGAATAGTTGACGGTCTCGCGGACCCGCTGGTTGAGGGCGACCAGGAAATCGACTGTGCCGCGCGGCTCCCGCTCCACCCCCGCCAGCCAGGCTGTGAGCAGCGGCCCCGTCTCCTCGGCCTCGAGGTAGGGGGCGAGTTCCCCTTGCAGGCGCTCGTCGTAAGCGAAGGGCCACTGCTCCGCGTACTCCTCGATGAAAAAATCGAAGGGGTTGATGACCGTCATGTCCGCCACCACCTCGACCTCGATGGTCAGTTCCCGGCACGGTTCAGGGAAGACCAGGCGCGCCAGGTAGTTGCCGAAGGGATCCTGCTGCCAGTTGAGGAAGTGCTTCTCCGGGGTGATGCGCAGGGCGTAGGAGCGGATCGGCGTGCGCGAGTGCGGCGCCGGGCGCAGGCGCAGGACGTGCGGGGAGAGATTGACCAGGCGGTCGAACCGGTAGCTGGTGAGGTGACTGCAGGAGACGCGAATGGCCATGCTTCAAACCGCCTTTCCGGACGTACGCGAGCCACCTGCCGGACGGCGGATGGCCCGTGAACTGACGATGGCCCGGGCTGGTGCCGGGCCGCTGCCGCTACTCGGCACTGCTCGGCTGCGCCGCCTCGACTTCCACCGGCGGGGCGAAGAAAGTCTCGAAGATCGCCTGGCCGACCTGATTGAGGCGGGTCTGCAGGTTGTCGATGAATTCGTGGAGCCCCTGGGCCTTGATCTCCTCGAGCTGGCTGTAGTTGAGGTCGGCCAGCAGCCGCCCGAGGCTCTTCTCGGCCGGGTTGGTGAAGCGCCCGTGGACCGTCCCGGAGATGTTGCGCAACGCCTTCTCGGCGGTCAGCACGCAGTGGTGGATGGCGCGGGGGAACTCGGCATCGAGGATCAGGAACTCGATGATCCGGTCGGGGGCGATCTCACCGTAGCACTTGCGGTACATCTCGAAGGCGCTGGCCGAGCGCAGGATCGAGCCCCACAGGATGTGGTCGTAAGCCATGCCGACGTACTCCACCGAGGGGAGCAGGATGAAGTACTTGACATCGATGATTCGCGCGGTTTTGTCGGCGCGCTCGAGCATCCGCCCGAGGCGGGCGAACTCCCAGCCCTCGCCGTGGGTCATGGTGTTCTCGGCCAGCCCGGCGAACTGGTGGCTGGCCAGCATGATCTCGCCGAAGAACTCGTGGGGAAGCTCGATCACCCCGTCGTGCCGCGAGGCCTCCATGAGCATCAGGTAGAAGGTGTTGACCTGCTGCCACATCTCGGAACTGATCCACTCGCGCACCGAGCGGGCGTTCTCGCGGGCCGCCTGCAGGCAGGAGAGGATTGAGTTGGCGTTGCGGATGTCGAAGGTCAGGAACTGGACGACGTTCTCGCGGGTGTAGCTGTCGTAGAGCTCCTCGAAAAGTTCCTCGTCGCCGGTGGTCACCACCAGCGGCTCCCACTGCTCGCCGACCCCGGCGGGCAGGTCGAGGATCATGTGGTAATTGGCGTCCATGATGCGCGCCACGTTCTCGGCGCGCTCGATGTAGCGGGCCATCCAGTAGATCGACTCGGCGACGCGGCTCAGCATGACGCACCTCCCTGCACGGTTTCACCGGCGGAGACCACCCAGGTGTCCTTGCTCCCCCCGCCCTGGCTGGAGTTGACCACCAGCGAGCCCTTCTTCAGCGCCACCCGGGTCAGGCCGCCGGGCATGACGTAGATCTCCTCGCCGAAGAGGATGTAAGGGCGCAGGTCGACGTGGCGGCCCTCGAAGTGGTCGCCGAAAAGGGTCGGCACCCGCGACAGCGACAGGGTCGGCTGGGCGATGAAGTCGCGCGGGTTGGCCTTGACCTGCTCGCCGTAGGCGGCCCGCTCCGCCGGTGTCGCATGCGGGCCGACCAGCATGCCGTAGCCGCCGGACTCGCCGACCTTCTTGACCACCAGCTTGTCGAGGTTGGCCAGGACATGCTGCAGGTCCTTCTCGCGCCAGCACAGGAAGGTCTCGACGTTGTTGAGGATCGGCTCCTCGCCGAGGTAGTAGCGGATCATCTCCGGGACGTAGGCATAGATCGCCTTGTCGTCGGCGACCCCGGTTCCCGGGGCATTGGCCAGCGCCAGCCGCCCGGCGCGGTAGGCGCGCATCAGCCCGGGGACGCCGAGCATCGAGTCGGCGCGGAAGACCTCGGGGTCGATGAAGTCGTCGTCGATGCGCCGGTAGAGGACGTCCACCGGACGCAGCCCGGTGGTGGTGCGCATCATCACCCGGTCGTCGGCCACCACCAGGTCGCGCCCCTCGACCAGTTCGATGCCCATCTGCTGGGCGAGGAAGGAGTGCTCGAAGTAGGCGGAGTTGTAGACCCCGGGGGTCCACACCGCCACCACCGGCTTGTCGCGGCGCGGCGGAGCCAGGTTCTGCAGCAGCTGGAGGAGACGGTTGGGATAGTCGGAGACCGGCATGACCCGGGCGGCGTCGAAGGCGCGCGGGAAGCTGCGCTTCATGACCGTGCGGTTCTCCAGCACGTAGGAGACCCCCGACGGGCAGCGCAGGTTGTCCTCGAGGACGTAGAAACGGCCGTCGCCGCCGCGCACCAGGTCGGTGCCGGTGATGTGGCACCAGACCCCGCCGGGGGGATCGAGACCGATGCACTCCTTGCGGAAGCCGCCGGCGGAGAGGACCAGTTCGCGCTCGATGATGCCGTCGCGGAGGATTTTCTGGTCGTGGTAGATGTCATCGATGAAGAGGTTCAACGCCCGCACGCGCTGCTTGAGCCCGGCCTCGATCCCGGCCCACTCGCTCTGATGAATGATGCGCGGGACGATATCGAAGGGGAAGATCCGCTCGGTGCCCTGCTGGTCGCCGTAGACGCTGAAGGTGATCCCCATCTTGAGCAGGGCCTTCTCGGCGGCCTGCTGGCGACGGGTGATCTCGTCGAGGGAGAGCTCGGCGAAGCGGTTGACCACCGCCTCGTTGCCGGGGCGCGGCCGCCCCTCGGGGGTAAACATCTCGTCGAAGAAGCCGCCGGTATCGTAATCGTTGAAGCGCATCGCCTACCCTCCGGGTCGCCTTGGTTTTTTGGCTGCCAGCTATGCTAGAATGAAAGCTTGCAAAAAAAGCGCCTGATCAGGCGCGGGAGACCCGATGAACTTCGACTGCATCTTCTGGGACAACGACGGCGTACTGGTGGACACAGAAACGCTCTACTTTCAGGCTTCGCGGGAAGCCCTGGCCCTGATCGGCTGCGAACTGACGACCAGCCAGTTTACCGAAGTTTCCCTGGGCAGCGGGCGGAGCGTTTTCGAACTGGGGACCGGCGATCCGCTCATTATGGAGGAACTGCGCAGGTGGCGCAACCGTCGCTACAGCGAACTGCTGGCCGGCCGCAACCTGCTCCTCCCCGGCGTGGGCGAGGCCCTGCAACGACTGGCCGTGCACAAAAAAATGGCAGTCGTGACCAGTTCGCGGCGCGATCACTTCGAGGTCATCCACGCCGGGACGAAGATCCTCCAGCATTTCGACTTCATCCTCTGCCGCGAGGACTACCGGGAGGCGAAGCCCCACCCCGAAGCCTATCGGCTGGCCCTGGCCCGCAGCGGCCGGGAGGCTTCGCGCTGCCTGGTCATCGAGGACTCGGCCCGCGGCCTGGCGGCCGCCAAGGCCGCCGGCCTGACCTGCTGAGTGATCCCTGCAGCCCACTGGGGGGGGCAGGACCTCGCGGCGGCGGACCGGGTCTGTGACTCGATCGGCGAGGTCGCCGAACTCCTCGGGGCACAGGGGTAAGGAGTCCCCGCGAAAAATCCCGCCAAGGTCATTTTACCCCTTGTAGAGGACAAGCCAGATCTGCTAGATCTCCAAAAGCTTCGGGGAAAAATCCCGGGGCTCTGACCCCGCGTATCCCCCCCCTCCTTACGCGGGGTCTTTTTTTGCCTGTTTTCTGAACTTCTTCCGGCTGTTCACTTCTCCAGAGACGGATAATCAACGTACCCCTCGGCCCCCGCCGAATAGAAGGTTTTCTGGTCGGCGTCGTTGAGCGGGGCGTTGCGGCGCAGGCGTTCGACGAGATCGGGGTTGGCGATGAAGGGGCGGCCGAAAGCCACCAGGTCGGCTGCCCCGCTGCGAACCGCGGCATCCGCCCGCGCGCGGTCGTAGCCGCCGGAGAGGATCACCGCCCCGCCGCCGGCACCCCTGAACTCCCGGCAGATCGCCGCGACGGTGGTCGGCGCCGGCTGTGGTGCCCCCATCGAGGAGTGATCGACCAGGTGGACGTAGGCCAGCTCCAGTTCGCCGATGCCCCGGGCCAGGGCCGCATACTGGGCGTGGAGTTCCGGGTAGTCGCTCATGTCGTTGAAGTTGTTGCCTGGGGAGAGGCGCATCCCCACCCGCTCACGGCCGATAGCCCCGGCCACCGCGGCGGCCACCTCGAGGGGGAAGCGATTGCGGCGTGCCGAGTCCCCGCCGTAGCCGTCGCTGCGACGGTTGCTCCCCGGGTCGAGGAACTGGTTGAGCAGGTAGCCGTTGGCGGCGTGCAGCTCCACGCCGTCGAAGCCGGCCTCGACAGCCAACCGCGCTGCGGCGACGTACTCGGCCAGGGCCGCGTGGACTTCGTCGGCCGTCATGGCCCGCGGCGTCCCGTAGGGCTGGTGACCTGAGCCATCAGTCCAGATCGTCCCGCTCAGCGGCACGGCGGAAGGGGCCAGCAGCGCCGCGCCGGCAGGCAGGTTGGCCGGGTGCCCGACCCGCCCGCAGTGCATCAGCTGCACAAAGATCCGCCCGCCGGCGGCGTGGACGGCATCCGTCACCAGGCGCCAGCCCGCCCCCTGCTCAGGGGAAAAGAGTCCGGGGATGCGAGTGTAGCCCAGACCGTTGGCGGAAGGAGACGTTCCTTCGCTGACGATCAGACCGGCGCCGGCGCGCTGGGCGTAGTACTCGGCCATCAGCGGGTTGGCCAGGTTGCCTGCAGCCCGGCAGCGGGTCATTGGCGCCATGACGATGCGATTTTCGAAGGTGAGGCAACCGAGTTGGAAAGGCGTGAAGATGCTCATGACGACCTCCCGGGGATAAGATGATCGAGCGAGGTGATGAGGTTCATATTAGCCCTCGCCGGACCCGGGCGCAAGAATATACCATCGTTTTCGTCACCTATCCGAGAAGCTGTGCATCAGCACCGCGCAGCCCTGTGCATTCGTGCAGTTTTTTTCTTGACCAGCGAGGTCTTTTAATCCAGAATGAGCTTTCCACCCCGGCCCAGTGCCGGGGCTTTAGCCCCGCGATAACCCTCCTTCGCGGGGCCATTTTTTTGCCCAGGCCGTCCGCCCTTGACCGCTGTCATGGTTTCCCTTCCGGCAAAGTGCTAGATTCCCCATCATGAACCGTGCACCTTATCTCCCGAATCGTGTCACTCCCCTGCGCCTGCGCGCCATTCTGCAGTACGGCACGCTGCTGCTCACCCTCTACCTCGGCTGGCGCTTTGCGCTCTTCGTCCGCCACTTCGAAAGCAACGGGCAGACAGCGGCGGCCACCCGCCCCCCCGGCGTCGAGGGCTTCCTGCCCATCGGCGGCCTGGTCAGCCTGAAGCACTGGCTGTTGTCCGGCGAGTTCGACCCGGTGCACCCGGCGGCCCTGGTCCTGCTGCTGACCATCCTGGCAGTGACGATCGTAGCCAAGAACGCCTTCTGTTCCTGGCTCTGCCCGGTGGGCACCCTCGGCGAGGCCCTGTGGACCCTGCGCCTGAAGGTCACAGCCCGCGTGTGGAGGATCCCCCGCTGGCCCGATCGCCTGCTGCGCGGCCTCAAGTACCTGCTGCTGGCTTTCTTCGTCAAGCTGATCCTGGTCGACATGCCCGCCGCGGCCCTTGAGGGCTTCCTCGCCTCTCCCTACTGGGCGGTCGCCGATGTGCGCATGCTGCATTTTTTCACCCGGCCATCGACAACGGCCCTGATCAGCCTGGGAACCCTGGTTCTCCTCAGCCTGCTCGTCCGCAACGCCTGGTGCCGCTACCTGTGCCCCTACGGAGCGCTGCTGGGTCTGGTCAGCCTGGCCAGCCCCCTGAAGATCCGCCGCTCGGCGGAGAGCTGCAGCGACTGCCGGCGCTGCACCGGCCACTGCCCGGCGCGCATCCGCGTCCACGCGGTGCAGACCGTCAATTCCCCAGAATGCACCGCCTGCCTGACCTGCGTCAGCAACTGCCCGGTCGAGGGGACCCTGGCCCTCGCCCCGCCCTTCGGGCTGCGTCCCCTGCCGGCGCGCTGGACGGCGCTGCTGGTCGCCGCCACCTTTGCCGGCGGCATCCTGATCGGCATGCTCAGCGGCCACTGGCAATCGGCGCTGAGCGATTCCGACTATCGACTGCTGATCCCGCTGGCCGGGCGCTTCGGCCACTGATCCACTGACGCCGCGCACAAGGAGCTGACTTGACCGGTCACCGCCCACTCGCCGACCTCGACGCTGTCGACCGCAGTATTCTCCCTGTCGACGGCGGCCCTGAGTTCAATCGCCTGATCTTCACCCGCAGCCCCTACCTGCTGCAGCACGCCGACAACCCGGTGGACTGGTACCCCTGGGGGGAGGAGGCCTTCGCCCGCGCCCGCGACGAGGAGAAGCCGGTCTTCCTCTCCATAGGCTATTCGACCTGCCACTGGTGCCACGTCATGGCCGGCGAGTCCTTTGCCGACCGGGAGGTGGCGGCACTCCTCAACCGCCACTACATCGCCGTCAAGGTCGACCGCGAGGAGCGCCCGGACATCGACGCCGTCTACATGAACGCCTGCCAGCTGATGACCGGGCGCGGCGGCTGGCCGCTGACCATCCTCCTCACCCCGGACCGGCAGCCCTTCTTCGCCGCCACCTACCTCCCCCGCACGGCGCGCGGCGGCCTCCCGGGGCTGATCGAGCTTCTCGAGCGGGTTGCCCGGCTGTGGCGAGAGCAGCGCAGCCTGGTGACGGAGAGCGGCGAACGGCTGAGCGCGGCGCTGCTCAGCCTGGACAGCCGGCCGGCCGCCGTGGCTCCACTCGACGAGCGGCCCCTGCGCCAGGCCCTCGGCCGCTGGCGGGAGAGTTTCGACGGCCACCACGGCGGCTTCGGCGGGGCGCCGAAGTTCCCCACGCCGCACACGCTCTCGCTCTTGTGGCGCCTCGGCGCGCGCCTGGCCGCCCCGGAGGCGGCGCAGATGGCCGCGGCCACCCTGACGGCGATCCGCCGCGGCGGCATCTACGACCAGCTCGGTCACGGCCTGCACCGCTACGCCGTCGATGCCGCCTGGACCGTCCCGCACTTCGAGAAGATGCTCTACGATCAGGCGCTCTTCATGCTCGCCGCCCTCGACGCCTGGCAGGCTGGTGGCGATGATCCTTACGCCGAAATGGTCCGGGCCACCGCCGGCTACCTGCTCGCCGGGCTGCGCAGCGCCGCAGGGGGCTTCTGCTGCGGAGAGGATGCCGACAGCGAAGGGGAGGAAGGGACTTTTTACCTGTGGACGCTCGACGAGGTCCGCGACGCCCTCCCCGCCGGGCTGGTCGAGGTGGCCTGCCGAGGCTTCGGCTTCAGCGCGGAGGGGAACTTCGAGGGGAAGAATATCCCGGTGATGGCCGCCGATGCGGAGGAACTGGCCGGGCATTTCGGCATCAGCGCGGAGGAAGCCGGCGAGCGGCTCGAGGAGGCGCGGAGGCTGCTCCTTGCCCGCCGCGAGCAGCGCATCCGCCCGCATCGCGACGACAAGGTGCTGGCCGGCTGGAACGGCCTGGCCGCCGGGGCCCTGGCCCGCGCCGGAGCGCTGCTTGATGAACCGGAGTGGCTCGAAGCCGCAGCGGCGGCGCTGTCCTTCGTCGAGGCGCACCTGGTCGACGCCGGGGGGCGCCTGCTGCGCAGCTGGCGCGGCGGGGCGGCGGAGATCCCGGCCTTCGCCGAAGATTACACCTGGCTGGCCTGGGGCTTCAGCGAGCTCTACCTGGCCCGCCACCAGAGCCGCGACCTGGAGCGGGCCCTGCACTGGCACAGCGAGCTGCTGCGCCTCTTTGCCGATGGCGAGGAGGAGCTGTGGGAGTGCGGCAGTGATGCCGAGGCGGTCCTCGGCCGGGGCCGGGGAACGGTGGACGGGGCGCTGCCTGCCGCCGCTTCGGTGGCGGCCCTCAACATGCTGCGCCTGGGGGATCTGACCGGCGACCTGTCCTTGGCCGAGCGCGGCGAGCGCCTGCTGCGCCGCCGGCTCGGGCGCCTCGGCGGCCATCCCGAGGCCCACGCCCAGCTGCTGATCGCCCTGGACTACGCCCTGGGACCGCGCCAGCAGGTGGTGATCAGCGTACCCGGCCCGGCAGGCGCGGCGCGGGCCTTCCTCACCGCCGTGCACGGGCGCTTCCTGCCCCGTGCCGTCACTCTGGTGCACGCCCCCGGCGATGAGCTGCTCCCCCGCCTCTCCTCCCTCACCGCCGGCCGCGGGCCAAGCGACGGTCAGCCCATCGCCTGGCTGTGCAGCGACTCCAGCTGCCAACCGCCGGCCCGCTCCCCACAGGAACTGGCCGCGCTGCTGGAGCGCAACGGCGGACGGGCGCTATAGGCGGGTCTCCTTGAAGGCGCGCAACAGGTGGGGGACCAACTGCTTCTTGCGCGACAACACCCCCTTGAGTTCGAAGAGATCGGCCTCCAGGCGCGGATAGGCGATCAGGTCGAGGAGATCGTCGTCCCCGGTGACCAGCAGCAGGCTGTTCTGGATAACGATGTCGGTGACCAGCAGGCCGGCCAGGTTGAGCTTGCGCTCGCGGCGCAGTTCGAGGAGCCCGGCAGCCAGTTCGTTGCGGCGGGTATGGAATTCGTCGAGAGTCACCACTTCGACCTGGCCGACACCGAAGGAGCGTCCTCCGCTCTCGTACTCCTTGAAATCCGCGGTCAGCAGGGCCCGGACGCTCGGGTAGGCGCTCAGCGCGCTGCCGGCGGAGAAGATCGCCCGGCCGAACTCGTCGCGGTCGAGCCCGGCAATCCCGGCGAGCCACAGGGAGAGTTCGCTGTCGAGGTCGGTGGTGGTCGGCGACTTGAGGAGCACGGTGTCGGAGAGCAGTCCGCCGAGGAGCAGGCCGGCCACCGCCGGAGGCGGCTGCAGGCCGGCCTGGCGGTAGAGGGTGGTGACCACCGAGCAGGTGCTGCCAAGAGGTTGGTTGATGAAGCGGATCGGCTGCTCGGTGTGGAAGTTGCCGAGGCGATGGTGGTCGATCACCTCGAGGATCTCGACCTGGTCGGCCCCGGCCACCGCCTGGGTCAGCTCGTTGTGGTCGACCAGGATCAGCTTGATCGACGAGGGGCTGAGCAGGTTGGTCTTGGTCACCACCCCGGCGACCCGCTCCTCGCGATCGAGGACCAGCGCTCCCGGAAAGCGGCTGCGCAGCAGGGTGCGGCGCACCTCCTCGACCCGCTCGTCGGGGGCGATGCGCGGCACCTCGGCGTCGGCGAGATGACGAACCGGGGTCGACAGGCGGGCCAGCAGGGCGCTGGCCGCCGTATCCCGCGGGCTGACCAGGATCGACACGCCGCGCGCACGGGCCGCGCCGACCAGCTCCTCGCCCACCGGCAGGCCGCCGGTCACCACCAGCAGGCGCACCCCCCGCTCGATGGCATCGCGCTGGATATCCTCGCGGTCGCCGGTGATCACCACGGCCCGGGCCGGGTCGGTCCCCTCCAGGTGCCGGCGGAAGGACTCGGTGGCCATCGCCCCAACGTAGAGGTCGAGCTCCATTTCCTGCTCGGGATCGTGCAGGGTCACCGCCGTCGCCCCCAGGCAGGTCTGCAGCGAGGCCGGGGAGGTCAGCACGCGGCGGATGCCGCCGCCGTCGTCGGCGAAGAAGATCTGCTCGGTGAGGCGCTTGAGGAGCAGGGCGCCCAGGGCCTTGCCGTCAGCGTCGACCACCGGCAGCATGCGAATGTCGCGCCGGCGCATGATGTCGAGGGCATGGACCAGCGGCAGGTCGCCGGCGACGGTGATCGGCTTGGCACCGAGGACATCGCGCACCCGCGGATAGACATCGTGCAGGCGTTCGGGGGGTGAGATCCCCAGCCGGTCAAGGATGAATTCGGTCTGGCGGTTGAGTTCTCCGGCGCGGGCCGGACGCACTTCGTCGCGCCCCTGCAGGCTGCAAAGCGTCGCATAGCCGATGGCGCTGCAGATCGAGTCGGTATCGGGGTTGCGGTGCCCGATCACGTAGGTGGTTTGCCGGTTCATGGAGATTGATCCTCTGTGTGCAGATAGCCGTAAACATCGCCCAGGCCGATGACGTTGCCGACGACGCCGCGGGCCGGGCGACCGGCAGCGTCGAACCATACGTAGATGGCGGCCCCGCGGGTATCGAAAACCTCGGGATCGACCAGTACCCGCAGCAGCGTGCCGCCGGCGGGGAAGAAGGACTCCTGGCCGGCAGGCGGGGCGGCGAGAACCTCCACCGCGATGGTTGAGACCCCCTCGCTGGTAAAGGTCGGGATGGTGAGCCGAGCCCCGGGGGTCAGGGGGCCGTAGACACCGCGCCGCAGATTGTAAAAGCCGGTGAGCATGTCGACCGGCGCAGCGCCCGCCGGCAGTGGAAAGCTGAGCGCCCCGCCGGGCACTCCGTTACGGGTGCGCTCGAATGAGACGCTGCCGCGCCGATAGTCGAAGCGGTAGAATTTGCTCCGCTCATCCCACTTTCCCCAGGAGAGCTTGCGGATCGACGACTGGTAGGTCACGCTGCGCAACCCGCCGGCACCGTCCTCCTCCATCTCCGCGACGTAGCGCTGGACGCGGTCGCCGCTCAGCCACGAAGCGATACCCAGGGTCCGTCCGACCAGTTCCGCGCGGTAACGCCCCGGAGCCGTCCCGGCGGCCAGGCGCAGTTCCCCTGCGGCCAGCCGGCGGAAGACCAGGAAATCGATGTCATAGAGGTAGGCTTCCGCGGTGAGGGGCGGTGGGCCGGCGGGGAGCCGAGGCGATGGCCCCGCCCCGTCGGCAAGGACTGGCCCCGTCAGGATCGCAGACAGGGAGAAGATCAACAGGAACAGGCGCATTTCGATCGGCTCCACCGCAAGTCACCGGCAGGGTTTACTATAAACGCTCCGGGCGCCGGTGTCGAGACAACCGCGCTTCCGCTGGGGCACAAAAGTTCCGGACGGGCAGGGTTAATCTTGACTGACAGCGTAGGAAACATTAAATTTCGGATATTTGAATTTTTATTGCGAGGACTCTCATGGCCGACCAGAGTTTCATCATTGCCCGAACTTTCGACCGCGAAGCGGAAATCCTCAAGGTCCTGGGCCACCCGGTGCGCTTCAAGATCGTCGCCGGACTGATGTCGCAGAGCTGCAACGTCAAGAAGATCTGGGAGTGCCTGGGCCTCCCCCAGGCGACCGTTTCCCAGCACCTGGCCCTGCTTAAGAACAAGGGGATCATCTCCGGCCGCCGCGACGGCGTCGAGATTTACTACCAGGTGATC
>CAYQLP010000048.1:0-13196 GCA_964418505.1 uncultured Geobacteraceae bacterium | reverse complement strand
CTTGGCGATGACTTTGAAGAGCGGGTACTCGTTGAGGCCCGGGGTGTTGAGGCAGAACTCGCGCTGCGAGGTGTAACGCGGGTCGGTCTTGCGCAGGACGGCGTGGCCGTAACCCGGGATGACCTGACCGGAGTTGAGGGTATCCCACAGGGCCTTGGTGATCAGTTCGGCGGTGGGCTCCACATCCTTGCAGTATTTCTCCTGGAACTTGAGGGTCCAGTCGAGCACTTCCTGGTTGGCCAGGCCGTGCAGCGGGCCGGCCAGGCCGTTGAGGCCGGCGGAGTAGGCATAGTAGGGGTCGGAGAGGGCCGAGTGCACCAGGTGGGTGGTGTGGGCCGAGACGTTGCCGGACTCATGGTCGGAGTGGAGGATGAAGTACATACGGGCAACATCCTTGTACTCTTCGCTCTGACCGATCATGTGGGCGAAGTTGGCACCCATGTCCAGCGCGGGGTCGATGGCGATCTGCTTGTCACCGCGATACTTGAGATTGTAGATGAAGGCAGCGATGATCGGGATACGGGCGACGATGTCATAGGCATCTTCGTAGACGTATTCCCAGGCGACGTTCTTGTTGAACTTGCCCGAGTTGTAGAAGCCGCAGAACTTCGAGTCCTTCTGCAGGGCCAGCAGGCCAACCGAGAGCATCACCATCGGATGGCTGTCACGCGGCAGGGCGCGCAGGGCGTCAAAGACGTACTGGGGGACCACCTGGCGGACCTTGAACTCGGCCAGAACCTCGTCTACCTGGGCCGAGGTCGGCACTTCACCGGTGAGGAGGAAGTACCAGAAGGACTCGACGGTCGGGTAGTTTGAGCCGGGGGCCTTGGGCAGGGCTTCGAAGGTCTCGGGGATGGTCTTGCCGCGGAAGCGGATCCCTTCCTGGGGGTCGAGATAGGAGATGTCGGTCACCATGCAGCGGACGTCACGGGCACCGCCGATGGCCTGGTCAATGGTGACCTGGTCGATGATGACCTTGCCGAATTCCTTGACCAGCTTCTGGGTACGGGGACGAAACTCTTCAATCTTCTGCTTGAGGGTCTCCTTCAGTGCCATGTCTCTCTCCTTTAAGGGATGAAATGAACGGTGGGCCCAGGCCCACCAGCCGATGCTGCTCAACGTCATGAACAGCCTGATTGCGGTCGTGCGGGAAGACGGACGGAACCTGCCGTCGCCTATTATTAGCAAATGTTGTTTTAACAGCCTCTCATGGACCTGTCAAGGTCAAATCGGTCGGGGTGGCCTTCGGCCCGAGCCGGGCAGGATTCGATTTTGCCGGTTGCGGAGTTCTCCGCTGGCATGCTAATCTGCCCAAAATTTATGCAGGACGACTTACGCTCCCCTATGCAGATCGGCACGCTCAGACTCGACAACCCGGTAATCCTGGCACCCATGGCGGGAATCACCGACCTCCCCTACCGCCTGATCATGAAGCGCTTCGGCGCGGCGCTGGTCTTCACCGAGATGATCAGCGCCAACGGGCTCTTTTACAACGGAGCGGCCACTGCCGAGCTGCTGAACTCAGACCCCGCCGAGCGCCCCCTCGGCATCCAGCTCTTCGGCGATGATCCGCAGCGCCTGGCCGAAGCAGCCCGGCGGGTCGAGGCCCACGCCGACCTGATCGATCTCAACTGCGGCTGCCCGGTGCGCAAGGTGGTGGGCAGCGGAGCGGGCAGCGCACTGCTTCGCGACCCGGCTTTGATTGCCAGGATCGTCGCCGCGGTGCGCCGGGCCACCACGCGGCCGCTGAGCATCAAGATCCGCTCCGGCTGGGACGAACAGAACCGTAATTTTACCGAGATCGCCCGGCTTGCCCAGGCAGAGGGGGTCGACGCCATCACCCTTCACCCGCGCACCCGCAGCCAGATGTTCGGGGGGCGCGCCGCATGGCAGGAGATCACCGCCCTCAAGGAGGCAGTCAGCGTCCCGGTCATCGCCAGCGGCGACATCTTCACCGCCGACGACGCCTACAGCGTGCTGACGACCACTGGCTGCGACGGCGTCATGGTGGCCCGCGGCGGCTACGGCAACCCCTGGCTGATCGGCCAGATCCTCGCCCGCCTCGCCGGCCGCCAGCTTCCGCCCCCCTCCCCCGCCGAGCGGATCGCCATGGCCCGCGAGCACCTGGCGCTTTTCCTCGATCACTACGGCCCGGCCAGGACCCTGGTGCACATGCGCAAGCACCTCTGCTGGTACACTCACGGCATGACCAATGCCGCCCCTTTCCGCCAGCGTGTCAACCACACCGGGTCCATCGACGAGCTGTTCCGGGTGCTCGACCAATTCGCCGCCACAAGCGCCTGAACGGCAAAGACATGTCAGTTCACCAGCCAGCCTGCGACCCTGCCCTGACCTCCCTGGTCATCGACAACCTCGACCGGGGCGTGATCGCCATCAACGGCGACGGCATGGTGACCCTCTTCAACCCCGCCGCCGAGAACTACCTGGGGACCTCCGCCCGGCACGTCGTGGGGAGACCCTACGCCAGGCTCTTCGCCGGCCAGGAGTCGATCCTCTACCTGGTCGATGCGGCCATGAAAGAGGCCCGCTCGATCACCGACGACCAGAACATCCTCCTCCAGCGCCCCAAGCTCCCGCCGCTGCCGGTCAGCATCTATGCGGCGCCGATCTATGACTCCTCCGGCCGCCAGGACGGTGCGGTGATGATCCTGCGCGACCTCAGCCGGGTACGTGAGCTCGAGGAGACTCTTCGCCGCGCCGACCGCCTGGCCATGCTCGCCACCCTGGCCTCGGGACTGGCGCACGAAATCCGCAATCCCCTCGGCGGGATCAAGGGTGCGGCGCAACTGCTGGCCATGGAACTCGACACCGGCCACCCGCTGCAGGAATATGCCCGCGTGATGATCCGCGAAACCGACCGGATCAACGGCATCATCGAAGAGCTGATGGCCCTCGGCAGGCCCCGGCCGACGGTCTTGAGCGATGTCAACCTCGGCAAGCTGATCAGCGACATCGTCCTTCTCCAGCAGTTGGCCGACAGCGAGCGAAGGATCGAGTTCAGCCTGACCATCGATCCGAGCATCCCCCCGCTGCAGGGCGACGAGCGCCTGTTGACCCGGCTCTTCCTCAACCTGATCAAGAATGCCCGCGAGGCGGTGCACGGCCAGGGTCGCGTCGAGGTCGAGACCAGGGTCTCCCCCGACTATCACATCACCACCCCCGGCAATCGCCCCTCGCCGATGGTCATGGTGCGGATTCGCGACAATGGCCAGGGGATCAGCCCCGAAGACCTCGAGCGGATATTCACCCCCTACTACAGCACCAAGGAGGAGGGCAGCGGCCTCGGCCTGGCGATCTGCCAGAAGATCGTCGAGGACCACCGCGGCATCCTCAAAGTGGTCAGCAATCCGGGCGCCGGCACTGAAGTCACGGTCTGGCTGCCGCTGCGCTGAGCGCGAGCATCTCTCGAACGGAGTTCCCATGTCTATCAAACGCATCCTGGTTGCCGATGACGAAGAGAGTATCCGCTGGGTGCTCTCCAAGGCCCTTACCAAGCAGGGCTTCCAGGTCGACCTGGCGGGCAATGGCCGCCAGGCCCTGGAGATGGCCCGCAAGAAGGGCTATGACCTGGCGGTGCTCGACATCAAGATGCCCGAACTCAACGGCCTGGACCTCCTCGACAGCTTCCACGCCGAGTTCCCCGGGACGCTGGTAGTGATCATGACCGCCGAATCGACGATGAAAAACGCCGTCGAAGCGATGAAGCGCGGGGCCTACGACTACATCACCAAGCCCTTCGACCTCGACGCGCTGGACGCCATCATCGTCAAGGCCCAGAAAGCCGCCGACGTCGAGGAGGAGGTCGCCAGGCTCAAGGACGACCTCAAGGAGCACTACCAGCTCGACCGCACGATCATCGGCCAGAGTCCGCCGATGCAGGCCCTCTACAAGGTGCTCGGCAAGATCGCCCCCTCGGACGTCACCGTGCTGATCACCGGCGAAAGCGGCACCGGCAAGGAGCTGGTGGCCCGGGCCATGCACTTCAACAGCCAGCGCCTCGGCAAGCCATTCGTCGCCCTGAATTGCGCGGCGATCCCTCGCGAGCTCCTCGAAAGCGAACTCTTCGGCCACGAGAAAGGCGCCTTCACCGGCGCCACCGAGCGTAAGGCCGGGAAGTTCGAGCAGGCCAACGGGGGGACCCTCTTCCTCGACGAAATCGGCGACA
The DNA here is from genome assembly GCA_964418505.1 of uncultured Geobacteraceae bacterium. Classification (GTDB taxonomy): domain Bacteria; phylum Desulfobacterota; class Desulfuromonadia; order Desulfuromonadales; family BM103; genus VAUL01. The sequence continues at coordinate 9,010 of CAYQLP010000048.1, read as the reverse complement.
TGCCCCTGGAGCTGCAGGCCAAGCTGCTGCGCGTCCTGCAGGAGCGGGAAGTGACACGCACCGGCGGCTCGACACTGGTCAGGGTCGACGTGCGGATCATCGCCGCCACCAACCAGGAACTGAAGAGCAAGGTGCAGAAGCGCGAGTTCCGCGAAGATCTCTATTACCGGCTGAACGTCGTCCCGGTCGAGCTGCCGCCGCTCCGCCAGCGCCGCGACGATGTCCCCCTGTTGATCGACTATTTCCTCGAGCGGGCCCGCGATCAGTACCAGACCAACGCCCGCGGGGTCACACCCGAGGCGCTGGCACTGCTCAAGGCCTATCCATGGCCCGGCAACGTCCGCGAACTCGAGCACGTCCTGCAGCGGGCCGCCCTGCTCTCCCCCGACGCGGTCCTCGGGCCAGCCGACTTCCCCGAGCTCATCAACGACCAGCCGGGGAGCGACAACGGTACATCCCTCGAGGCGCTGATCACCGCCAAGCTGCAGAGCTCGCTGCTGCAGATCAACCTGCGCGAGATGAACAACCTCTATGACATGGTCCTGCAGCAGATGGAGAGGCCGCTGATCAACATCGTCCTCGACAAGACCCGCGGCAACCAGGTGCGCGCCGCCGAGGTCCTCGGCATCAACCGCAACACCCTGCGCAAGAAGATCCAGATCCTGGGGATCAACCCCCGGCGCGGCTAGGCTGCCAGAGCTCAGCCCGGGACGGCCCGCTCAGTAGCTGGCGCTGATGCCGAAGAGGTGCAGATCGAGACCGGGATTGCTGTGGTAGAGATCGGCGTTGGAGAGGTGCTGGAAACGATAGCTGAGGGCAAAGGGCGGCAGGGAAAGGACCGCGCCGACATGGCTGGCGAACTGAATCGGGCCGCCGAAGTCGTCGCTGTTGTAACGGTAGTCGGGGAACCAGGCGGGTCGAAAGCCGGCCTCCAGTTCGAGGGGCAGGTCAGGTGAACGGTAGACCAGGCTGCCTCCTGCTGCCAGCCACCCGCCGTTGTCGTCCCCCGAGCGGACGGCCCCCAATCCGCAGTGGAAGCGCGGCTGCAGCGAGATGCCGAGAATCTGCACAGGCGACCCCACCGGGGTGTGCCAGAAGAGTTCGGCGGCACTGTAGCTGCTGCTCACCCCGGTGGCATCGCTGCCAACCTGCAGGCCAAGGGTACCGGCTCCGGCAAGTGCCGGCCAGCCGGCCAGGAACAGGGCCAGGACAACCAGGATCTTCTTCATGCTCAATCCCTCTCTCTATTCATCACAGCCTTCAGCCCCACCCCTGGCCCTGATCGTCGCCATGACGGCGCAGCGGGTGATCGGCCGCGACGGCAGGATCCCCTGGGACCTCACGGAGGACCGTCGCCTCTTCCGCGACCTGACCATCGGCAACACGGTGATCATGGGGCGGGCCACCTACGCCAGCCTGGCAGGGGCCCTGCCGGAGCGCCACAACCTGGTGGTTACACGGAGCAGCGCCCCGTTCCCCGGGGCGACCGTCTGCCGCGACCTGCCGGCCGCCCTGGCCCGCGCCACGGATTTGGGCCGTCCGATCTTCGTCATCGGCGGCGTCGAACTCTACCGCGAGGCACTGCCGCTCGCCGACACCCTGCACATCTCATGGGTCGACGGAGAGTTCCCCGGCGACCGCTTCTTCCCCCTCTTCGACCTCGAACGCTGGCAGGTCGCGGCAAAAACCCCCTACCGAGGCTTTACCCATATTATCTACCACAGAAAAGATTGAATCGGGGACAGGGCAAAACCAGAGGGGGAAATAAAAGTGCGGGCGCCTCGAAAGCTTTACAGGCTTAAGAGGAATACTCATCGTTACGCCGGGACTGGCTCTCGAAACGCATGTATTCGCCGAGGAAGGTCAACTGCTCCATGCCGAGTGGGCCGTTACGCTGCTTGCCGATGATCACCTCGGCAACCCGGGCGTGCCCCTTGTCGCAGCTGTTGTCACGCTTGCGGCAGGCATCGCAGTAAACCGCTTCGCGATAGAGAAAGAGGATGACGTCGGCATCCTGCTCGATGGCGCCTGACTCGCGCAGGTCAGCCAGCATCGGACGCTTGTCGGTGCGGCTTTCCAGCGAGCGGTTAAGCTGCGACAGGGCGATGACCGGGATGTTCAGTTCCTTGGCCAGAGCCTTGAGGGAGCGGGAAATCTCGGAAATCTCCTGCTGACGGTTTTCGGTCGAGGTCCCCTGCATCAACTGCAGGTAGTCGACCACCAGCAGGCCCAGATTCTTCTCGGCCTTGAGGCGGCGGGCCTTGGCGCGCAGCTCGAGGATCGAGATCGCCGGGGTGTCGTCGATGTAGATCGGCGCATCGGAGATCAGGCTGGCAGCCGAGATCAGGGTGGGGAATTCGGAGTGGGCCAGGCGGCCGGTACGCACGCGGTTGGCGTCGATGCGCGCCACGGAGCAGAGCAGACGCTGGACCAGCTGCTCCTTGCTCATCTCCAGGGAGAAGATCGCCGCCGGTACCGGCTGCGAGGCGTGCATCGAGGCGTGCTCGACGAGATTGAGGCAGAAAGCGGTTTTCCCCATGGAGGGGCGAGCGGCGATGATGATCAGGTCGCTGCGCTGGAGACCCGAGGTCAGGTTGTCGAGGTCGTTGAAGCCGGTCGGCACGCCGGTGATCAGCTCCTGGCGGTCGTAGAGACGCTCGATGGCGTGAATGGCGTCCTTGACGATATCGCGGGTGGAGTAGAAGGCCGGTCGGGTCTTGAGAGTGGCGATACGGAAAATCGACTGCTCGGCCCAATCGAGAGTCCCCTCGACATCCCCGCCGTCATAGCCGCGGCCGGCAATTTCGGTGGCCACCCGGATCAGCTCCCGGGCCACCGAGGCTTCCTTGACCAGACGACAGTAATAACTGATGTTGGCCGCGGTGGGGACGTAAGAGACCAGGGTCGCCAGGTAGGAGCTGCCGCCGATCTCGTCAAGGACACTCTGCTCCTTGAGGACCGAGGTCAGGGTGACCAGGTCAGCCGGTTCGTTGCGGCTGGAGAGGGTGATCAGGGCGGCGAAAATCTTGCCGTGGGACTCACGGTAGAAGTCCTCGGGGCGGAGCATCTCCAGGGCCCGGTGCAATGCCTCGTTCTCGAGGAGCACGCCGCCGAGGACGGACATTTCCGCTTCGAGGTTCTGCGGCGGCAGGCGATGTTCGCGGTGCTCCTGCATGTGACGGCCCGGGTGTGGAGAGAGGAGGCCCCGCCAGAGCGGCGGGGCCGGATTTACGACAGTTAACCCACGCTCGAAGCGATCAGGCGGCAGCGACCACGCTGACCTTGAGGGTCGCGGTTACGCCAGCATCGAGGCGAATCGCCACCTCGTACTCACCGAGGGACTTGATCGGCTGCTCGAGCTGGATCTTGCGGCGGTCGACGCTGATCCCCTTGGCGGTCAGGGCCGCTTCGAGTTCCATCGAGGTAACCGAACCGAAGAGCTTCCCTTCTTCGCCGGCCTTGTGGGCCAGCACGCAGGAGACCGCTTCGATGCGGGCCTTGACAGCCTGGGCTTCCTGGTTGAGCTTCTCGGCCTTACGCGCCAGCTGGCGGCGGTGGTGCTCGAGCTCATTCAGATTGCGCTCACTGGCTTCGACGGCCAGCTTGTTGGGGACCAGGAAATTACGGGCATAGCCCGGTTTCACCTTGACGACCTCGCCGATGTTGCCGAGGCCCTTGACGTGTTCGGTGAGAATGACGTTCATGATTATTCCTCCACGCGTTGCGCTGAGATAAAGTTTATTCCTGAGTAAGGCGCGGCTTGCGAAAGTCCGCCCAGAGATCGAAGACCCCGATGGTGGTGACGATAACCGGCAGTGGACTCACCAGCAGCATCACCAGATAGCTGACGACCCGCCAGAGAGGTGCCAAGCGCTTGCGGCTGAAAAAACTCTCGATGACTGCCAGCCCCTGCATGAAATAGAGCGGCAGCAGGATCACCAGGAGATTCAGGGCGACGGCCTGCAGCATCCCGGTAGCCAGGAAAGCCCCGAAACCGCCGCCAATCACCCCCCAGATCAACAGTTCCGGGGCCCGCCAACGAGAAAAACCGGGACCGGGAAGCGCACTCGGCCTGATCAGCAGGGCCAACAGGCCGACGGTCACCAACTGCATGGCGGCCGCTGCGGCGACCAGCATCCCGGGATAGGCTTGACGCATGAAGCTCGCCATCCCATCGACCGCCTCCTGGACAGCGGCACCGTCGCCGCTCTGGCTGCCGCCGAGTTCGCCGAAGATGCTCACCGCCTGGTCAATCTCCCCCTCGACCAGGCTGGTGGCCAAGACCAGGGGCGACTGACCGCTGCCGGTGGCGACCGCCGTCAGCACCAGCAGGCCCAGGGAGATGAGTGCACCGACGGTTGCGGCGATTGTCCGATCCCAGGCAACACCGCGAGTCAGCAGGGCGGCGAGCAGGGTCGCCGGGAAACCGAACTGCAGCAGGTACAGGGCAAAGGCCGGCAGGCCGCTGGCCGCCAGAACTGCAAGTGAGGTCAGGACAGCGACCAGCCCTCCCCAGAGTGCGCCGTGGCGCAGGCCGAGGATGGCTACCGGCAGCGGCGTGAACAGGTTGACCAGCACCGCGCCGGCTCCCAAGGCCCCGGCAGCGCCAAAGAGGAGAAAGCCGGCCAGGGCCCCGAGGGCGATCGACAGCAGCCGGTTCATCGTCACTGCCTGGGGACTAGCCTCTTTCCGAGGAGAGGCCGGCCGCGAAGGGCAGCAACGCGATGTTGCGGGCGCGCTTGATCGCCTCGGTCAGCTTGCGCTGATGCTCGGCGCAGGTCCCGGAAATCCGCCGCGGCACGATCTTGCCGCGCTCGGAGACGAAATAGCGCAGGGTGCGCAGATCTTTGTAATCAATACCGAGATTCTTTTCGGCACAGAAACGGCAAACCTTGCGGCGGCCGTAACGACGGCGCGGGCCGCCAGAGGGACGTGTTCCATTCGACATGGTCGGTTCTCCTTCCTAGAGCTGACGGGCTTAAGCTTCTTCGGCCGATTCCGCAACAACGGTCGGCTCGGCCTCTTCGACGACGGGCGCCGGGGCCGCAGGGGCCACAACGGCAGTCCCCTCGAAGAGCACGGTCTGGTACTTGATCACCTTTTCGTCGATCCGCAGGCGGCGTTCGAATTCGGCGATCACCGAAGGAGCACCTTCGAAGACCGTGAGCACAAAGCTCCCCCGGGTCTGTTTCTTGACCGGGTAGGCCAGGTTCCGACTCCCCCAGTTGTCAGCCTTGATGACCACGGCCTGCTGGTCGGTCAGCACCTTGCGGTACTTCTCGATCAGGGCAGCCAGGTCGTCGCCGACGACTTCCGGGTGCACGATGAAGAGAGTTTCATAGGTACGCATGCGACAAAAACCTCCTTACGGGTTATAGCCCCGGTGGACCGGAGCAAGGAGAGAGCGCCACAAGGACGCTCCGGCTTCGATGAATTTTACTTGATAACACGGATTTACGGTGATTGGCAAATGAAAACCGGCCTCACACATTGAAGCGAAAGTGCATGAGGTCACCGTCCTTGACCACGTATTCCTTCCCCTCCAGCCGCAGCAGCCCCTTCTCGCGGGCCCCCGCTTCACCGCGGGACGCCACGAAGTCATCGTAGGCGATCACTTCAGCGCGAATGAAGCCGCGCTCGAAATCAGTGTGGATCACCCCGGCGGCCTGCGGAGCGCGCCACCCGGCGGGGATCGTCCAGGCCCGCACCTCCTTGACCCCGGCGGTGAAGTAGGTGATCAGGCCGAGCAGCCGGTAGCCGGCGTGGATCATGCGGTCGAGGCCCGACTCTTCGAGCCCCAGTTCCTTGAGGAAGGCGTCCTTCTCGTCCGCGTCGAGTTCGGCGATCTCTGCCTCGATCTTGCCGCAGATGATGACGAACTCCGCTCCTTCGGCGGCGGCATGGGCACGCAGCTTGTCCACCCCGGGGTGGGTACCGGCGAGATCATCCTCGGCGACGTTGGCCACGTACAGGACCGGCTTGGCGGTAATCAGGTGGAGGTCGCGCAGGACCAGGCGCTGCTCGTCGTTGAGCTGCGCGGCCCGTGCCGGGCTCCCCTGGTTGAGGCATTCGCGGACCACGGCGAGAACCGCCAACTCCTCCTGGAGCTTGCGGTCACCACTCCTGGCCTGCTTCTCGCCGCGGGCCATGCGCTTCTCAACGGTATCCAGGTCCGCCAGGTTGAGCTCGGTCTGGATGACTTCGACATCGCGCAGCGGATCGACGCTGCCGTCGACGTGCACGACATTCTCATCCTCGAAGCAGCGGACGATGTGGGCGACCGCTTCGACCTGGCGAATGTGGCCGAGGAACTGGTTGCCCAGCCCCTCCCCCCGGCTCGCCCCTTTGACCAGTCCTGCGATATCGACGAATTCCATGCTGGTGGGGATGACCTTCTGGGGCTTGACGATCCCCTCGAGGGTGTCCAGACGCGGATCCGGAACCGCCACCACGCCAACATTCGGCTCGATGGTGCAGAAGGGATAGTTGGCCGCCTCGGCCCCGGCGGAGGTGATGGCATTGAAGATGGTCGACTTGCCGACATTGGGCAGGCCGACGATACCGCACTTGAAACCCATTGCTGCTCCGCTAGTGAGTGAGGGGTGTTCCTCACGCCACTGATAAACCGACAGCCGGGTTGCCCCGGCCGTCGGTAGATATACCTGGCTGCGGCAGTAAAATCAGACCAGCAGCGGGGCGATGACCAGGGAGACGACGCTCATCAGCTTGATGAGGATATTCATGGCCGGCCCCGAGGTATCCTTGAAGGGGTCGCCGACGGTATCGCCGACAACGGCGGCCTTGTGGGCGTCGCCACCTTTTTTCTCGCCGGCCAGCTCTCCCTTTTCGATGAACTTCTTGGCGTTGTCCCAGGCCCCGCCGGCATTGGACATGAGCAGGGCGAGGAGCACCCCAGCCAGGGTCGCGCCAGCCAGCATGCCGCCGAGGGCCTGTTTGCCGAGCAGCATGCCGACCAGCACCGGGGCGATGACTGCAACCACACCGGGGAGGACCATTTCGCGCAGAGCAGCACGGGCCGAGATGTCGACGCACTTCTCGGGCTCAGGCTTGGCATCCGGCCTGCCTTCCAGCAGCCCGGGGATTTCGCGGAACTGGCGACGGATCTCGTCGACCATCTTACCGGCGGCACGACCCACCGAGGTCATGGTCAGAGCGCCGATGAAGAAGGGCAGCGCCCCGCCGATGAGCAGCCCGATAACGGTCAGCGGCTCGATAAGATTGATCGAGTCAAGTTTGACCGCGGTGGCGTAGGCCGAGAAGAGCGCCAGGGCGGTCAGGGCCGCCGAGCCGATGGCGAAGCCCTTGCCGACTGCCGCAGTGGTGTTACCGATGGCGTCGAGGCCATCGGTGATCTTGCGCACTTCGGGACCGAGACCGGCCATCTCCGAGATGCCGCCGGCGTTGTCGGCGATCGGCCCGTAGGCATCGACGGTCATGGTCACGCCGACCGTGGCCAGCATGCCGACCGCGGCGATGCCGATCCCGTAGAGGCCGGCGAAGTGGTTGGCGATGAAGATGCCGACGCAGATAACCAGGATCGGCAGGGCGCAGCTCTCCAGGCCCACGGCCAGCCCGTGGATGATGTTGGTGGCCGGGCCGGTCTTACTGGCGTCAGCGATGCGGTGCACCGGAGCAGAAGATGTGTAGTACTCGGTGATCAGGCCGATGCAGACGCCGGCCAGGGTCCCGGCCAGCACTGCCCAGAAGACACCGTTGCTGATGTGCATGGCCCGGGTGATGAAGAAGGTGGCGACCAGGAAGCCGCCGGCGGCGATAAAGGTGGTATAACGCAGGGCCGCCGCCGGGTCGATGCTCTTGAGGAACTTCATGGAGCCGACGCCGAGCAGGGAGAAAACCAGCCCGGCCATGGCCAGGACCAGGGGAAGGAGCATGGCGTTGGCCTGGGTGAGGCGGAAGAGTTCGCTGCCCATTTCCACCGGTTCACCGGCCAGGATGCTCATCAGACCGGTGCCGGCGGCCGCAGCGATGGCCACCGTGGCAATGATCGAACCGACGTAGGATTCGAAAATGTCGGCGCCCATGCCGGCAGTATCGCCGACGCAGTCGCCGACGTTGTCGGCAATGACGCCGGGGTTGCGCGGATCGTCTTCGGGGATACCGGCCTCAACCTTGCCAACCAGGTCGGAACCGACATCGGCAGCCTTGGTGTAGATGCCGCCGCCGACACGGGCGAAGAGCGCGATCGACGAAGCGCCCATGGCGAAGCCGTTGATGTAGATAGAGGTTTGCGGGTCACCGCCGAAGAGGATATAGGCGATGCCGACGCCGATCAGGCCGAGGGATGCAACCGACAGTCCCATGACCGCCCCGCCGTTGAAGGAGACCATCAGCGCCGCCCCCTGTCCTTTGCCGCGGGCGGCCTCGGCGGTGCGCACGTTGGCGTGAGTGGCCGCTTTCATGCCGATGAAGCCGCAGAGCATCGAGCAGGCGGCGCCGCCCAGGAAAGCCAGGGCAGTCTGGTAGCCGAGGCTCGGCGCAAGACTGATCAAGATGAAGACCAGGACGATGAAGACGGCCAGCACCGTATACTCGCGCTTGAGAAAGGCCATCGCGCCGCCGCGGATCGCCTCGGAGATCTCGCGCATCTTCTCGTTGCCGACCGGCTCGGACTTGATCACGTTGTAGATGACCAGTGCGATGACGAAGCCGACCACCCCGAAAACCGGGGCCAGCATCTGAATTTCCATTGTCTCACTACCTCCTGATATGGTGATTAAATCTGTGGTGGAGCAATCAGATCGCGGTTATTGAAGGCATTCATCGCTTCGGTGACGCCGCGCTGCACCAGCATCTCCACGGCATCGGCCGCCGCATCGAGATACTGGTCCAGTTGTCCCCGCTCACCGGCCGCGAAGCGGCTGAGGACATAGCCGGAGACATCGCCCCCGGCCGGGGGACGACCGACGCCGAGACGCACGCGGACGTAATTGCCGTGACCGAGCGCCTCGCCGATGCTGCGCAGGCCGTT
>CAYQLP010000047.1:10618-13451 GCA_964418505.1 uncultured Geobacteraceae bacterium | reverse complement strand
GGCTCGGCTACCTGGGCCACTACCTGCGGCGCAAAACCATATAACAGGCTGGTTCAGCACTTTGGGCAGGCGGGGCCCGGTGCGGAACTTTCAGGGATTGACGGTTTCGGGAAAGGAGGTTTGATGGCGCGGATTTCAAATGGGGTAAGGGGTTGCTGATCCACCAAATTTAGCAAGGAGTGTCACTTATGGAAGACAAGGCAAAGCTGCAGGCGTACTGGAAAGAGAACCTGACCTACATCATCATCCTGCTGTCGATCTGGTTCGCGGTGTCCTACCTGTGCGGCATCCTGATTGCCAACCCGCTGGACAGCATGTCGATCGGCGGTTTCAAGCTTGGCTTCTGGTTCGCCAACCAGGGTTCGGAGGTGATTTTCGTCATCCTGATCTTCGTTTATGTCGCCTTGATGAACAAGCTCGATAAGAAGTACGACGTTCACGAGGATTAAGACCCCCACTTTGATACGGAAGGGTGATCAATTATGAGTATTCTTGCCTGGACCTGGATTATCGTCGGCGCGAGCTTCGCGCTGTATATCGGCATCGCCTTCTGGGCGAAAGCCAAGACCACCGCTGATTTCTATGCCGCCGAGCAGTCGGTACACCCGATCGCCAACGGGATGGCCACCGGTGCAGACTGGATGAGCGCGGCCTCCTTCATCTCGATGGCCGGCCTGATTTCCTTTCTCGGCCGCGACGGCTCGATGTACCTGATGGGCTGGACGGGCGGCTACGTGCTGTTGGCCATGCTGCTGGCCCCCTACCTGCGCAAGTACGGGAAGTTCACCGTGCCGCAGTTCATCGGTGACCGCTACTACAGCAACTCGGCGCGCGTCATCGCCCTGCTCTGCGCCATCTTCGTCTCCTTCACCTACGTCGCCGGGCAGATGCGCGGCGTCGGCATCGTCTTCTCGCGCTTCCTCGAAGTCGACATCAACACCGGCGTCATCATCGGCATGGCTCTGGTCTTCCTCTATGCGACCATGGGCGGCATGAAAGGTATCACCTACACCCAGGTGGCCCAGTACTGCGTGCTGATCGTCGCCTACATGGTGCCGGCGATCTTCGTTTCGATCATGCTCACCGGCAACCCGATCCCGCAACTCGGCTTCGGCTCGACCATCTCGGCAGACGGTGCCCAGGTCCTGGGCGACGCCTCGGCGCAGGGCCGCTATCTCCTCGACGTTCTCGACGGGCTGCACAAGGACCTGGGCTTCGCCGCCTACACCGCCGGGCAGCGCCCGCTGATCGACGTCTTCTTCATCACCTTCGCGCTGATGGTCGGCACCGCCGGCCTGCCCCACGTCATCATCCGCTTCTTCACCGTGCCCAAGATCCGCGACGCGCGCTCCTCGGCGGGCTATGCGCTGATCTGCATCACCATCCTCTATACCACCGCCCCGGCGGTTGCGGCCTTCGCCCGCACCAACTTCATCAAGACCCTGCACAACGTCGAGTACACCCAAGCCCCGTCCTGGTTCAAGAACTGGGAGAAGACCAAGCTGGTGGCCTGGAAGGACAAGAACGGCGACGGCATCATCCAGTACGCCAAGGGTTCGATCGATGATGCCAAGAGCGCCAACGAGCTGAAGATCGACAACGATATCATCGTCCTGGCCTCCCCCGAGATCGCCAAGCTCCCCAACTGGGTGGTCGCGCTGATCGCCGCCGGCGGCCTGGCGGCGGCACTCTCCACCGCGGCCGGCCTGCTGCTGGTCATCTCGGCGGCGGTCTCCCACGACCTGATGAAGTCGATCATGTTCCCGAACATGAGCGAGAAGTCCGAACTGCTCGCCGCGCGTATCGGCGCGGCGGTGGCGGTGTGCATCGCCGGCCTCTTCGGCATCTACCCGCCGGGCTTCGTCGCCCAGGTCGTGGCCTTCGCCTTCGGCCTGGCGGCGGCCTCCTTCTTCCCGGCGATCATCATGGGCGTCTTCAACAAGAAGACCAACGTCTACGGCGCCATGACCGGGATGATCGTCGGCATCGTCTTCACCGCGGGCTACATCATCTGGTTCAAGTTCATGAACCCGCCGTCGTACAATGTGGCGGCCAACTGGTGGTTCGGGATTTCGCCGGAAGGGATCGGCACCCTGGGGATGATCTTCAACTTCGTCAGCATGTACGTGGTCTCCCGCAGGAGATCCAGGAACTGGTCGAGAGCCTGCGCTACCCGGGCAAAAATGTTCCTAAAGCCCAGAGCCACTAATTTGCTGGTTGACCTGCGGGTGAGAGGGGGCTAATCTCCGCCCGACCGCAACGAGGCGGCTGTCCGCAAGGGCAGCCGCCAATTTTCGCTTTGAGGACCGTAACCATGCTGACAGCCCTGGTCATCATCTTTGTCATCGCCTACGCGGCGATCGCCCTGGAACATCCGCTCAAGGTCAACAAGTCGGCCTCGGCCCTGATCGGCGCCGGCCTGCTGTGGACCCTCTATGCCCTCTCCACCGGGGATCACCACCTGGTCAACGAGCAGCTCGGCGAATCGCTGATGGGCACGGCGCAGATTGTCTTCTTCCTGATGGGGGCGATGACCATCGTCGAGGTGGTCGACGCCCACAACGGCTTCGAAGTCATCACCTCGCGGATCAAGACCACCAGCCTGACCTCGCTGCTCTGGCTGGTCGGCTTCGTCACCTTCTTCCTCAGTGCGGTGCTCGACAACCTGACCACCACCATCGTCATGATCTCGCTGATGAAGAAGCTTCTCGACAAACACGACGACCGTCTCTTCTTCGCCGGGGTCATCGTCATTGCCGCCAATGCCGGCGGGGCCTGGTCGCCGATCGGCGACGTCACCACCACCATGCTGTGGATCGGCGGGCAGATCACC
>CAYQLP010000047.1:0-10580 GCA_964418505.1 uncultured Geobacteraceae bacterium | reverse complement strand
TGGTGGTCCCCCTGGCGGTGACCAGCTACTTCCTCAAGGGTCGTGAAGTCGTTGCGCCGGCGCGCGTCGATCATGGCCTCGGTCACCACGGCCACCGGCCGAAGACCACCCCCTTCGAACAGAATCTGATGTTCTGTATGGGGCTCGGCATTCTGGTCTGCGTGCCGATCTTCAAAACCGTGACCCACCTGCCGCCCTTTATGGGGATTCTCTTTGGCCTCGGCATCCTTTGGCTGACTGGCGAGCTGATCCACAGCACCAAGGACGATGAGGCCAAGGAGCACCTGACCCTGGTGCGGGCCCTGCGCCAGATCGACATGGCCTCGATTGTCTTCTTCGTCGGCATCCTGCTGGCGGTGGCGACCCTTGAGCACACCCACATCCTGACCGGCCTGGCCAAGTGGCTCGACCAGACGGTCGGCCGCCTCGACGTCATCGTCATGATCATCGGGATGGTCAGCGCGATCGTCGACAACGTGCCGCTGGTGGCGGCCTCGATGGGGATGTACGATCTGGCCCAGTACCCGCCCGACAGCTTCCTCTGGGAGTTCATGGCCTACTGCGCGGGGACCGGCGGCTCGATCCTGATTATCGGTTCGGCGGCCGGGGTGGCGGCGATGGGGCTGGAGAAGATCCACTTCTTCTGGTACGCGCGGCGCATCGGCGGCCTGGCCCTGATCGGCTACATCGCCGGCGCCCTGATCTATATTGTCCAGTACCGGCTGCTGCACTGAAAGATTGCTGCAGCTGCAATCACGGCGGGGCCGGGAGTTTTCTCCCGGCCCCGTTTTTTGCACTCCCGGCCCGTTCCTCAGCGCACCCGCTGTGCCACATCCTCGTGCAGGGTGACGCGAACGGTCGGCGCGCGGTCCCGGGTGGTGACGATCCGGCTGTCGATGCGCTCGGCAGGGATCTGTCCCTCCGTGACCAGCAGGGCGGTCACCAGGCGGAGCCGCTCCCCGGCGAGTTTCCGCGCCGCTACCCCGGCCTGGCCGCTGGTTGCCTCGATGCTGACCGCGGCGGCACGGCTCTGACGGTAAATCGTGCCGAGGGGGGCGAGGGCCGCCTTCATCGCCTCGCTGAGTTCGCTCTCCCCGTCGGCGAAGCTCAGCGGCGGGACGAAGGGCTGTTGTTCGACGCTCAGGGTGACGTTCTTGCCGAGATCCTCGGCGAGCATCCCCTGCAGCCAGTTGCCTTCTCCCGCGGACAGCGGGGCGTCGCGGCGCAGGGTCAGGTGCACGGCGATCCGCTCGCTGGCGTTGTCGATGGCGACGGTAAATGCGGGGATCGATTCGGGCGCGATGACCCGCTCGATACGGCGGACGGATTTCTGCACCAGCGAGCGCAGGCTGTCCCTGAGCCCGGCGATGGTCTCGGCGGGGGTGGCGGGGCTCGCCGGCGTTGCTGCGGAGTCGGCGGCACCCGGCCGCAGGCCGCCGGCCTTGACCAGCACCTGCTCGACATTCAGCACCACCGTGCGGGCCAGCCCCCTGCCGACCAGCTTCTCGACCTCCCCGACTTCCTCCTCGCTCAGGTAGCGCACCGTGTTGAGGTTGACGCCGATCGCCAGGGTGCCGTCGTCCTGTTCGGCGTAGGTGAAGGCGACCAGGTGCGAGCGCTTCTCCTGCTCGAGTTCATGGCGCAGGGCGGCGCCGATGGCACTGTTCAGGCGGATTTCGCTGAGCGAATTCTTCAGGGTCAGGGCCAGGGGGATGGAGATCAGGATAAGCACGGCGATGAGAAAGGTGAAGCGTTTCTTCATCTGCGACAGTTCGACCTCCCCCGACATCTGCCGCCGAAAGCCGTAGTAGTAGAAAACCGTGCAGGTGGCGAGGATAATCGCCACGAAGTTGGTGAAGAAGAGCAGGAAGCCGCCGGAGAGGATGGCGATATCCAGGGTGGCCAGGCCGAAGCCGGTGACGCTGAGGGGCGGGATGACGGCGGTGGCGATGGCCACCCCGGGGACGATGGTCATGGCGCTTTTCTTGGTGCACAGGGCGCCGGCGCCGACAATCCCGGCGAGAAAGGCGATGATCAGGTCGTAGAGATTGGGGCGGGTGCGGGCGAGAATTTCCCCGGTCACCTCCTGGAGCGGCGAGAGGAACGTCGCCAGGGCCGCGACCAGGATCGACAGCGTGACGCTGATGAGGATCTTGCGGATCGCCTTGCGCCAGATGGTTTCGTCGCCGGTGACGAAGGCGAAGCCGACACTGAGGATCGGTCCCATCAGCGGGGAGATGAGCATCGCCCCGATGATGACCGGCGAACTGCCCAGGAGCAGGCCGCACAGGGCGATCAGGTTGGCGATGTTGAGGGCCAGGAAGTAGCCCGGGGTGATCTCCACTTCCGCGTTGAGATCGCGGACCACGGCATGATGGCTGATCTGCGGGGTATGGCGGTTGAGCCACTGGCGCAGCGGTTCGAAAATGGCGTACAAGGAGCACCTCGTCAGGGTTGAGTCGTCCCCACAGTTGCTGCGGGGGAATCCGGCAACGAAGGGGCAGTTTTGCCGGTGGACAAAAGTTTAGCATTGGTGCCGCGAAGATCAAACGCAGGCGGTCTGCGGGCTGGTCAGCAAACGGTTTCCAGCCCCGTTCAGTCGCGGCCGGCGAAGAAGTCGCCGAGGGTGCGGAGGAGTTCCGCGCCGGGCAGGGCCGTCACCGGGACGTCGGGGAGGGAGGCCAAAAAGGTCCGCCCGTAGCCGCGCCGGACCACCCGGCTGTCGAGGATCAGGACCACGCCGCGGTCGCTGCGGTTGCGGATCAAGCGGCCGAAGCCCTGGCGGAAGCGGATGACCGCCTGGGGGACGGTGTAGTCGATGAAGGGGTCGCCGCCGGCGGCGGCGATCGCTTCGGCGCGGGCTTCGAGAACCGGCTCGGTGGGGACCTTGAAGGGGAGGCGGGTGATGATCACCTGCTCCAGCGCCCGCCCCGGCACATCGACCCCCTCCCAGAAGGAGTCGGTGGCGAAGAGGATGCTGGTCGGGTCCTGGCGGAACTGCTCGAGCAGGCGGTGGCGGGTGGCATCCCCCTGGCGCAGCACGTGATAACCGCGCGCCGCCAGCAGCGGGGTCAGTTCGGCATGGATGCGCTTGAGCAGGGTGTAGGCGGTGAAGAGCACGAAGCTGCGCCCGTCGGCCAGCAGCAGCGCTTTCTCGGTGAGGTCGCGGACCATCTCGGCGTAGCCGTGGGCGCCGGGCTCGGGGATGTCGGTGGGCACCGCCACCAGGGCCTGCCGCCGGTAGTCGAAGGGGGAGGCGAGCAGTAGTTCGTCGAGCCGCCCGCCCTCGGCGTCGGCCAGGCCGATGCGGCCGCGCAGGTAGCGGAAGGTGCCGGCCACGGTGAGGGTGGCGCTGGTCAGGGCGACGCTGCGCAGGCGCGCGAAGAGCGTCTCCTTGAGCAGCGGGGCGACCTCCAGGGGGGCGGTGCACAGGCGGACGATCGTCCCCTCGCCGCGGCCGATCCGGCCCCGGGCGATTTCGAACCAGGCGCAGCCGGCCGGATCGGCCGCGGCGAAGGCGCGCAGCTGGGCGCCCAGGCTGTGCAGGCGCAGGGCGATCCCGCCGAGGTCGGTGCCCACCGAGCGGGTGTTCTCGGCGGCCGGCTCGGGGAGTGTGTTGAGGGCGCCGAGCAGCGCTTCGAGGCGTTCGCCGAGTTCCTCGCTGGCCGCCGCCAGGGTGCGGACGCGGGCGGCGATGGAGCCCCAGGCCGCGGCTTCGGTGAGCGCCGGCACCAGGCGCTGGCGCAGCTCCTGGTGGGCGGGGAGGGCGGTGCCGGCCAGTTCCGCCAGTTCGGTGCCGAGTTCCTCAAGTTCGCCGGGGGCGCGGTCGAGCAGTGCCTGGGCGCCGCCGAGCAGCCCCTCGATCTGCCCGTGCAGCTCCTTGAGGCGGCTCTCCTCGCGTTCGGGGAGGTCGCGCAGGAGGAGGGCCAGCAGGCGCGGCAGCAGGCCGTGCTGCGGCTTGCGGGGGTGGCGCAGGCGGTTGAGGGTGCGGGCGAAGGCGAAGCGGGTCACCTGGGTGCTGAAATAGCGGGTGGCGACCTCCTCGAGATGGTGAGCCTCGTCGAGGATCAGCCGGCCGAAGGGGGGGAGGACGGCGGCGCTGGTGTAGTTGTCGGTCTGCCGGCGCAGGCTCAGGTCGGCCAGCAGCAGGGCGTGGTTGACCACCAGCAGGTCGGCCTGGGCGGCCCGCCGCCGGGCCTGGTGGAAGAAGCAGGCGGCAAAGTGGCGGCACTGGGCGCGGGCGCACTGGTCGGCCTCGCAGCAGACCTCGTCCCAGAGCTGCTCGCCGGGGGGGATGGGAAGCTCCTCGCGGGAGCCGTCGGCAGTCACCGCTGCCCAGGCGCGCAGATCGATCAGCTCGGCGGCCTGGCCGGCCTCGAAGAGGCCGGGCTCGGCGGAGGCGCTCTCCAGGCGGCGGCGGCACAGGTAGTTGGTGCGCCCCTTGACCAGCTCGACGCGGAACTCCAGGCCGCTGGCCCGCTGCAGGAAGGGGAGGTCCTTGCGGATCAGCTGCTCCTGGAGGTTGATGGTGTTGGTCGAGACCACCACCCGCTCCTCGTTGGCCAGCCCCCAGAGCAGCGCCGGGACCAGGTAGGCGAGGCTCTTGCCGGTGCCGGTGCCGGCCTCGACCAGGACGATGCGGTCGCGGTTGAAGGCGGCGAGGACGGAGAAGGCCATGCGCAGCTGTTCGGGGCGCTCCTCGAAGCCGGGGAGGGCGGCGCTGACCTTCCCCCCGGGAGCGAGCAGGGCCGCGACCTCCTCCGCGGCGACGTTGCGGCGCGGAGTCGGGGCCAGGGCCTCGACCACCCGGTAGAGGTCGCTGACCTGGTTGTCGACGATGTAGCAGCCGACCCCCTGGCTGCCCAGGCGCGAGGCGATGGTCAGGTCGGCGGCGGAGGGGGTGAGGTTGCCGGAGGGGTGATTGTGAATGACCACGTCGCCGGGGCGGCACAGCTGGAGGATCGCCGGCACCGCCTCGCGGTGGCCGCGGGCGAGGATCTCGACCTCGACGACGGTGCGCTCTTCGTCGGTGCGGCCGAGGGCGAAGACCTCGTTGCCGCCGGCCGCGCTGATGGCCGTCCGCAGCTGGTCACGGGCGGAGGGGGAGAGAAAATCATCCATGCAGGTGGTGGCGGGAGGCCTTACTCCTTCTCCGCCAGCCCCAGCTGGGGGAGCATCCCCTTGGCGAAATTCTTGGCCCGCCCCCCCGGGGCGATCATGCCGTAGGCCATGGCTTCCTTCAATTCGGCGTCGGTGGCGCCTGCCTGCTTCGCGACCGCGAAGTGCTTGGTCAGTCAATCGGGGCAGTTGACCGCCACGGCGCAGCCGACGCGGATCAGTTCGCGGGTCTTGAGGTCGAGGACTTCTTCGTACTCGTAATCGAGAAACCTGGCACGGGTTTTCATCGGAGGCTCCTTAGTTTTCAGGTCTTCTGTTCGGGCCACTGCGTATAGGGACAGCGGGCCAGGTAGGCGTTGTAGTAGCGGCCGTCGTCGGTGACCTCCCGTCCGGCCCAGGGGGGGAGCGGCACCGGCTGATCGACCCGTTCCAGTTCGACCTCGGCGAGGATCAGCCCCCGGTTGGCGCCGGAAAACTCGTCGACCTCCCAGGTCAGCCCGGCGAAGGGGACGAGGTAGCGGGTCTTCTCCACCGGCGGCTGCGGGCAGCAGCCGTCGAGAAGGGCCTCGGCGTCGGCCAGCGGGATCGGGTACTCGTACTCGGGGCGGGCCAGCCCGCTGCGCTTCCCCTTGATGGCCAGGATCGCCTCCTCGCCGCCGATGCGCACCCGCACCGTGCGCCCGGGCTCGCTGCACAGGTAGCCCTGGCGGTAGCGGCGCCCGCCGTCGGCGGTCAGCCGCCAGCTGTCGTCCCGGACCAGGAACTTCCGTTCGATCTCGATGTTCATCGCGCCGTCACTGCTGCGGCTGCTCGGCGACGCCCGGCCCGGCGATCGGCCGCGGCTGGCAGACGTGGCTGGGCTCGGCGGTGCGCGCTCCGCACTTGCCGCACTTGTGCGTCGCCTGGTCGAACGGTACTTCGGATTTTCCTTCGCGGCAGCGGCCCATTGCCCACCTCCCTGATTCTGTTTGCATCGGGGTATCTTTGCCCGTTGCCGCCGCGAAAAGCAAGCCCCGGACGATGGCGGGCTTGTTTCGGGGGCGGAGGGGCTTTAGAATCGCCCTATGGATCATTTGCCTGCCATCATTCCGACTGAGCACCTGCCGCAAGTCACTGATCAGTCGACCGCGCGTTTCGGGCTGGTCGGCGCCAGTGCCGGGATGCGCGAGGTCTACCGCAAGATCGAGCTCTATGCCCGTTCCGATGCGGCGGTGATTGTCACCGGCGAGACCGGCACCGGCAAGGAACTGGTCGCACGGGCCCTGCATGTCCAGGGGCCGCGCCAGGCCGGCCCCTTCGTCGCCGTCAACTGTTCGGCAATCGCCGCCGAACTGCTCGAGTCGGAGCTCTTCGGCCATGAACGGGGGGCCTTCACCGGCGCCCGGGACACCCATCGCGGACGCTTCGAGCGCGCCCACGGCGGGACCATCTTCCTCGACGAGATCGGCGACATGCCGCTCTCCGCCCAGGCCAAGCTGCTGCGGGTCCTCGAGGACGGGGTGGTCGAGCGGGTCGGCGGCGAGCGGCCGATTGCCGTCGACGTGCGGGTGGTCGGCGCCACCAACGTGGCCCTCGAGCAGGCCGTGCACGCCGGCCGCTTCCGCGCCGACCTCTATCACCGCCTGGCCGTGCTGCGCATCCAGCTGCCGCCCCTGCGCCAGCGCCCGGAGGACATCCCGCTGCTGGTCGAGCACTTCCTGCACCTCTTCCGCCGCAAGTATGCCCGTCCGGTGGAGCGCCTCAGCCCGGAGGCCATGGCCCTCCTCGACGCCTACCTGTGGCCGGGGAATGTCCGCGAACTGCGCAACGTCCTCGAGCGGGTCTTCGTCGAGACCCACGCCGAAGTGATCGGCGCGCGGGCCTTCCGCGAGTGGGTGCGCGAGCGCCAGGATTTCACCCCCGGCGAGTGGGGCCCGGAGCCTGCCGGACCGGGGGCGGCGGTCGCCCCCCCCTGGCCGCTCCCCGGCTCCCCCGCCGAGGCCCCCGCCGCCGTGCTGCGCCGTTCGACCCGGCCGGTCAACCTCGAGCTGGCCGCCATCCGCCGCGCCTGGCAGGCGGCCGGCGGCAACCTCTCCGCCGCCGCGCGCCTGCTCGGCGTCCACCGCGCCACCCTCTACCGTGCCTTGAAACGCCTCGGACTGCACCGGGATAACCTCTCCACCCGTCGCTGACGACCCTCACAACCCCGCCAGAGTCTTCTGTCTTCCCATCTCTCCCCCGGTCGTTTCCGCTCGTCTTGCGACGTCGCAAGTGTTGCCACTGTTGCAGATTGCGACGTCGCAAGCATGGAGAATTCTCCCGGGAGAGAGCGAAAAGCTTTGTTAATCGCTGTCTTACGCCTTCGCGTAGATTGGCACGCCCCTTGAAGTATGAATGGGCAGCGATCTTGGCCGGGACGAACCCGGTGACCACTACGAGGAGGTGCAGTCATGAAAAACTGGGAAGTGCTGAAAGAGCTGGGCCGCATGCAGCGGGAGATGGACGAGGTTCTGCGCGGCTTCGGGCTGGGCGGCCTGACGGGTGCCAGCGTGGACGGGGCCGCCCTGCGCGGCTGGCCGCGGGTCAACCTGCGCGAGGACGACAATCACCTGTACGTCGAGGCGCTCCTCCCCGGGATCAGCGCCGAAAGCATCGATATGCATGTGCTCGGCAACACCCTGACCATCAGCGGCGAGCGCAAGGGGGCGGAGATCAAGGAGAACGGCTGCACCTGGCACCGTCGGGAGCGCGGCATCGGCCGATTCCTGCGCACCATCGAACTGCCGGTGGAGATCGATGCCGGGCGGGTCACCGCCGAGTTCAGGAACGGCCTGCTCTGCGTGACCCTGGCCAAGGCCGAAGCGGCCAAGCCGAAAAAAATCAGCATCGAACTGCGCTGAGCGCAAGCCAACAAAGGAGAAAACGCCATGAGCGAGAAAGACCTGACCACCGCCCGCCAGGCCACTCTCAACCGCGAAGCGACCCGTTCGCGCAGCCGCTACCTGGCCCCGCCGGTCGACATCTTCGAAACCGCCGAGGGGCTGACCCTGGTTGCCGACGTCCCCGGCCTCGACCGGGAGAAGCTGGAGATCAGCGTCGACCAGGGGATCCTGACCATTGAGGGGCAGGCGGCCTGCGGCGGCGGCGAGCTGCTCTGGCGCGAGTACGCCATGGACGGCTACTGGCGGCAGTTCCAGATCCCCGACACCTTCGATGTCGCCCGGGCCACCGCCGAGATCAGCGACGGCGTGCTGACCCTGCAGCTGCCCAAGGCCGAAGTGGCCAAGCCGCGACGGATCACCGTCACCACGCGGCATTGAGAATAACGGGCCGGGGGCGTCCCCGGCCCGGTCATAGCCAAAAGCCTTTGAGGCGATAAACTTGAAGTAAGAGCCACCGAGCGCTAAAGACAAGGAGCCGTCATGGACATCAACCGTTTCACCCTCAAATCCCAGGAAGCGCTGCAGGCCGCCCAGAGCCTGGCGGTGCGCCACGGCCATGTCGAGGTCGACGGCGAGCATCTGCTCCTGGCCCTGCTCGAGCAGGAGGGGGGGCTGGTGCCGCGGCTGGTGGCGCGCCTTGATCTGGACCCGCAGAACCTGGGGCGGGCGGTGCGCGAGGAACTGCAGCGCCGCCCGGCGGTCTCCGGCCCCGGGGTCGAGCCCGGCAAGGTCTACGTCACCCAGCGCTTCAGCAGCCTGCTGGTCAAGGCCGAGGAGGAGGGACGGCGGCTCAAGGACGAGTACGTGAGCGTCGAGCACCTGCTGCTGGCCCTCGCCGACGAAGGGGGCAAAAATGCCTCGGCGCGGATCCTCAAGGAGTTTAACGTCACGCGCGAGCGCCTCCTCCAGGTCCTCACCGAGGTGCGCGGCCACCAGCGGGTGACCAGCGCCGACCCGGAAGCGACCTACGAGGCCCTGGAGAAGTACGGCCGCGACCTGGTCCGGGAAGCGCACAAGGGGAAGCTCGACCCGGTGATCGGCCGCGACGCCGAGATCCGCCGGGTGATCCGCATCCTCTCGCGCAAGACCAAGAACAACCCGGTGCTGATCGGCGAGCCGGGGGTGGGCAAGACCGCCATTGTCGAAGGGCTGGCCCAGCGCATCGTGCGCGGCGACGTCCCCGAGGGGCTCAAGGAGAAGACCGTCTTCGCCCTCGACATGGGCGCGCTGGTCGCCGGGGCCAAGTACCGCGGCGAGTTCGAGGAGCGCCTCAAGGCAGTCCTCACCGAGATCCGCCAGAGCGAGGGGCGCGTTCTGCTCTTCATCGACGAACTGCACACCATCGTCGGTGCGGGCAAGGCCGAAGGCTCGATGGACGCCGGCAACATGCTCAAACCGATGCTGGCCCGCGGCGAACTGCACTGCATCGGCGCCACCACCCTCGACGAGTACCGCCGCCACATCGAGAAGGATGCGGCGCTGGAGCGGCGTTTTCAGCCGGTGCAGGTCGAGCCCCCGGACGTCGAGGACACCGTCAGCATCCTGCGCGGGCTCAAGGAGCGCTTCGAGGTCCACCACGGGGTGCGCATCCAGGACAACGCGCTGGTGGCCGCGGCGACGCTGTCACAGCGCTACATCACCGAGCGTTTCCTCCCCGACAAGGCCATCGACCTGGTCGACGAGGCCTGTGCCACCATCCGCACCGAGATCGATTCGCTCCCCGGCGAGCTCGACGAGGTGACCCG
This sequence comes from uncultured Geobacteraceae bacterium, assembly GCA_964418505.1. Taxonomy (GTDB): domain Bacteria; phylum Desulfobacterota; class Desulfuromonadia; order Desulfuromonadales; family BM103; genus VAUL01. Next base: position 796 of record CAYQLP010000047.1, on the reverse strand, counting down.
CCGGGTCATGCAGCTGGAGATCGAGGAGGCGGCGCTGAAAAAAGAGCGCGACAAGGGGAGCCAGGCACGCCTTGAGGCCCTGCGCCGCGAACTGGCCGACCTGCGCACCCAGGCCGATACTCTCAAGGCCCAGTGGGCCGGGGAGAAGGAGGCGATCAAGAAGCTCCAGGGGCTGCGCGAGGAGATCGAGCAGGCCCGTCAGCAGATTGCCGTGGCCGAGCGCAACTATGATCTCAACCGCGCCGCCGAGCTCAAGCACGGCCGCCTGCCCCAGCTCGAGCGGCAGCTTCGCGAGGCCGAAGCCGCGACGGCCGGCGGTGGGCCGCGCCTGCTTCGCGAGGAGGTCACCGAGGAGGAGATCGCCGCCATCGTCGCCCGCTGGACCGGCATCCCGGTGACCCGCCTGGTCGAGGGGGAGCGCGACAAGCTGCTGCGCCTCGATGAACTGCTCCATCGCCGGGTGGTCGGCCAGGAGGAGGCGGTGCAACTGGTCGCCGACGCGGTGCTGCGCGCCCGCGCCGGGATCAAGGACCCGCAGCGGCCGATCGGCTCCTTCATCTTCCTCGGCCCCACCGGGGTGGGGAAGACCGAACTGGCCCGGACCCTGGCGGAAGCCCTCTTCGATTCCGAGCAGAACCTGGTGCGCATCGACATGTCCGAGTACATGGAGAAGCACGCGGTGAGCCGGATGATCGGCGCGCCGCCGGGCTACGTCGGCTTCGAGGAGGGGGGGCAGCTGACCGAGAAGGTCCGCCGCCACCCCTACAGCGTGATCCTCTTCGACGAGATCGAGAAG